>DASWTI010000153.1:0-4055 GCA_036402215.1 Pseudonocardiaceae bacterium
GGCGCGGAGGGTGCGGGGGCTGCGGGGGCTGCGGGGACCGCGGTGGCCGGGGGGACGGCGCCGCGTGGGGTGCTGGTGGGTGGGTACGCGGTGGCGGTGGCCGCGGCGGCGACCTGGCTGGCCGCGCGCGGCGGGGTGACCGCCCCGATCGGCGGCGGGCACGTGGCGTTCACGCTGGTGGTGGGCCTGCCGTTGCTGGGCGCGCTGGGCCTGGTGACGGCGCGCCGGCTGGGGCCGCGGCGTGGGGTGGCCGGGGCGCTGACCGTGGCCACGTTGTTCTTCGCGCTCGGCGTGGGCCTGCTCCTGCTGCCGTTCGGGCTGCTGCCGACCGGGGTGGCGCTGGCCTCGCTGGGCTTCGACATCGCGCTGCTGGGCGTCGCGGTCGCGGTGTCCGACGCGCTGGACGAGGGCGAGACGCTGCCCAGGGACATGCTGCGCTCGCTGCTGGCGGCGGGGGCGGTGAGCGTGCTGTTCGGCGGCCAGGTGGGGCTGGTGCTGGCCACCGCGGGGACGTCGGCCGCGCTCGTGACGGTGCTGTTCGGCAGCGTGGCCGCCTCGGTGGCCGTGCAGGTGCTGGCCGGGCCGTTCGCCGGGCTGCTGGACCGGCTGGCGTTCGCCGGCTCCCCCGCGCTGCGCGACGACCGGGCCCGGCTGCGGGACGCCGCCGAGGTGCTGCCGCGGCGGGCCGACACGGCGCCGGACGCGGTGAGCACGCTGGACGACGAGGAGTTCGCCCGGCTCACCCGGCGGGCCCTCAGCCACTACGGCAACCTCGGCCGGCTGGTCGCCAGCCCGCTGACCGGCCTCGCCGTGATCGACGAGCGGCTCGCCGCGCGGGGCGCGCCGGACCAGCCGCTGGAACGCGCGGCGGAGCTGAAGGCGTTGCTCACCGAGAGCATCACCCGCCTCAAGCCGCGCGACGCCGGGGACTTCGGCACCAGCGACGAGTGGCGGCACTACAACGCCCTGTACTTCCCGTACGTCGTGGGCATGCGGCCGTACGCGCAGCTCGCCTCACCGGCCGGGCTCGACCCGGTGGCCCGCCAGGCCTGGCAGTGGTTCACCACCACGGTGCCGCAGCGCTCGCTGCACAACTGGCAGAACGCCGCCGCCCGGCTGGTCGCCGCCGACCTGCGCGCGCAGCAGTTGCGCTGACCACGCCGGCACCGTCGTCGGCGGTGAACTGGCAGCGTTTGGCAGTGCGATCGGTCGAGGTGGCAGCGGTTCCCGTGGATGGTCGGTGACGTCACGACAACCGATCCCCAGGAGGAACCAGCCATGAGCACCATCGCCGCCACCCCCGCCCGGACCACCGCCCGCGACGGCCTGCTGCGGCTCTCGTTGCGCGCCGACGCCGTTCTCACCGGGACGGCCGGCGTCGGCATCGCCCTCGCCGCGTGGGGGCTGGACTCGGTGATCGGCCTGCCGGCCGTGGCGCTGCTGCTGGCCGGGCTCGCCTTCGCCGGCTACGGCGTGGCGGTCCGCGCGGTCAGCCGCCCGGCCACGATCAGCCACCGCGCCACCTGGATGGTGATCGGCGCGAACGTCGCGTGCACGGTGGCCGGGGTGCTGCTGCTGATCGCCGGCGTCCTGCCGCTCACCACGACCGGCGTGGTGGTGACCGCGCTGATGGCCGTCTACACCGGCGTGTTCGCCGAGCTGCAGTTCATGGGCCTGCGCCGGGCCCGGTGAGAACACGGAACGGCCGGTGGCACCCGTGGGCGCCACCGGCCGTCGCGCGCGTCAGTAGCGGTAGTGGTTGGGCTTGAACGGGCCCTCGACGTCGACGCCGATGTACTCGGCCTGGTCCTTGGTGAGCTTGGTGATCTTGCCGCCGAGCGCCTCCACGTGGATGCGGGCGACCTTCTCGTCGAGCACCTTGGGGAGGGTGTAGACCTCCTTGTCGTACTCCTCGTTCTTGGTGAACAGCTCGACCTGGGCGATCACCTGGTTCGAGAAGGAGTTCGACATGACGAACGACGGGTGGCCGGTGGCGTTGCCGAGGTTCAGCAGCCGGCCCTCGGACAGCACGATGATCGAGTGCCCGTCCGGGAAGATCCACTCGTCGACCTGCGGCTTGATCACCACGCGACGGGTGCCGGGGTGGCGCTCCAGGCCGGCCATGTCCAGCTCGTTGTCGAAGTGGCCGATGTTGCCCAGGATCGCCTGGTGCTTCATGCGCTCCATGTGGGCGACGGTGACGATGTCCTTGTTGCCCGTGGTGGTGATGACGATGTCGGCCTTGTCGATGATGTCGTCGAGAACGTCCACCATGTAGCCGTCCATCATCGCCTGCAGCGCGCAGATCGGGTCGGCCTCGGTGATCACCACGCGGGCGCCCTGGCCGCGCAGTGACTCCGCGGCGCCCTTGCCCACGTCGCCGTAGCCGCACACCACCGCGTACTTGCCGCCGATCATCACGTCGGTGCCGCGGTTGATGCCGTCGATCAGCGAGTGCCGGATGCCGTACTTGTTGTCGAACTTGGACTTGGTGACCGAGTCGTTGACGTTGATCGCCGGGAACAGCAGCTCGCCCTGCGCCGCCAGCTGGTAGAGCCGGTGCACGCCGGTCGTGGTCTCCTCGGTGACGCCCAGGATGGAGCGGCCGATCTCGGTCCACTTGGTCGGCGTCGCGGCCAGCGAGGCGCGCAGCACGTCCAGGATGATCTTGTACTCGTCGGAGTCGTTCTCGTCGGCGGACGGCACCACGCCGGCCTTCTCGTACTGGGTGCCCTTGTGCACCAGCAGCGTGGCGTCACCGCCGTCGTCCAGCAGCATGTTGGGCAGCGTGCCGTCCGGCCAGGTGAGCATCCGCTCGGTGCACCACCAGTACTCCTCCAGGGTTTCCCCCTTCCAGGCGAAACAGGAGATCCCGGCGGGGGCGTCCGGCGTGCCGTGCGGCCCGACCACGACGGCGGCGGCAGCGTGGTCCTGAGTGGAGAAGATGTTGCACGAGGCCCAGCGGACCTCGGCGCCCAGCGAGATCAGCGTCTCGATGAGCACCGCGGTCTGCACCGTCATGTGCAGCGAGCCGGAGATCCGCGCCCCACGCAGCGGGTACACCTCGGCGTACTCGCGCCGCAGTGCCATCAGACCGGGCATCTCGTGCTCGGCCAGGCGGATCTCCTTGCGGCCGAACTCGGCCAGCTCGAGGTCCGCGACCGCGAAGTCGATCCCGTTGATCGACTGCAGCCTGCTGTGCTCGGTCGTGGTCATGGGCTCCGCTCCTCGTGGGGGTTGCTTCGGCCTGAACCGTACCGACGCGGGGCCTGCCGGCGGTACGCGAGGAGTGCGCTCCCCGGGGAGGACGACGTGGTGCTGATCACGGGGACGGACACGCGCGTCGTGGAGCTGCGGGTGCACGGACCGAGCGGCACCACGGCGGAGGCGCTGGTGGACGCGGTGGCGGCGGTGGACGTGGCCGGGGACGGCGTCGGGCGGCTGGTGCGGCCCGCCGACCGGCTGCGGCGGCCGGTACCCGGCCCGGTGCTGACCGCGGGCGGGCGGCCGGTGCCGCGCACCGTCGAGGGCTACCTGTGGGGAGCCATGGCCGGCGGCGGCGCGCGGCGGGCCGGCTGGGCGCTGCTGCTGCCGTTCACGCTGGTCAACGCGGCGCACTGGATGCTGCCGCCGCTCCCGGCCGGGCGGGTGTTCGGCCGGGCGGTGCGGGCGCTGCCGCGGGCGGTGGCGGTGCTGCTGACCTGCCTGCTGGCGGCGCAGGTGACGCTGCTGTCGCTGGACCTGCTGGCCGCGCAGGGGCTGGGGCTCGACGGCTGGGCGCTCGCCGTGGTGGGCCTGGGGCCGGTGGTGCCGCTGGCCTGGCTGGTGCACGCCATGACGGGTGACAGCTGGACGGCGCCGCCGCCGGGGCCGGGTACCGGCCGGTGGGGTGATGGGTCGTGGCTGACGGCCGCGCCGCAGCCGCGGGAGCCGGCCGGGTCGTCACCCGTTCCCTCGTCCGCCGGGGACCCGGACGGGACGGGGTTGCGCGGGCCGCACACGGCGGCGGTGCTGGGCACGGCGGCGCTGGCGGCGACCGGCGGGCCGTCGGGGCC
>DASWTI010000154.1:0-4106 GCA_036402215.1 Pseudonocardiaceae bacterium
GGACCCGCGCCGCCTGCCGCCGCCCGGAAACCCGCGCCGCCGGCCACCGCCTGGGAACCCGCGCCTTCTGCCGCCGCCCACGGACCCACGCCGCCGGCCACGGATGCGCTGTCCGCCAACGGTTCCGAAGGTTCCATGGCGAAGCCGGCCTCGTCGGCGAGGACGCGGCGGTAGGTCGCCACGGCGGCCCGGTGGCTCGCGGACAGGTCGGCCACCTCCGGCGGCACCGGGCCGCCGGACACGACGCCGTGGGTGAGCAGCAGCGGCCGGCCGTGCTCGTCCCGGACCGGGCCGCGGTGGCCGGCCGCCGCGCCGTCGTGCCCCGCCGTGGTGACGCCGAGGTCGGCCGCCGTGACTGGAGCGGAGACCCAAATGACGGCGCGCGGCCCGGCCGCCGTGGGCAGCACCGCCTCGCGCGGCCGGTCGGACGGCACGGCCAGGTCCTCCAGCGCACCCGCCGTGTCCAGCAGCCACGGTGGTGCCAGCAGCACCCGGTAGCCGTGCGTGCGCCCGCGCGCCACCAGGAACGGCCAGCCGCTCACCACGGCCCCAGCCGCGAGTTCGGCAGGGTCGCCTCCAGCACGCTCACCCGGTGCCGCAGTCCGTTCAGCACGTGCCGCCGCGCCCGGATGAGCTCGTCGGCGCGCCGGTCGGCCTCGGTGAGCACCGCGTGCCGCGGGTCCGGCCCGGCGGCCACCTGCGCGTCCGCGTACAGCCCGAGCACCGAGCTGGTCACCAGGCCGCCGCCGAGCGCGTTCACCAGCAGCTTGCCGGCGTGCTGGGCGACGAACTCGCCGAGCGTCTGCACGGCCTCCAGCGGCCGCATCCGCAACCGCCGCCGTGCCTCCGCCACCACGGCCTCCCTGGTGGCGTGGTCCAGCGCGAACTCCAGCTGCTGCAAGGCGTCCGGCACCACCGCGGACAGCGGTACGTCCACGTTGGACGGTCGCAGCATCCCGTGCGGCCGCTTGCGCACCTCACCCGCGTCCAGCACCGCGAAGTCGTGGCCCACCGCGGTCACCGGCACCAGCCGCAGGATTCGCCGCGCACCCTGCAGCCGCACCAGGTCGCGGAAGCCGTCCACGGTCATCAGCAGCTCGCGCACCAGGCCGAGCCGGGTGTTCTCGTCGGCCTCCAGGTCGTCCAGCAGGTCCCACTTGGTGACCACGAAGGCGATCGGGCAGTTCGCCGTGAGCATCGAGTGCACCATGGCGTCCAGCGCGGTCTGCAGGGCCACCCGGCCGCGGGCCTCGCCGAGCAGCGCCTGGCGCACCCGCAGGCCGTCCACGATGCCGATCAGCGCGTCCGCCCCCGCGATCGCCTCCAGCAGCCGGGCCTGCGCGGTGGAGCCCGGCGCGTCCTGGTCGGTCAGCAGCTCGCCCGGGTACTCCAGGTATCCCAGCCGCACCACGGGCGTGGCCCGCTCCCCGGCCGGCGCGAGCACGTCGAACTCGAACTCCCGCATCTCGCCGCGCGACGTGCCGCGCGGCCACTCGGTGCCCGGGTCGGCGATCTGCGCGTACCACCGGTTCAGTTCGATGAGCTGCTGGTACGGCGCGCGCACGAAGAACCCGCGGTCGCCCGGCGTGGACAGCCGCCGGTACATGCTCGTCAGCAGCAGCGTCTTGCCCGAGCCGGACAGCCCGAGCGCCACCACGCGGAACGTCGGCACGGCGATGGCCGGCCCGTCCACCGCCGTCGGCCCGGGCCGTCGTCGCCGGCGCAGCAGGACGGCCGTCACCGTGCCCGCCGCGACCAGCGCGGCCAGCATCAGGATCCCGATTCCCGTCATGCCCCGGCGGAGCACCGACCGGCCGCGGAAATACCGAACCCCCTCGGCTTCGACTCCCGTTCCACCGATTCATCACCGGGTGGCGGCCCGGGCGGGGTCCCGTCGGGGAGGAACGCCGCCCGGGCCCGGAACCCGCGAGCCGGTCTACAGGCCCGCGCACTGTCCCGTCTTGGAGCCACCGCCGTCGGCGCCGGCGACATTGCCGCTGCCGGTCGGGGCCGGCACGTTGTCCGTGCAGTCGATGTTGTCGTTGGCCCGGTTGCCCGCCACCACGGTGCCGCCGGTGTTCTTGTTGACGCCGATGTTGTCGCCGACGATGTTGCTGCGCACCGAGACGCCGGAGGAGTTCTCGGCCACCATCAGGTTCGCGTTGACCCGGTTGCTCAGGACCGTCGCGCCGCGGTTCTTGTCGACGACCAGCCCGCCGTTGCCGATGGTCACGCCGGTCACGGTGGCCCGGCCGGTGTTCTCGGTGATCTCGACGCCGCCGAAGGCGGTGGAACCGGTGATCGTCACCGTGATGCCCTTGGACATCGCGGTGTGGCCCTCGACGTGCGAGAGGTTGCTGATCGAGACCGAGCGCGCCTGGTTGCCGAGGGCGTCGCCGGCCACGGTGATCCGGCTGGCGACCAGCGTCGCGTTGATGCCGATCTCCAAGCTGCCCAGGATGCGGGTGCTGGTCAGCTGGCAGGTGGCGTTGGCAGGGACGACCAGCTTGCCGGGCACCGTCACGGCGCCGATCGAGCCGGCGCAGACGGTGTCGGCGGCGAGCGGCGCCGGGATCTCGGCGGAGGCGGTGCCGGGCAGGGCCAGGGTGGCGGCGAGGGCCGCGCCGGCAATGGCGGAGGACAACTTCTTCACGAATGCTCCCGTGCGGGGTGTGAGGAGCGGCGGAGGGTGATTCCGGGTGGTGCCGGAATCCGGGACGACGTCCCGCAGCGGAACGGTTGTCCCGCCGGGTGAAGAGTTGATGAGTTCGGGATGAGAAGTGCCGCCGGTGTGAAACGCCGCCGGGTGGCGGCGGTGGGCCGGCGGTGGGCGCGCCGGCCGGCATGCCGGAGGGGCGAGGACGGTGGTGATCCGTCCTCGCCCCTCAATCACTGTGTTGCCGTTCGGTACCCACGGAGGCGGAGTTCGTTCAGGTTGGCCGCCAGGCGACTCCTGCCTCAGACGAGCGCGAGCACGAGCAGCAGGATCAGGGCGTAGGTCTGCATGTCCCTCACCTCCTCTCCCGTTTCGACTTCCTGACGAAAGAATAAAGGATCGGTGACGGCGTAAATGGAACGAGGCAACGTGCCGGGAAACGCAACGCGACCCCGCGAAAGGAATGCCGGTGAATTGGGACTCCGCGATATGACAGACCTCGGTCCGGCACGCGTCGGACTGCCGCCGGCCGACCCGCGACGCACCGGTGGGCGACGCGGCCGATCAGGACCTCGCGGGATGCCACGTGGCATCCCGCGAGCCACCAGAGCTGTTTCCGCTGGTCAAGGACCTTATCCGGTCAGTGGGGACGGTCCTGCGAGGTCGCCGACCGGATCGATGCGGTCCGGCTGCTGCCACAACGGCACGACGCACTCGTGCCGGCTGCCGATCGCGAGCATCCCGACGAGGCGAACGCAGCCTGCCGGACGGCCGAGTGCCACGTGGCACTCGGACACGAATCGCCGCCCCGCGCCGGGCGACAATGGTACGCCGTTGCCCTCAGCGCACCCCGGCGCCGAGCACCGAACCGGCGTCGAAGTGCATCACTCCGGCCGCGGACAGCCGTTCCAGCAGCCCGGCGCGCACCGAGTTCACCTGATCGGAGTCGAATCCGGCGAGCATTCCGCGCAGGCCCGTGCCGAGCACGAGGTCCCAGGACGTGTCCGCGTCCAGCGGCACCCGGTGCTCCACCGCCTCGGCCGTCGCCTCGCGCAGCCCCAGCGCGGTGAGCCAGGCCCGCAGGTCGTCCGGCGTGTGCAGGCGCTCCGCGGCGGAGGCCGTGGCCGGCTTCGGCAGCCGCTCGCCCCGCAGCTCCTCCACGGCGGACACCAGGCAGCCGGTGAACTCGGTCAGCGAGCCCTGGTGCCAGGTCAGCACCACGAACCGTCCGCCCGGCCGCAGCAGCCCGGCGAGCCGCCGGCTGTCGGTGTCCATGTCCGGCAGGAAGAACACCCCGTAGCCGCACTGCACGACGTCGTACGGCGCGTCGCCGGTCCACGTGGTGGCGTCGGCCGCGGTGAACCGCAGCCAGGGCAGGTCGTCGCCGGCCCGCGCCCTGGCCACCGCGAGCAGCCCGGTCGACAGGTCCACGCCGTCCACCGCGCCCGCC
>DASWTI010000155.1:0-2569 GCA_036402215.1 Pseudonocardiaceae bacterium
GCCTGCGCCGCCCAGGTCCGCGCCGCCCAGGTCTGTGTCCCCCAGGCCGGCGCCCGCGAGGCCGGCGCCGTCCGTACCCGCGACGGGCGCCGGATCGTGCCCGGCGGCCGACCACGCCGGTTCCGGCCCGCGATCACGCGACGTCGACGCCGGCTCGCCAGGGAACGGCGTCGGCCCGTCGGTGACGACCTGCTCGCCCGCGCCCTCGGCCCCGGGGGACGCCGCCGGGAAGCCCTGGTCCGCCCAGGGATCCGCGCCGAACCCGGCGACGGGCGCCTCGGCGGCGGCCAGCAGGGACCGGGCCTCGGTGAGCAGGCGGCGGAACTCGGCGCGCTGCTGCTCGTCGACGGCGTGGGCCACCAGGGCGCTGAGGGTCGCGATCTGCTGGCGCAGCTTGGCCGCGCGGTCCGGCTCCGGGCCGGTGCCTGGCAGGCGCTCGCGCAACGCCATCAGCGCGCCGTCCAGGTCGGCGAACCCGGAGCTCGGCGTCAGCGGGTACAGCTCGCCCAGCGCGGACACCAGGCGGCCGCGGAGGGTCTCGTACGCCGCGGGCGAGACGCGCTCGGCGGGGCGCCCGGCCGTCACCGCCTCCGCGGCCCGGGTCAGCCGGGTCGCCAGCTCGGCCGCCAGCTCCCGCAGCTCGGTGAGCTGCGCCTCGATCGTCGCCAGCTCGGCCCGCTCGATGTCGCGGCGCGGCGGCCGGTCCGCCGAATCGGCGGAAATCGGGCCACCGGAATTCGGCGTGGCGACGGACAGATCTTCCATGGTGGCCAACTCGCCCTCCAGCTCCGTGCGATGACGAATGGCGAGCGCGCTCACCGGACCGTCCCCGATCAGCAAGCTGAACAGGACGAACCGCCCGACCGGACGGCCCAGCGCGACCAGGAACCGGCCCATTTGCTCACGATTCGGCGAGGCTACCGCGATCCGGTCCGCGCCGTGCTCGGTGATCAGCCGCTCGGCCGCGGCCTCGACGGCGTCGAAGGCGAGTGAGGCGAGCTGCGCCTCGGAGGCGGCGGACAGCCAGGCGCGCACGGCGCCCAGATCGGTCGCCGGCCGGGCCCCGGCGGTCGGCACGAACGCGGCCCAGCGCAGCTCGTGGCTGAAGGAGAGCAGAACTCCCAGGTCGGAGTCGTCGAGTCCCAGCAGCCATCGACGGAATTCACGGGGGGTCTCGCTCACTCGCCGCAGTGTGCCAGCGTGGCGGGCTTCACCGGAAAGTGGGTCCGGCCACCCGGACGCCCGGATGCCCGGTCACCACAGGTGCTCTGAGCAGCGATTTCCCGGCTATTCGTAGGGGTTGGAACGGTGCTCCGCGAGCAGGTACCAGGCGGTCGCCCCGACGTGCCGGTAGGGGTAGTAGCCGAACCCGAAGCCGGTGTCGAGCGGGCTGGACGCCGACACGATGCCGGCCCGCTCGGGGATGGCGGCGCCGCCGTAGGTCTGGCCGGTGCCGAGCTGATCCTGGGCCCGTTCCGAGGACGCCTGCAGGCGCCACGCGGCCGGCTCGTCCCCGCGCCCGCGCCGCAGCCGCAGCGCGAGCGCCAGGTGCCCGTTGCCCTCGAATCAGACGCCCTGCCGGTTCGGGTGCGGCTGGAACGGCGCGATCGGCGCCGCCTCGTTCGCCACCAGGCTCGCCGAGCTGAAGGTGACGCCGGTGAACGACTGGCCGGGCAGCAGCGTGCTGTTGACCCGCTCCGGCGTGTCGTGCACGGCGAGGTTCGCCGCCTCCCAGCTGAGCGCCGCGGCCGTGCGGCGGGAGCGCAGCGCCAGGTGCGCCCACGACTGGGTGTCCTCCGGGATGGGGAACCGGTTGATCGTCGTGCCGTCGTTGGTACCGGTGTAGTAGAAGCCGCCGTCGGGCTCCCACATACGGGCCACGAACTGCTCGGCGTGCTCCCGGCGGCGGCGCCAGGCCCGGTCGCCGGTGAGGTCGGCGAGCCGCCCGAACAGGCCGATCAGGTCGATGTTGTGCTCCGTGGAGCTGAACGGCTGCAGCACGTCCGCGGCGTCCACGCCGAAGCGGTAGCCGCCGAGCGGCTGCGTGGAGTACGCGCGGGCCTGGATCCACTCGCCGATGGCCACGGCGCCGTCGCGGTAGCGGTGGTCGCGGGTGCGGCGGGCCAGCGCGGCCAGCGCGAGCGCCGACCAGGCCATGTCGCCGACGGCCGTGCCGAGGAAGCCGAACTGCGCGCCGACGTTGGCGCGGCCGTCCGCGCGCACGAAGCCGTCGGGCTGCGGCACGCCGTCGTAGAACACGTACGGGCCGACGTTGTACGCCTGCCGGAGGCGCCCGTCGGTGTACTGCGGGTCGTTGGCCTGCGCGAAGAGCAACGCGTCGCCGATGATCCGGGCGCGGGCCGACGCGGCGCGGCCGCCGTGCGCGAGGTAGGCGAGCACGGCGAGCGCGTTGTCGTAGACGAACGCGGTGCTGAACAACCCGGCCTGGTCGGTGTAGCTCTGGGCGAGGCGGGTGCCGCCGAACTCGGGGTAGGCGTCGAGCGCGGCGTCCAGGAAGGCCACCGCGCGGTCCACCGGACGGCCCCCGCCGGGGTGGCCCGGCCGCCCG
>DASWTI010000156.1:0-4115 GCA_036402215.1 Pseudonocardiaceae bacterium
GGCCGTCAGCCCGGCACCGCGGCGGCGTCGGCCGTGGCGTCGGCCTCCGAACGCGGGTGCGGGCCGCCGATCCGGAACGGCGCGGGCAGCAGCAGCTCGACGTTGCGGTCGGCCACCGTGCCACGCCGGCCGTCCTCGCCCGGGTTCGGCCGCTCCCTGGCCTGCCAGTCGTTGCCGGCGAGCTGCCGGGCCAGCGACGCGAGCGCCACCGGCGAATCGAGCCGCCGGTACGTGGCGGGCGCGCCCATGTCCACGATGGTGCCGAACACCGAGATCGTGCCGTCCTGGTTGTCGATCAGCTCGACCACGCGGGACTGTTGCGGCCAGTCGATGTGCGCGGCCGTGTTGACCTCCCAGAACCCGCCGGGCACCGGCGAGCCGGCCGGCCGGGTGTACGGGGTGACCTTGTTGCGGTGGGTGTGGCCGTTGACCCAGAGCACCGCGTTCGGGAAGCGCAGCAGCAGGTCCCGCACGCCCGCGCCGGACACCCGCGGCACCGGCCCGGCGAGGTTGTCCATGGAGCCGATGGTGTGGTGGCTGAACAGCACGAACAGCCGGTCCCGGCAGCGCTGCCGCACCACCTCGCCGGTGGCCGTGAGGTAGCGGCTGCTGCCGGCCGTCAGCTCGCGCTCCAGCCAGGCGAACTGCTCGGGGTCCAGCGAGCCCTCGGAGCCGCCGGCCGGGTTCACGGTGTCCAGCACGAGGCCGCGGACCAGACCGTGGTCGACGCCGTAGTAGGCGTTGCCGGTGGCCAGGTTCCAGCGGCCGAAGCCGTGGCCGCGCGGCGAGCCACTGGTGTTGAAGTGCTCCCGAATGGTCTCCAGACGGGACACGAAGCGCCGCGCGGGGTCCGCGGTGACGGCGCGGGCCGGGCCGCCGAGCAGCGTCTGCAGGCCACGCGGGTCGAGCGACTGGAGCCAGAGCGCGAGCTGGATGATGTCCGTGCCCGGCGGCAGGCCCACGATCTTGGCCCGCCCGGTGGCCAGGCCGGACAGCGCCGGGATCGGCGGCAGGTTGCCCTGGATGAGGCCGTCGTGGTTGCCGTACGCGGTGAGCCACGGGGTGCGCAGGCCGGTCGCGCGGAACGGGCGGCGCGCGGCGTCCAGCAGCCCGGGCACGCGCGGGTAGCCGTACCGGGAGCGCGGCAGGTCGTCGGCGAGGCCGGCCGGGGTGCCGTCCGGGTGCCAGTAGCGCTGGTCGTACGTGGCCGCGTTGCCGTCGGCGACACCCTCGTAACGGCTCAGGTCGCCGGAGTCCGGCCGCACCCGCCCGCCGTCGAGCAGGTCGATGTACCAGCGCAGCTCGTTGAACTGCACGTTGTCGGTGTTGTCGCCGGTGGCGATGGTGAAGGCGAGCGGGCGCCCGGTGGCCGGGCCGCGGCGCACGCCGTTCATGCCCTGCACCATGGCCTCGCTGATGTGCGCGGAGAGGAACTCCCAGGCGCGGTACGAGGACTCGAACGGCAGGAACGGCGCGAACGGTGAGTCCGGGTCGTTGTAGCGGTCCAGGAACTCCACGCGGGCCGGCGACTGCGTGTCCATCGCGTGAATGTCGGTGAGCTGGCCGAACGCGAGGATCGGCCGGCGGCGGTGGCCGGGGCGGTGGCGGGAGGCGACCGTCCCGCCGACCAGGTCGTCGCGCACCAGGTAGCCCTCGCCCGGGCCGGGAACGACCGGCCGGTAGCCGCCGGCGCCGGGCGTGCCGAGCAGCAGCGTGCGGTCCAGCGTGGTGCCGTGGCCGTGGCGTTCGCCGGGACCGGCCACCGCCGTTCCGATGAGGCCGCCGAAGCCGGCGAGACCGGTGGCGGCGGCCGCCGCACCCACCGCCCCGGCCCGTAGCGCGTCCCGCCGGCTCAACTCCATCGCGGCCTCCAGGGTCTACCCGTGGGTAACGTCCGGCATGACGCTACTCAGCCCCGCAAGCCCTGACGGAGGTCAGCCGAGGGGGTCATGACGCAGAAGTCGATCACGTTCCGCGTCGACATCAAAGCCCGGTCGCGGTGGGGTGGGCCGGAGGTCACGCAGCGTGTCACGAAGCAGCGTGGCGACCGCCCAGTTGCGGTACCACTTGCGGTCCGCCGGGATGACGTACCAGGGCGCGGCCTCGGTGCCGCAGCGGTGCAGGACCTCCTCGTAGGCCAGCTGGTAGCGGCTCCACCTCGCGCGCACGACCAGGTCGCCGGGGTTGTACTTCCAGTGCTTGGCCGGGTCGTCGAGCCGGGCGAGCAGCCGCTCCCGCTGCTCCTGCGGCGAGATGTGCAGGAAGCACTTGAGGATCGTCACGCCGTCGGCGGTGAGCCGGTCCTCGAAGGCGGTGATCTCGGCGTAGCGCGGCCGCCACTGCGCCTCCGGCGCCAGCTCGTCGACGCGGACCACGAGCACGTCCTCGTAGTGCGAGCGGTCGAACACGCCGATCAGACCGGGCCGGGGCACCTGGCGCTCCACGCGCCACAGGAAGTGGTGCCGCCGTTCCTCCTCGGTGGGCTTCTTGAAGGAGGCGATGTGCAGGCCCTGCGGGTTCACCAGGCCGGCGACGTGCCGGATGACACCGCCCTTGCCGGAGGTGTCCATGCCCTGCAGCACCAGCAGGACGCGACGCCGGGACTCCGCGTACAGGGCCTCCTGCAGTGCGTCGAGCTCCTCGCCGAGCCCGGCCAGCTCGGCCACGGCCTGCGATTTCGAGTCCGGCCCGGCCGGCGTGGCCCGCGGGTCGTGGCCGGCCAGGTCCACCGCCGCCCCCGGCCGCAGCCGCAGCACCTCCCGCACATCGCTCATCCGAGCAGCCTAACCGCGCGTGATCCGCGTCGCCCGGGAACGAATCGGGCGCCGGAACGCCGGAGCGCGCAACGATTCCCCGCGCGGCGCAACGGTATGCGGATGATTCGGTCATGGTCGTCGCCCTAGCCTGGTGACATGACCGTCACCCACCACACCACCGGCCTCAGCTCCCGGCTGATCGACGACGACGAGACCTGGAGCACGCACAACTACCACCCGCTGCCGGTGGTCATCGCGTCCGCCGAAGGCGCCTGGGTGACCGACGTCGACGGCAACCGCTACCTGGACTTCCTGGCCGGGTACTCCGCGCTGAACTTCGGCCACCGGCACCCCGCGCTGGTGCGCGCGGCGATCGAGCAGCTGGGCAAGGTGACGCTGACCAGCCGCGCCTTCCACCACGACCAGCTGGGCGCGTTCTGCCGCGAGCTGGCCGAGCTGACCGGCACCGAGATGGTGCTCCCCATGAACTCCGGCGCCGAGGCCGTGGAGTCCGCGATCAAGATCGCCCGCAAGTGGGCGTACCGGGTGAAGGGCGTGCCCGAGAACACCGCGGAGATCATCGTCGCCGGGTCGAACTTCCACGGCCGCACCACCACCATCATCTCGTTCTCGACCGACGAGGTGGCCCGCGCGGACTACGGCCCGTTCACCCCCGGCTTCATCGTCGTCAAGTACGGCGACCTCGAGGCCCTGTCCTCGGCCATCTCGCCGCGCACCGCCGCCGTGCTGGTCGAGCCCATCC
Source organism: Pseudonocardiaceae bacterium (assembly GCA_036402215.1). Classification (GTDB taxonomy): domain Bacteria; phylum Actinomycetota; class Actinomycetes; order Mycobacteriales; family Pseudonocardiaceae; genus DASXTS01. The sequence continues at coordinate 3,520 of DASWTI010000156.1, forward strand.
AGGGCGAGGCCGGCGTGCTGGTCCCCCCGGCCGGCTACCTGGCCGAGGTGCGACGGCTGTGCGACGCCAACGACGTGCTGCTCATCGCCGACGAGATCCAGTCCGGCCTGGCGCGTACCGGCACGCTGCTCGCCCTGGAGCACGAAGGCGTACGCGCGGACCTGTACACGCTCGGCAAGGCCCTCGGCGGCGGCATCCTGCCGGTCTCCGCCGTCGTCGGCTCCCGGGCCGTGCTCGGCGTACTACGCCCCGGCGAGCACGGCTCCACCTTCGGCGGCAACCCCCTCGCCTGCGCCGTCGGCCGCGCCGTGATCGCCCTGCTCGCCACCGGTGAGTTCCAGGAGCGCTCCACCACCCTCGGCGCCCACCTGCACAACCGCCTCGCCGAACTCGTCGGCCGCGGCGTCGCCGAGGTCCGCGGCCGCGGCCTCTGGGCCGGCGTCGAGATCGCCCCCGGCGGCCCGGCCGGCCGGGCCGCCTCCGAGGAACTGGCCCGCCGCGGCGTCCTCTGCAAGGAGACCCACGACTCCACCCTGCGGGTGGCCCCACCCCTGGTCATCACCCAGTCCGAACTCGACTCCGGCATAGACGCCCTC
>DASWTI010000157.1:0-6158 GCA_036402215.1 Pseudonocardiaceae bacterium
CGCGCGTCGCCGCCGGGGCGGTGGCCGGCAGCGCCCCCGTCCAGCCCCGCGCCAGCATCGCCAGGTGCACCCGCTCGCCGCGCTCGTAGCTGCGGATGAACAGCGTGCCGATGCCGCGCGCGGTGGCCCCGGCCTGGGTGAGCAGCCGCGGGTCGTGGCCGCGCGACACCCGGGCCAGCCGCATCCGCCGCGCCTCGGCGGCGATGACGTCCAGGTAGCGCAGCATGAGCGTGGCGATGGTCGTGACCACCGCGGGCGCGCGCAGCCGTTGCAGCCCGAGCACCAGGTCGCGCAGCGGGGTGGACCCGGCGAGCGTCAACGACACCAGCACGCCCAGCGTGCCCTTGGCCAGGATGTTCCACGCGGCCCACAGCCCGCCCACGGACAGCGAGACGCCGAGCACCGTGGTCCGCGGGCCGTGCGCGGTGAACGGCAGCAGCACGCACAGCACCACGAACGGCAGCTCGATCAGCGCGCGCGGCGCGAACCAGCGTGCCGGGATGCCGGCCATCTGCCACACCACCCAGAGCACCGCCAGGTGCGCGGCGAACGCCACCGGCACCTCGCGCGGCGTCGCCACCACCGACAGCACGCCCACCAGCGCCGCCACGATCTTCACCTGCGACGGCAGCCCGTGCACCGGCGAGCCGCCGGGCCGGTACAGCGCCTGGGAGTGACCGCCGCCCACCTAACTGCCGGTGCCCCCGCCGTCCCCGCTCCCGGCGGGGGAACGGCGCCGCAGCAACCAGAACAGGCCACCCGCCACCCCGAACGTCGCCGTCACGCCGGCCACCCCGGCCAGGCCGGTCAGGCCGTCGTCGCCGTTCACCGTGTAGTCGGCGAGCGGGCCGTCGCCGAGCGCGTGGTTCGTGGCGTCCCGCGCGATGCACTCGCCGGACAGCTCCCCGGTCGCCTCGTCGGCCACGCAGCCCCGCCGGGTCACCGAGTCCAGCCCGTCCGGGTCCGGGTCCGCCAGGTACGACAGCGCGCCGGCGATCACCAGCGCCGCCAGGCCGAAGCCGATCAGGAACCGTCTCACGCCGCCACCTCGCTCCGGCTCCGTCGCAGCAGGTACACCAGGTCCGGGCGCACCCGTGCGACCGCGCCCACGGTGAGCGCGGTGATCACCCCCTCGCCGACGCCGATCAGCGCGTGCAGGCCGAGCATCACGCCGGTCACCTCGGCGAGCCCGATGCCGGCGTCACCGCCGATGGCGTACTGCACCACGAAGCTCCCCGCCGCCACCACGACGTTCACCAGCGCGGACACGAAGGCCACCAGCGCGAGCCCCGCCGGGCCGCGGGTGGCGACCCGGCGCAGCGCCATGGCCACCAGGAAGCCCGCCGCGACGCCGACCAGCGCCATGTTCGTGATGCTCGCGCCGAGGGCGGAGACGCCGCCGTCGGCGAACAGCAGCGCCTGCACCACGAGCACGATCGCCACGCACAGCGCGCCCACCCACGGCCCCACCAGGATCGCCACCAGCGCGCCGCCCAGCAGGTGCCCGCTGACCCCCGGCAGGATCGGGAAGTTGATCATCTGCACGGCGAAGACGAACGCGGCCACCAGACCGGCCATCGGTGCGGTGCGTTCGTCCAGGTCGGCCCGGGCGCGGCGCAGCGCGAGCGCGAGGCCGGCGATCGCCACGAACCCGTAGAGGATCGACGTCGGAGCGTTGACGATGCCATCGGCCAGGTGCATCGCGGTGTTCACCCGGGTGACGCTACTGCCAGAGGAGTGCTGTCGCCAAGAACTTGCAACAGTGGCGCGGGGTTGCCCGTGGGGTACGGTCCGACCATGGGTGATCCCCCTGGCGTGGACACCGCGGCGCTGCGGGCCCACCTGGACCGGGAGCGGCCGGGAATGGTCCGCGGACCGCTGTGCGCCTCGCTCATCCCCGGTGGCCGCTCGAACCTCACGTACGTCATCACCGACGGCCACGTCGACTGGGTGCTGCGCCGGCCGCCGCTGGGGCACGTGCTGGCCACGGCGCACGACATGGGCCGGGAGTTCACCGTCATGACGGCGCTCGCCGGGAGCCCGGTGCCGGTGCCGCGCACCGAGCTGCTGTGCCGCGACGACACCGTGCTCGGCGCGCCGTTCTACGTCATGGAACGGGTGCCCGGCGTGGTGCTGCGCTCCCCGGCGGAGATCGCCGCGCGGCTCACCCCGGAGCAGGCCCGCGACCTGTCGTTCCTGCTGGTGGACGTCCTGGCCCGGCTGCACGAGGTGGATCCCGTCACCGTGGGCCTCGGCGACTTCGGCCGCCCCGACGGCTACCTGGAGCGCCAGGTGCGCCGCTGGGCCGGCCAGCTCGACCGCTCCCGCAGCCGCCCGCTGCCCGGCATCGACGAGCTGCGGGACCGGCTCGCCCGCTCGGTACCGGTGAGCCGGCGCGCGTCGATCGTGCACGGCGACTACCGGCTGGACAACGTGATCGTGGCCGGCGACGGCGGCATCGCCGCGGTGCTCGACTGGGAGATGTCCACCCTCGGCGACCCGCTCGCCGACCTCGGGCTGCTGGTCGTCTACTGGGGCACCCTGATGGCCATGGCCGGCGCCACCCCGGCGGCCGGCTTCGCCACCGCGGACGAGGTCGTCGCGCACTACGGCGCGCGCACCGGCGCCGACCTCTCGGCGGTGGACTGGTACGTGGCGTTCGGCTTCTACAAGCTGGCGGTGGTCGCCGAGGGCATCCACTACCGGCACACCCAGGGCAAGACCGTCGGCGAGGGCTTCGAGCGTTTCGCCACCATGGTCGGGCCGCTCGTCGAGCAGGGCCTGGGCGCCCTGTCGGACCGATCGGAGGCGTGATGGACTTCGAGTTCGACGGCACCACGCGGCGGCTGCACGCGGAGCTGACGGCCTTCCTGGACGAGCACGTGTACCCGGCCGAGCCGCTGTTCGCCGAGCAGGCCGCGGCCAACGCCGAGGCCGGCCGCCGCTGGGACACCCCGGCCGTCATCGGCGACCTCAAGGCCGCCGCCCGCGAGCGTGGCCTCTGGAACCTGTTCCTGCCGTCCACCGGTCACGGCGCCGAGTACGGCGCCGGGCTCACCAACCTCCAGTACGCGCCGCTCGCCGAGCTCATGGGCCGCTCGCCCATGCTCGCCCCGGAGGCCTGCAACTGCTCCGCGCCGGACACCGGCAACATGGAGGTGCTGGCCATGTTCGGCACCGACGAGCAGCGCAAGCGCTGGCTGCTTCCGTTGCTGGACGGGGAGATCCGCTCCGGCTTCTGCATGACCGAGCCGGACGTCGCCTCCTCCGACGCGCGCAACATCGCCACCTCCATCACCCGCGACGGCGAGCACTACGTGATCAACGGCCGCAAGTGGTGGACCACGGGCGCGCTGTCCCCGCACTGCAAGGTCTTCATCGTGATGGGCCGCACCGACCCGGACGGCGAGTGGCACCGGCAGCAGTCCATGGTGCTGGTGCCCCGCGACACCCCCGGCGTGACGGTGCACCGCGGCATGACTGTGTTCGGCTACGACGACGGCCCGCACGGCGGCCACGCCGAGGTCTCCTTCGACAACGTGCGGGTGCCGGCCGATCACCTCATCGGCGAGGAGCACGGCGGCTTCACCATCGCCCAGGCGCGGCTCGGCCCCGGCCGCATCCACCACTGCATGCGCCTCATCGGCATGGCCGAGCGCGCGCTGGAGCTCATGTGCCGCCGCGCCGTCTCGCGGGTCGCGTTCGGCCGGCCGCTGGCCAAGCAGGGCGTGGTCCGCGAGTGGATCGCCGAGGCCCGGGTACGCATCGAGCAGGCCAGGCTGCTGGTGCTCAAGACCGCCTGGCTGATGGACACCGTCGGCAACCAGGGCGCCCACACCGAGATCCAGTCCATCAAGATCGTGACCCCGCGGATGGCCGAGTGGGTCCTGGACAAGGCCATCCAGGCGCACGGCGGCGCCGGCGTCAGCCAGGACTTCCCGCTCGCCTCCCTCTGGGCCGGCGCCCGCTCGCTGCGCCTCGCCGACGGCCCGGACGAGGTGCACCTCGCCTCACTGGCCCGCCGCGAGCTGCGCAAGTACGACCAGGGCTGACCCATGTCGAACGCCAGCACACCAGGACTTCCGCGGCATCGCGGACCCGGCCGATAGCATCCGCGACCGTGAGCGCCACACTCGTCGCGAAGGGTCTCGGGGCCGGGCACGGCGAGCGGGTGTTGTTCAGCGACCTGGACCTGGTGGTGGCGCCGGGGGACGTGGTGGGCCTGGTCGGGGTGAACGGGGCCGGGAAGTCGACGCTGCTGCGCACCCTCGCCGGGCTGGAGACCCCGCTCGGTGGCGCGGTGCGGCTGAGCCCGGCCGACGCGCCGGTGGGGTACCTGCCGCAGGAGCCGAACCGCCGCCCCGGTGAGACGGTGGCGGCGTTCCTGGCCCGCCGCACGGGGGTGGCGGACGCGCAGCGCGACCTGGACGCGGCCACGGCGGCGCTGACGGCGGGGGAGGCGGGCGCGGACGACGCCTACCCGGCGGCGCTGGACCGCTGGCTCACGCTGGGCGGCGCGGACCTGGAGGAGCGTGCGGCCGAGCTGCTCGGCGAGCTCGCCCCCGACGTGCCCGCCACGCAGCTGATGACCGGGCTCTCCGGCGGCCAGGCGGCGCGGATCGGCCTGCTCTCGCTGCTGCTCAGCCGCTACGAGGTGTTCCTGCTCGACGAGCCCACCAACGACCTCGACCTCGACGGGCTGCACCGGCTGGAGGCGTTCGTCGGCGGGCTCGGTGCGGGCACCGTGCTGGTCAGCCACGACCGGGAGTTCCTGGCCCGCACGGTGACCCGGGTCGTCGAGCTCGACCTGCCGCAGCGCCAGGTGCGTGCCTACGGCGGCGGCTACGAGGCGTACCTGGCGGAGCGTGAGCTGGCCCGCCGGCACGACCGGCAGGACTACGAGGAGTACGCCGGCACCCTCGACCGGCTCAAGGCCCGCGCGCAGACGCAGCGCTCCTGGATGGACAAGGGCGTGCGCAACGCGCGCCGCAAGGCCGCCGACAACGACAAGATCGGCCGCAAGTTCCGCTCCGAGGCCTCCGAGAAGCAGGCCGCGAAGGCGCGCCAGACCGAGCGGCTGATCGAGCGCCTGGAGGTCGTCGAGGAGCCCCGCAAGGAGTGGGAGCTGCGGATGGAGATCGCCGCCGCGCCCCGCTCCGGCACCGTGGTGGCCGACCTGCGCGGTGCGGTCGTGCGCCGCGGCGAGTTCACCCTCGGGCCGGTCGACCTGCGCGTGGACCGGGCGGACCGGGTGATGATCACCGGCCCCAACGGCTCCGGCAAGACGACGCTGCTCGCCCTGCTGCTCGGCCGTCTCCTGCCCTCGGCCGGCACCGCCGCGCTCGGCTCCGGCGTGGTGGTCGGCGAGGTCGACCAGGCACGTGGCCTGTTCGTCGGCGAGGCCGGCCTGCTGGACGCGTTCTGCGCCCAGGTGCCGGCCTGGACGCCGGAGGAGGCCCGCACGCTGCTCGCCAAGTTCGGCCTGCGCGCCGAGCACGTGCTGCGCCCGGTCGGCACGCTCTCGCCGGGGGAGCGCACCCGGGCGGCGCTGGCGCTGCTGCAGGCGCGCGGCGTGAACCTGCTGGTGCTCGACGAGCCCACCAACCACCTCGACCTGCCGGCCATCGAGCAGCTCGAGCAGGCCCTCGACGGCTACCCCGGCACGTTGCTGCTGGTCACCCACGACCGCCGCATGCTGGACACGGTGCGCACCACGCGCCACCTGGCGGTGGACGCCGGCCGGGTCACCGAGCACTGAGCCCGGCGGGCGCAGGGGACCCAGCCGGAATGCCCCGGCCCCGGCCGTCGTTGAGGGGCACATGTCCTTCTTCGAGAGCTACCAGCGTGCCGTGATGTTCTTCGATGCCAAGGACTTCATCACGGCCTCGCGCCTGCTGGCCGACCTCGTCGCCGAGGCGGGGGACGACCTCGCCCTGCGGCTCCTGCTGGCCCGCGCCTACTACCACTCCGCCCAGCTCACCAGGGCCGAGGCACAGCTGCGGCACATCCTGGACACCGACCCGGTGCACGAGTACGCGCACCTGATGCTCGGTCGCACCCTGCAACGCCTGGGCCGCTCCGGCGAGGCGACGAGGTACCTCCGGCTCGCCGCCGCCATGGCCGCGTGACCCCCCGCCCGGGCGACGCCGCGACTCCGC
>DASWTI010000158.1:0-18171 GCA_036402215.1 Pseudonocardiaceae bacterium
CACCACGACCGAGGCCCCCACCACCACGCCGCCCCCGCCGACCACCACCGAGCCCCCGGCGCCGCCCCCGCCCCCGCCGCCACCCCCGCCGCCCGCCGGGCACACCGACCAGGTGGTGGCGCTGGTGAACCAGGCCAGGGCCGCCGCCGGCTGCCGCGCGCTCACCGTCGACGACCGGCTCACCGCCGCCGCGCAGGGGCACAGCGAGGACATGGCGCGCCAGGACTACTTCTCGCACACCTCGCTGGACGGCCGGACCTTCGCCGACCGCATCCGCGCCGCCGGCTACCCGAGCCCCGCCGCGGAGAACATCGCCAAGGGCCAGCGCAGCGCCCAGCAGGTGCACGACGCCTGGATGAACTCGGCCGGCCACCGGGCGAACATCCTCAACTGCTCCTACACCACGATCGGCGTCGGCCTGGACCCCGACGGCTGGTACTGGACCCAGAACTTCGGCCGCTGACGGCTCGCGCGGACGGCTCAGGCGGCTCCCGCGTCGGGACCCACGATCGGGCCGCCGTCACAGCCCATCGGCCAGGATGAGCACGCCGATCGCGATCAGCACCACCGGCAGCGCCAGGTGTCCCCACCGGGTCAGCGCCCGCGCCACCGGCGGCCGGGTGGCCAGGTACCGGCCGGCGGCGCACCAGACGCCGACCAGCGCCAGGAACACCACCACGAACACGGTCACCGCCGCCGGCCCGGCCGCGGTGAACACCGGCACGTAGACCCCGAGGTTGTCGCCGCCGTTGGCCAGCGTCACCCCGGCCACCGTGAGCAGCCCCGGCGCGCCCCCGGTCGCGCGGCCCGCCCCGTCGTCCCCGTCGTCCCTCTCGTCCCCGGGCGTCGCGCGGTCGCGCCACACCTGCCGGGCCGCGCGCAGCCCGAGCGCCAGCGGCAGCAGGCCCAGCCAGGGCACCACGGACGGTGGCAGCAGCCCCAGCCCGAGCGCGCCGGCCACCGACGCCGCCAGGATCGCCGCGAACCCCAGGTACTGCCCGGCCACCACGCGGGCCACCGCGGCCCGCCCCCGCGCCCGGCCGAACCAGATCGCGAGCAGCAGCAGGTCGTCGACGTTGGTGACGGCGAACATGCCGGCCGCCTGGCCGGCCGTGCCGAGCACTACAGGGTGTCGCGGGCGACCGGGCAGGACATGCAGCGGGGGCCACCGCGGCCCGAGCCGAGCTCGGACGCGCTGATCGCGACCACCTCGATGCCGGCGGCCTCCAGCCGGGCGTTGGTCATCACGTTGCGCTCGTAGGCCATCACCACGCCGGGCGCGAGGGCGAGCGTGTTGTTGCCGTCGTCCCACTGCTCGCGCTCGGCGGTGACGGGGTCCAGGCCGGTGTCGATCACGCGCAGCTCGTCCAGGCCCATGGCGGACGCGGCGGCGCGCAGGAACGGGGTGGGGCCCTCGACGTGCACGCCGGGGTCACCGGGGCGCAGGGTGTAGGCCAGCAGGGTGTCACGCATCGCCGGGTACATGACGACGGCGTCCACGTCGACCATGGTGCAGACGGTGTCCAGGTGCATGGTGGCCCGCGCCTGCTCGATCGGGACGACGAGCACGGTGTGCGCGAGGCCGTCGGCGAACACGGAGCGGGCGAAGGCCTCGGCGCCGGCCGGGGAGGTCCGCTCGCCGACGCCCACGGCCAGCACGCCAGGGGCCAGCAGCAGGACGTCGCCGCCCTCCAGCGGCGCGGAGTGCGCCCCGTACGCGCGCCCGGACGCGGCGAACCGCGGGTGGTAGGCGTACACCAGGTCGGTGAGCGAGCTCTCGCGCCGCCGGGCCGGCAGCGCCAGCGAGGTGATCGCCACCCGGTCGCCCACCCACACCGAGGAGTCCCGGGTGAACAGCAGGTTCGGCAGCGGCTCGATGGCGAAGTCGTGCGGCCGGTGCATGCTGCGGACCAGAGAGGCACCCTCGGCGGCCGGCAGCTCCTCGAACGTCATACCGGCGGTGAGCACGTCGGCGAGCGTGGTGGCGTCCAGCCCGGTCAGGTGCGAGCGCAGCACGTCGGCCAGGTCCAGGCCGAGCCGCAGCTCGTCCACCGCGGCGTGCACGCCGGCCGCGCGGGCCCGCTGGTCGGCGAGTGCCTCCTCCAGCAGCGCCGACAGCAGCAGCACCTCGACGCCGCGGCCGGCCATGGCCTTGGCGAACGAGTCGTGCTCGTCCTGCGCGCGGTCCACCCACGGGATGCCGTCGAACAGGAGCTGGTCGTTGTTCTGCGGAGTGAGCCTCTTGAGCTCGGCCCCCGGCCGGTGCAGCAGCACGGCGCGCAGCCGCCCGACCTCACTGGTGACGCCCGGTCTGGTGGTCTCCATGCGGTGAGCGTAATCGGCTGGTAAGGACCGCCGCCGGGTCCGCGCCGTTACCGTGGAAGTCTCATCCGCCATGAGCGACGACCAGCACCGAGGAGCCCCAGTGATGCCAGCCGGCGCGATCCGTCGCCACCGGCGGACCCTCCTGGTGGCCGCCGCGGGCGTGGCCGTGATCGCGCTCGTGGTGGGCCTGTGGGCCTTCCAGCCGTGGAAGGTGTTCACCTCCAGCACGGTCGACGAGGAACTGCCCGAGCTGGCCGCCGCCGGGGCGCCCGGTGCCAGCGGCAGCGTGAGCGGTACCGATCCCGGGGCGTCCGCCCAGCCGTCCGCCTCGTCGCCGTCCGCCGTGCCGTCCGCGCAGCCGGCCCCGGCCACGCCGCCGCCCCAGCCTCCGCCGCCCCCGAAGCCGGCCGGCCCGGTCGTGCTCGGCCAGGGCGACTTCGTCTCCCAGGAGCACGACACCAGCGGCCGCGCCCTGGTGGTCTCGCTGGCGGACGGCTCGCGCGTGGTGCGCCTGGAGAACCTGGCCACCAGCGACGGGCCGGACCTGCACGTCTGGCTGAGCGACCAGGACGCCGGCGGCAACTGGTTCAAGTACGACGACACCCGGCACGTGAAGCTCGGCAAGCTCAAGGGCACGCACGGCAACCAGAACTACGTCATCCCGCCGGACGTCGACCTGGCCGGGCTGCGGAGCGTCGTGATCTGGTGCGACCGGTTCAATGTGTCCTTCGGCTCGGCGCCCGTGCAGCTCTGACGGCCCCTAGGATCGGCCGTCATGGGCATCCTCGACGGCAGGGTCGTGATCGTCACCGGTGCCGGCCGTGGCATCGGGCGTGGTGAGGCGCTGGAGTGCGCGCGGCAGGGCGCCGCGGTGGTGGTCGCCGAGTTCGACGAGGCCGCAGGCCGCGCGGTGGTCGACGAGATCACCGCGGACGGCGGCCGCGCCGTGCTCGCCGCCGGTGACGTCGCCGAGACCGCCGTGGCCGACGGGCTGGTGCGCACCGCCGTCGAGGCGTTCGGCGCGCTCGACGCCCTGGTGAACAACGCGGGCGTGCTGCGCGACCGCACGCTCGTCAAGATGAGCGACGACGAGTGGGACACCGTGATCCGCGTGCACCTGCGCGGGCACTTCCTACCGACCCGCGCCGCCTGCCGCTACTGGCGCGAGGCCGACCGGCCGGGCCGCATCGTGCACACCAGCTCCACGTCCGGCATCCTCGGCAACTTCGGCCAGGCCAACTACGGCGCCGCCAAGGCCGGCATCGCCGCGCTGTCCACGATCACCGCCATGGAGATGGCCCGCCACCGCGTCACCTCCAACGCCATCGCGCCGTCGGCCATCACCCGCATGACGGAGGACCTGCTGCCCGAGGAGGTCCGGCTGGCCCGCAAGGAGGCGGTGGACGCCGGCGCCTTCGACTTCTTCGCCCCGGAGAACGTCGCGCCGCTCGTGGCCTACCTGTGCTCCGAGGCGTCCGGGCACATCAGCGGCAAGGTGTTCGGTGTCCAGGGCGACTCCGTGGAGATCTTCCAGCCGTTCACCTCGGTCGCCGAGGTGACCAACGGCGGCGCCCGCTGGGACCCGGCGGTGCTGGCCGGCCGGGTGGACGAGCTGTTCCGCGACAGCGGCGTGCAGGCCGGCCCGGAGAACATGATGGCCCGGATGCGCTACGGCATCCTCGACCACGGCTGAGCCGGTTCCGGCAGACGTAGGCCCGGCCGAGGTGGGCCCGGCACCCGCTGCCGGTACGTGTGGTGGTGCGTGAAGCCGAGCCGCGCGTACAGCGTCCGCGCCGCCGCGTTGTCGTCCGCGACCTGCAGGTAGGCGCGGGCGGCGCCGTGCCGCGCGCCCCAGCCCCGCAGCGCGTCCGTCACCGCCACGGCCAGGCCGCGCCCCCGGTGGTCCGGCCGGACCTCCACGGCCGCGATCCCCAGCCACTCGCCGGTCACCACGCCCCGCCCCGTCGCCACCACCCGCTGCTCGTCGTCCCGGACGGCGGCGAACGTGACGATCGGCGGCCCGGCCAGAATCGCCAGGGCACCCGGCGGCAACGGCTCCGGCCCCCGGTACACCTCGTCCCACCCCACCGGCGGCCACCCCTCCAGCCCCACCACGACGCCCCGCATACCCGGTGTACTCAGAGCAAAGTCCCCCGGGCGCATACTCCGTGTACTCAGAGCTGAGTCAGCCGGCTGCATACCCGGTCTACTCAGAGCAGAGTCCCCCGACTGCATACTCGGTGTACTCAGAGCAGAGGTGAGTACGTGGGTGGTCAGCTCGGCGCGCCAGCCGCGTTCGGCGAGGGCGGCGTCGAGCGGGGCCAGGGCCGGTAGCGGGACCGAGAACGCGGGCGGCAGGCCGTGGCCCGCGTACCAGGCGGCCACCTCGGCGATGGCCGCGTCCAGGGGCAGGCCGGGGTCGCCGAGCGCGAGCACCGAGTTGGCGCGGCGCGTCCAGCCGTCGCCGGCGCGCAGCAGCCAGCCACCGAGCCGGTGGGTGTGCGGCGCCGGCCAGCCGCGGGCGGCGACCTCCTCGAGGGCCAGGATCGCCGCGCTCAGGGGAGCCAGCCCACCTTGCCGCGCAGCAGCGCGTAGCCCACGAACGCCACCACGTCGATCACCGTGTGCGCGATGACCAGCGGCCACAGCCGGTTCGTGCGCTGCCAGAGGTAGCCGAACACCAGGCCCATGATCACGTTGCCGGCGAAGCCGCCGAAGCCCTGGTACAGGTGGTACGCGCCGCGCAGTACCGCCGATCCGGCCAGCGCGCCCCAGCGGCCGACGCGGAGCTGGCCGAGGCGGGTGAGCAGGAAGCCCACCATCAGCACCTCCTCGGCCCAGGCGTTCGCCGCCGCGGCGAGCACCAGCACGGGCGCGCGCCACCACGTGTCGTCCAGCGCCGACGGCAGCACCGTGAGGTTGACGCCGAGCGCCCGGGTGACCAGGTAGAACGCGAGCCCCGGCAGGCCGATCAGCGCGGCCAGCCCCAGCCCGTACGCCCAGTCCCGCCGGTCCAGCCGCCGGCCGAGGCCCACCTCGCGCAGCCGCATCCCGCCGCGCACCAGCAGGTACGCGCCGAGGCCGCCCCAGGCGAAGAGCTGCAGCACCCGCAGCAGCTGGAACGCCAGGTCGATCAGGTCGGCCTGCGAGGCCGTGACGTTGAGCGCCACCGACTGCTCGGACAGCGGCTCCGGCGCCAGCAACGACTCGATGATCGACAACAGGCTGCGCGCCGCGGACAGCCCCAGCGTGATCGCGAAGACCACCAGCAGTTCGAGCCTGAGCAGCCGCCGCGTCCGGGCGTCGGCCGCGTCGGCACCGGGAACGGGCCCGGCCGGGGCGGCGGCATCCGGCACGGCGCGATGCTACGCGGTCACGACGGGGCGTCCGCGAGGCCGGTGCACTCCCGCAGGCCGGCGAACTTCGCGGCGATGCGCTCGGCCTCCTCGCCGGTCGCGGGGATGGGTTGGCCGGTGGTGCGGGAGATGTGGGCGGGCAGGAACTCGGTGCCGGCCACCTCGCCGTCGCGCAGGGTGAGGCGCAGGACGCCGGTGTCGTTGCTGGCGGCGTCGTTCCACCACCAGAGGAAGTTGCCCAGCCCGTACGCCACGTACGTGTCGTCGAGCCACCCGTCGCCCTGCAGCAGGTGCGCGTGGGTGCCGATGATGACGTCCGCGCCCGCGTCGGCGAGCTTGCCGGCGAAGGTCTTCATCTCGCCGGTGGGGCACTCGTTGTTCTCCCGGCCCCAGTGCATGTAGACGATCACGACGTCGGCGCGGGCGCGGGCGTCGCGGACGGCGGCCAGGGAGCGCGTGGCGTCCCTGGCGTGCGCCACGCCGGGCCGGGAGTCGGTGGCGTTCCAGCTCTGCTCCAGCTCGTGCACCTGGGAGATGCCGAGCAGGGCGATGGTGGTGCCGTTGACCTCGGTGACCCACGGCGCGTACGCGGCGGCGGCGTCCTCGCCCGCGCCGAACACCGGCACCCCGGCAGCGGCGGCGTGCTCCACGGTGTCGGCCAGACCCACCGGGCCGTAGTCCAGCGAGTGGTTGTTGCCGATCGACACCGCGTCGATGCCGGCCGCCTTCACCGCCTCGTACGTGGCCGGTGGTGCGCGGAACAGGTACTTCTTGGGCTCCGCGGTGCCGCGCGTGGTGACCGCCGTCTCCAGGTTCACGACGGCCAGGTCGGAGGCGGTGAACACCTCGGCCACCGGGCCGAACGCGGTCGCGGGGTCGTCCAGCAGCGTGGCGGTGCGCTCCGCGAAGTGCACGTCGCCGGCGAAGGTCAGCACCACCTCGCCGGGCGGCCGCGACGGCTGGGCGGTGGTGCTCGGCGCGGCCGGGCCGGGGGACTCCGGCGCCGGTGTGCCCGCGGTGTCCGCGTACCCGGTGAGCAGGGTGGCGACGAGCGCGGCGGCCGCGCCCCCGGCGAGCACGCCCACCAGGGCCGGCGTCGGCCGGCGCCACCACTCACGCCACCAGGTCACGGCCACAGGCTAGGCGGTCACGCCGCGCGGTAGCGCCAGAACGCGGGCAGCAGCGCGACGACGGCGATGGTGAGCACGACCACGGCGACGCCGCCGGCCGCCGCGGCGAACGCCGTGCCACCGGCGGCCGCCGCCGGCCCGTGCCAGACGTCCGCCAGCCGCGGCCCGCCCGCCACCACCACGATGAACACGCCCTGCATCCGGCCGCGCATCTCGTCGGTCGCCACCACCTGCAGCATCGTCGAGCGGAACACCGCGCTCACCGTGTCCGCCGCCCCGCCGATCGCCAGGAAGACCACCGCCAGCCAGAGCGAGCCCACCAGCCCGAAGAACGTGACGCCGAGCCCCCACACGCAGATGGACACGGTGACCGCCACGCCCTGCCGGGTGACGCGGTGCAGCCAGCCGGAGAACAGCGCGCCGGCCATGGCGCCGATGGGCATCGCCGCGTACAGCCAGCCGAGCGCCGGCCCGCCGCCCGGGGGATCGCCGAACGTGTGCACGGCGGCCTCGGGGAACACCGCGCGCGGCATGCCGAAGCCCATGGCGATGACGTCCACCAGGAACGAGACGAGCAGGATCTTCTGCCGCGCCAGGAACACGAACCCGGCGATCACGTCGCGCAGCCCGGCCCGCCGTGGCGTGTCGCTCGCCGTCGGCGGCATCCGCGGCAGCATCCAGGTGGCCCACAGCGTGGCGGTGAGCGCGATGGCGTCCAGCAGGTACAACGTGCCCAGGCCGATGATCGGCAGCAGCGCCCCGGCCAGCAGCGGGCCGAGGATGGCGCCGAACGTGAACACCAGCATGTTCAGCGCGTTGGCCGCGGGGAGCTGGTCGTTCGGCAGCAGCCGCGGCAGCAGCGCCCCTCGGGTCGGCTGGTTCACCGCGAGGAACGCCTGTTGCAGCGCGAACACGCTGAGCACCACCCAGACGTTGCCGACGTTCGCCACGGTGATCACCCAGAGCGCGAGCGAGCTGACCGCGATGCCGGTGGCGGTGATGATCAGCAACGTCCGCCGGTCCATCGCGTCGGCGATCGCGCCGCCCCACAGGCCGAACACGATGAGCGGCACCAGCCCGAACAGCCCGGTGAGCCCGACGTACGCCGACGAGCCGGTGAGCTCGTAGATCTGGAACGGCACCGCGACCACGGACAGCTGCGCGCCGACCACGGTCACGATCCCCGCGAGCCAGAGCCGGCGGAAGGCCGGGGTGCTCAGCGGCCGGGTGTCGGCGAGCGTGCCCCTGATCCTGGCGAACCGTCGCCGCACCGGCGCGACGGGCGTATCGGTCGGCCGGGACACGACCTCCAGTCTGCGTACCCACGAGCCCCCAACAGGCCCGTACCCCGGTGATCTCCCTCACCCCTCTGCCCTGAGTACATGAACCGGCCGTGATCAGCTCACCCGGACCGGCGACATGTACTCAGAGCAGAGGTTCCTCCGATGGTGGTTGTACTCAGAGCAGAGCGTGGTTCAGCACGGTAGGAGGGGGAGGCAGAGCGCGTACGTCGCCTGGTACGTCGTGGCCCCCGCGGGCGCCACGATGGTGTGGGTCTGCGCCCCGCCGTCGGACCAGCCCGTGAAGCGGTGCCGCAGGTTCAGCGGCGGCGCGTTCTGCGGGCTGGGGGCGCTCACCGTGTTGCTCGACCCGACGATCACGGTGCGGGTGAACGGGGTGCGCTGCTGCGTGCCGCCCACCGTGAGCAGCAGCTGGGACGGGTTCGAGGTGAACGTCAGGTCGACGGTGCGCGGGTCGAGCCTGGTGGTCGTGCTGCCGGTGCGGCCGGTGGAGTCCGTGGCCGTGAGGGTCAGCTCCAGATACGACGGGTACTCGTGGTCCGGCGCGACGAACGTGCCGGAGGCCACGCCGCTCATGGTTTGCACGACGTGCTCGTGACAGGAGCCCTGGCTGGCGCAGTGCTGCAGCGACAGCTCCCAGGACAGCGCGGTCGCGGGCAGCGTGCCGTCCTGCGGGTCCACCGCCTCGCCGGCGAACGGCACCGTCTGGCCGACCGTCCAGCGCAGCGCCGCGGTGGGCGCGGTGATCGTCGGCACCGGGTTCAGGCCACCCGGGGTGCCGACCGTGACCGGCACCGTCGTGGTGGCCGCGGCGCCCGCCTGGTCGGTGACCCGCAGCCCGACGTCCACCACGCCGGCCGTCGAGTACGTCCGCGTCGGGTTGACCGCGGTCGAGTCGTCGTAGGCGCCGTCGGCGTCCAGGTCCCACGCGTAGGACAGGGTGTCGCCGGCGTCGGGGTCGCTGGATCCGGCCGCGGAGAACTGCACGGCGAGCGGCGCGGGACCGGAGGACGGCGTGGCGGTGCCGACCGCGACCGGCGGGCGGTTGCCGCCACCGGGGTGGCTCACCCGGCGCAGCTGGCCGCTGCCCAGCGCCACGTAGAACAGGTCGCCGCCGGGCCCGGTGAGCACCTGCACCGGCGCGCTCACGCCGGTCACGAACGGCACGATGGCCGCCGGGTCGGGCTGGCCGTTGGCGCCGCGCTGCATGGCCCAGATGCAGCCGCGGGAGCTGTCCGCGAAGAACAGCGCGCCGCGGTACGCCGCCGGGTAGTTGCTGGTGCCGTCCTCAAAGGCGATGCCGGACACCGAGGAGCCGCCGGTCGGGCACGGGTCGGTCGGCACGACCTTGGCCGCGTGGTTGTACGCGTAGTAGGGCGTGCTGTGCCCGCCGCCGCTGTACAGCGACTCGCACACGGTCACGTTGGCGCCGTCGTACCCGGGCTGCGCGGCCGTGCCCTCGTAGCAGGGCCAGCCGAAGTTCTCGGCGGTGCCGTCGTTGGCGTCGGCGACCCGGTTGAGCTCCTCCCAGGTGCCCCAGCCGACGTCACCGGCCCACAGCTCGTCGGTGCCGGGGCGGAACGCGAAGCGGAACTGGTTGCGCAGGCCGTAGGCGACGATCCGCCGCGCGTTGGCGTCGGCGTGCCCGGCGAACGGGTTGCCGGGCGCCGCGGCGCCGGTGTCCGGGTGGACCCGGACGATGGTGCCGTCCAGGCTCACCGGTTCCCCGGCCGGACGGCGCACGGACTGCGAGCGCAGCGCGCCGCCGCGGGCCGTGGGCGGGCTGAGGTTCGTGCCGGCCGCGCCCGGCGGGTCGCCGCACGGGTTGCCCACCTGGCCGTAGTCGGTGAAGTTGAAGCTCGCCCCGTCACCGCCGCCGGCGTAGAGCATGCCGTCCGGGCCGAAGGTGACCGTGCCGATGGAGTGGCTGGGGTACTGCTGGCACCAGTCGGTGATCAGCGGCAGCTCGCTCACCGCCACGCCGCCCGCGCCCATGGTGAGCCGGGACAGCCGGCCGGTGACCACGCAGCCGCGGTCGGTGGCGCCGGGCGGCGTCGGGCAGGTGTCGCCCCAGCGCGGCGAGGTGCCGCCGGGCACCGCGTCGTAGGTGTAGTTGACGTACACGTACGGCCGCGCCGGGAACTGCGGGTCCACGGCGAGCCCCAGCAGCCCACGGTCCCAGAAGTCCTGGGTCTGCGGCCGCAGGTCGGCGAACACCGTCGCGCTGGTGTCCGCCAGCGAGTCGAACACCTTGACCAGGCCGCTCTTCTCGGCCACGAACACCCGGCCGTCGGGCGCGAACGCGGCGGCGGTCGGCGCGCTCAGGCCGCCGATGGCCACCGTGTCCGTGAAGCCAGTGGGCACCGCGGCGCTGCTCGTGGCACCGGGGATCGCCACGACCCCGACCAGGGTGAGCAGTCCGGCGGTCGCGCCGGCCAGTGGCCGCATCCGCCTGCGTAGACGCATCGCGCCCCTTCCTCCCGTGTCGTGCGCCACTCGTCCGAGTGGCGGCACCGACATAACCGGGAGAGGGCCGCGGCGTGTGACGGTTCTGCGCCAAGAGGTGAGGAACTCACACGGGCGCTGGGCCGGACAGCCGCCCGGGCCTCAGGAGCGGGGGCCGCCGGCCCACGTCCAGGCGTAGGCCGGGTCCTCGCACGCGGTGGCCGCGGCGCCCAGCTCCAGCGGCCGGAAGGTGTCCACCATGACCGCCGTCTCGTCGAAGTACTCCGCGCCGAGCGAGGCCTCGACCGCGCCGGGCTGCGGGCCGTGGGTGCAGCCGGACGGGTGCAGCGACATGGAGCCCAGGCCGATGCCCGAGCCGCGCCGTGCCTCGTAGTTGCCGCCGACGTAGAACATCAGCTCGTCGGAGTCCACGTTGGCGTGGTTGTACGGCACCGGCACGGCCTGCGGGTGGTAGTCCACCTTGCGCGGGCAGAACGAGCACACCACGAAGTTCGGGCCCTCGAACGTCTGGTGCACCGGCGGCGGCTGGTGCACCCGCCCGGTGATCGGCTCGAAGTCGCGGATGTTGAACGCCCACGGGTACAGGCAGCCGTCCCAGCCGACCACGTCGAACGGGTGGTGCGCGTACACGAAGCGGGTGAGCCCGGCGCGGTGCCGCACCAGCACCGGCACGTCGGTGCCCTCGGCGAGCAGCGGCTCGGCCGGCCCGCGCAGGTCGCGCTCGCAGTACGGCGCGTGCTCCAGGAACTGGCCCTTCGCCGCCAGGTACCGCCGCGGCGGCCCGATGTGCCCGGTGGCCTCCAGCACGAGCAGGCGCAGCTCGGTGTCCGGCACCACGCGGTAGGTGGTCGACGTCGGGAGCACCACGTAGTCGCCGTCGCCCACGGTCAGCGCGCCGTACACCGTCTCCACGACGCCGGAGCCGGCCTGCACGTACAGCAGCTCGTCGCCGAAGGCGTTGCGGTACAGCGGGCCGGGTGCCGTGGCCGCGACGTAGCAGATGGACACGTCGGCGTTGGCGAACAGCTGCCGCCGCCCGGTCACCGCGTCGACGGTGTCGGGGTCCTCCCACTTCAGGTCCTGCGTGCGGAAGTGCCGTGGCTTGAGGGGCAGGTTCGGCGACGTGGTGCCGCGCACCGGGTCGGGCACGGTGTCCGCGGCGACGATCGCGGTCGGCAGGTGCCGGTGGTAGAGCAGCGCGGAGTCGGAGGAGAAGCCCTCCACGCCCATGAGTTCCTCGGCGTAGAGCGAGCCGTCGGGCCGGCGGAACTGCGTGTGTCGCTTGCGTGGGATGTCGCCCACGGCGCGGTAGTACGGCATGGCTCCCACCTGCGAGAAGTGTCCATATAACGGACAGCGTTGTCCGCATGTCGTGCTACTACTAGGGTGCCATGCGTGTCAACGGCGCCCGAACTGCCCCCGACCGGCCCTGACGATGTGGCCCCACTGCTGTCCCGACTGGTCGACGACGCGGCGCTCTTCCCGCCGGGTGACGCGGCCATGGTGGACGCGGTGCGCGGCCACCTCGCCGCGCGCGAGGGGAGGAACGCCGGCCTGGTCGGCTTCTTCCTCTGCCCGGTGTCCCGGCTGCCCGATCTCATCGTCGAACTGGTCAAGGCCAAGCCGGCCGAGCCGGTGCAGCTCTCGCTGGTGGTGAACAACGGACTGGGCGGCGTGCCCAAGGCCGTGTCCACCGTCGAGGGCCGCAAGAACCTGCTGCAACTACGCATGATCGAGATGCCGGCGCCCTCCGACGTGGACGCCACCTGGCTGGAGCGCGTCTCGGAGTTCGTGCCGGAGGACGTCATCCGCGTCGTCGAGCCGCGCCGCCCGCAGCCCTCCTCCAACGGCACCCCGGACCAGGGCGGCCACGAGGCCTGGCTGGACGGCGTGCGCCGGGTGGCCCGGCACGGCTGCTGGCCCAAGCTGCGCTGCGGCGGGCCGCAGGCCGGCGCCTTCCCCTCGATCGACGTGGTGGCGGACTTCATCGCCGCGGTGTGCGCCGAGGGCGTGCCGTTCAAGGCGACCGCCGGGCTGCACCACGCCGTGCGCCACCGCGACGAGAGCACCGGGTTCACCCACCACGGGTTCCTGAACCTGCTGGTCGCCGTGTCCCGCGCGCTCGCCGGCGGCCGCGACGTGGCCGGCGCGCTCACCGTCACCGACGGCGAGGCCCTGGTGGCCGAACTGGGCGCCCTGCCCGAGCCCGCCGTGCACGCCGTGCGGCAGGTCTTCGCCTCGTACGGCTCGTGCTCGCTCGCCGAGCCGGTCGCCGACCTGGAAGCGTTGGGGTTGTTATGAGCTGGATCGCCGACCCGGCGTTCGCGCCGGACCGTCCGTTCGGCCCGCACACGCTGCCGTACGGGGTGTTCTCGGCGGGCAACGAGGGCTTCCGGGCCATCGGGGTCCGGGTCGGTGACTCGGTGCTCGACGTGTCCGCGCTCGCCGCGGCCGGCGCCCTGCCGTACGCCGACCTGCTGTCCGGCGGCTCGCTCGACCCGTTCCTGGCGGCCGGCCGCCTGCAGTGGACCGCGGTGCGCGAGGCGCTGCTCGACCTGGTGGCGCACCCGACCCGGCCCCGCGACGCCGCGCTGTACCCGCTGGACGACGTGCGGCTGCACCTGCCGTTCACGGTCGCGGACTACGTGGACTTCTACAGCTCCCGCTACCACGCGGAGAACGTCGGCCGGATCTTCCGCCCGGACGGCGACCCGCTGCTGCCGAACTGGACGCACCTGCCGGTCGGCTACCACGGCCGGGCCGGCACCGTCGTGGTGTCCGGCACCTCGGTGATGCGGCCGTGCGGCCAGAGCCGGCCCACCGAACCCGGCGCGCCGCCGGCGTTCGGCCCGTCGGCCCGGCTGGACATCGAGGCCGAGGTCGGCTTCGTGTGCGGCGGCCCGGTGCGCTCCTGCGTGCCGGCCGACAAGGTGGCCGAGCACGTGTTCGGCGTGGTGCTGCTCAACGACTGGTCCGCGCGGGACATCCAGGCGTGGGAGTACCAGCCGCTCGGCCCGTTCCTCGGCAAGTCCTTCGCTACCTCGGTGTCGGCCTGGATCACGCCGCTGGACGCGCTGGCCGCAGCCAGGGTGCCCAACCCGGAGCCGCCGCACGAGCTCCTGCCGTACCTGCGCACCGCCGAGCCGTGGGGCCTGGACCTCTCGCTCACCGTGGAGTGGAACGGCACCGTCGTCAGCCGCCCGCCGTTCCGCCTCATGTCGTTCTCCTGCGCCCAGCAGCTCGCGCACCTCACCGTCAACGGCGCCACGGTGCGCCCCGGTGACCTGTTCGGCTCGGGCACGGTGTCCGGGCCGGAGCGGGAGCAGCGCGGCTGCTTCCTGGAGCTGTCCTGGGGCGGCCGGGAGCCGATCACCCTGGACGACGGCTCGGCCCGCACGTTCCTGGAGGACCGGGACACCGTGGTCATCACCGCCACGGCGCCCGGCCCCGGCGGCACCCTCGTCGGCCTCGGTGAGGTGACCGGCCGGGTGCTCCCCGCGCGGCTCCCCGGGTAGACCGCGGTGTCGAACGGGTCCGCGGAGTCCTCGCTCACCTTCGAGCGCGGGCTCGCGCTGCTGCAGGCCGTCGCCGACGTGGACGGCGAACCGCCGACGATCAGCGAGCTGGCCGAGCGCATCGGCGTCTCGCGCGCCGCCGTGTACCGGCTGCTCGGGCCGTTGCAGGCGCGCGGCCTGGTCCGCCGCGACGGCTCACGGGTGCGGCTCGGGCTCGGCGTGCTCCAGCTCGCCGGCCGGGTGCTGCCGCAGCTGCGGCAGGCCGCCGGCCCGGTGCTGCGCGGCCTCGCCGAGCAGGTCGGCGCCACCGCCCACCTCACCGTCGCCGACGGCGAGGAGGCCCAGGCCGTCGCCGTCGTGGAACCCTCCTGGACGGACTTCCATGTCGCCTACCGGGTGGGCTCCCGCCACGCCCTGCGCCGCGGCGCCGCCGGCCGCGCCATCCTGCTGCGCCCCGACAGCGGCGCCCACTGGGTGGTCACCACCGGCGAGCTGCAACCCGGCGCCTACGGCGTCGCCGCCCCGGTGCGCGGCGTCCCCGGCCTGCGCGCCTCCGTGGGCGTGGTCGCCATGCAGCCGCTCGACGCCACCAAGATCGGCCCCCTCACCGTCGCCGCCGCCCGCTCGGTCGCCACCGCCCTGACCTGAGCCTTTGCTCTGAGTACATACGGTTGGCGGGTGGGCTCAGCTCTGAGTACCTACCAACGGCGGGTGGGCTCAGCTCTGAGTACCTACCGGCGGCGGGGTGCCGGTGCGGTGCAGCTCGTCAGGCCGGGGGTACGCCCGCCCAGTCCAGGCAGCGCCAGCCGTCGCCGTCGGGTTCGAGTTCGATGGCGTGGCAGTTGCGCACGAAGTTGGTGTCGGCGAACGGCCCGGTGACGTTCGCGCCGAGGGTGCGGCCGACCAGGCGCAGCGCGGCGCTGTGGCTGACCAGGACCACCGTGCCGTCGGCGTGCTCGGCGCGGATGCGGTCGATCACCGGCAGGAAGCGGTCCAGGAGCTCGCGGCCGCTCTCGCCGCCGGGCATCCGCCGCTCCAGCTCACCGGCGTGCCAGGCCTGGTACACCTCGACGAACCGGGCGACGTCGGTGGGGCCGTTGAGGTTCTCCAGCTCGCCGACGAACACCTCGTGCAGGCCGTCGGTCACCGACACCGGCAGGCCGTGCCGGGCGGCGATCGGCGCGGCCGTCTGCTGGGCGCGCACCGCGATCGAGGCGTACACGGCGACCACCGGCCGGGTCGCCAGCCGGTCGGCCAGCTCCAGGGCCTGCCGTTGCCCCAGCTCGGTGAGCGGCGGCCCGGGCGGCCGGGAGTCCAGCAGCCCGCGCACGTTCGACCCGGTCTGGCCGTGTCGCACCAGGAGCAGCCGCAGCGAGCTCACGGGCGGCCCCGCAGCAGCCCGTCCACCCACGCCACGCCGGCCTCGAACCCGGCGTCCGTGGCGTCGTGCGGCACCGGCGTCCGGGGCCCGCCGGCCCGCGGGTACGAGCCGAGGAACCGCACCCGGGTGCACCGCCGGTGCAGCGCGGCCAGCGTCTCGGCCACCCGCCGGTCGGACACGTGGCCGTCGCAGTCGAGGAAGAACTGGTACTCGCCGAGCCGGCCCTTCGTCGGCCGCGACTCGATGCGCGACAGGTTGATGCCGCGCGCCGCGAACTCCGCCAGCACCTCCAGCAGCGCGCCGGTGCGGTCCGCGGTGACCGCGATGAGCGACGTGCGGTCCGACCCGGTCGGCGGCGGCGGTGGCAACGGCTTGCGCAGCAGCAGGAACCGGGTCACGGCGTCCGGCAGGTCCGCCACCTCGGTGGCCAGCGCGTCCAGCGGGTAGTGCTCGGCGGCCACCGGCGCGGTCACCGCGGCGTCCGCGTCGCCCTCGCACACGGCCACCGCCGCGGCCGCCGTGGAGTACGTGGTGACGAGCTTGGCCCCCGGCAGGTGCTCGCCGAGCCAGCCGCGCACCTGGGCCGCGGCGTGCGGATGCGTGGCCACGGTCCGCACCTCGCCCGCGGCCGTGCCGGGCCGCACCAGCACCGAGAAACGCACCGGCAGCACCGTCTCGCGCACCGCCACCAGCGGGTCGGCGTCCGGGTCGGCGAGCGCGTCCAGGGTGCTGGTGACCGAGCCCTCCACGGAGTTCTCCACCGGCACGCACGCCGCGTCCGCCCGCCCGGCGCGCACCGCGTCCACGGCGGCCGGCACGCCGTCCTCGGGCATCAGCAGCGCGCCGTCGGCCTCCGGCAGCGTGCGCGCCGCCTGCTCGGTGAACGTGCCCTTGGGGCCCAGGTACGCGATCGACAGCACGCCGCCAGCCTACGGCGGGACGGTCGAGGTCAGCCCCAGCCGAGGTCGTGCAGCCGCTCGTCGTCGATCCCGAAGTGGTGCGCGATCTCGTGCACCACGGTGATCGCCACCTCCTCCACGACCTCCTCTTCCGAGGAGCACATGGCCAGGATCGCGTCACGGTAGATGAAGATCCGGTCCGGCAGCAGTCCGCCGTAGGAGGTGCTGCGCTCGGTGAGCGCGACGCCCTCGTAGAGACCCAGCAGGCCCGGCTCCTCCGGGTGCGCGGCCTCCACCAGCACCACCACGTTGTCCATGGCGCGGGTCAGCTCCCGCGGGATCTCGTCCAGGGCCTCGGACACCAGCTCGTCGAAGCGCGCCGGTGTCATGTCGACGGGCACCTAGGTCCCCGGCGTCGACGTGGGCGCCGGCGTGGCCGGCGGGGTGGTCGACGGCGGCAACGGCAGCGGGGCCGGCAGTGGCGCCGGCGCGCCCGGGGTCGCGGTCTCCGGGGCGGGCGGGGCCGGCGTCGCGCCGATCGCCACCACGCCCTGCACACCGCCGGTCACCGGAGCGAACCCGGACTTGTCGGGCAGCAGCGCGCCGAGCTTGCAGTCCACCTTGCGGGTGCCGGCCTTCCAGCTCTCCAGGTGCAACGTGTCCCAGTACACGGTGAGCTTCTTGTCGGCGACCACGGTCGGCCCGCCCGCGTAGGTGGCGGCGAGCTGCGTGCACACCGGCTCCGCTGCCGCGTCCTGCTTCGCCTCGTCCGGGTAGTCCGACTCCGGGAACGCCACCGAGAAGTCCACCACGCCGACCACCTCGACGGCGTGCGGTTGCGCGCAGTCCACCGGGTCGCCGACGTCCACCCCGTCGATGCCGAGGCAGGTGCCGGGCTGGTGGATGTCCGCCTGGTCCTGGCCGCGGGCGCCGCCCTCGGTGCGGTACAGCTCGCCGGACTGCGCCACCACCTGCAGGCCGCAGTGCAGCGTCCGGTCGTCGGCCCGCCAGCCCGCCTGGCTCGGCTTGAGCGCGCCGACGGTGAACCGGCCGAACGGGTCGTAGCGGCCGTTCAGGTACTCCACGGCGAGCGCGGTGCACTTCTCCTGCACGATCGGCAGCCAGGCGGTCTCCGCGGGGAACGCCGCCGCGGGGCCGAACGCGCTGCTCAGGTCCACCGTGCCGACGGCCTCGAACAGATGCGCCGTGGCGCAGTCCACGGCCCGCACGTCGCTGCCGTCGGCCGCCGTCCAGTCCAGGCAGGTGCCCACCGGGGCGGCGAACTCGCGCGGGCCCTCCTCCTCGCCCGCGCCGGTGCCCCCGCCGCCCAGGGCGAGCAGCGAGCTGGTGGCGAGCGCCAGCGCGGCGCCGACCACCGCCCCGATCTCGACGCGGCGGGCGCCGCGTGCCGCGGGTGGCCGACCGCCGTCGGGGCCCGTGCTGCGTCTGGACATCGGCATCCATCATGGCATCCCGCCGCGACCGGGCCCCGCCGCGTGAGACCGGACGGACCGCCCGGCGGACATCTGTGCGCGCCCGGCGGTTCCCGATGGTCACGGCGCGGACGCATTCCGCGAAGTTGGTGCCCGGAGCCCGATCAGGCGGGTACGGTGCGCGGCGGGAGAAGCCGATGACTGATCAATTCAACGACGGCGGGCCTGCCGGCCAAGGCCCCCAGCCGTCACAGCAGCCGCCGCGGGGGCCGTCGCGGCAGTCCGACCAACCGCCCGGCGACGCGCGGCAGCCGTCCGCCGACGCGCCGACGCCGCCGCTCGGCATGCCCGCGCAACCGGGGCAG
>DASWTI010000159.1:0-1732 GCA_036402215.1 Pseudonocardiaceae bacterium
GTGCTGCGCGACCCGGCGGGCGAGGTGCGGTCCACCGGGGTCGGGCTGACCGCCCTGGGCTACGGCCAGGACCTGACGGACGGCGCGCCGCCGTTCGGCTTCTGCGGCGGGGCGGCGCTGCTGCGCACCGCGGCGCTGTCCGCCGCGGGCGGCGTGCCGGCCGATTTCTTCTGCTACTACGAGGACACCGACACCGCGTGGCGGCTGCGCCTCGGCGGCCACGGGGTGCTCGCGGTGGCCGACGCCGTGGTGACGCACGCGCACGGCGCCTCCAGCGGGCACGGCTCGGCGCGGTTCCACCGCTGGAACGAGCGCAACCGGCTGCTCATGCTGCTGCGCTGCGCCCCGGCGCCGGTGGCGGCGCGCGAGCTGGGCCGGTTCGCCGTGCTCACCGCGCGGTTCCTGGCGCGGCCGGGGGCGGCGCCGAACCACCGGGGCGGTCCGCGGCTGCGGGTGCTCGCCGAGGTGCTGGCCCGGCTGCCGGCCACGCTGGCCCGGCGGGTGGTGATCGGCCGCCGTGCCACCGTGCCGCGCGCCGTCGTCTGGCGGGAGTGGGCCCCTCCCGGCCGGTGACGCCGCGATGACGCCGGTGCGGCAAGCTTTGCCGCGTGCCGAGCGTTCTCGTCGTGACCAACGACGCGATGGGCGAACGGATGGCGGGACCCGCGATCCGCGCCTGGAACACCGCGCGCGTGCTCGCCGATGCCGGCCACGCGGTGCGCCTGGTCACGACCAACGGCTGCACCCTGACCGGCGGGCCGTTCCCGGTGCTCACCGCCACCGCGCGGGAGTTGCGCGGGCACACCACCTGGGCCGACGTCGTGGTGCTGCAGGGCTGGGCGCTGGAGCGCATGCCCTGGCTGGTGGACGACCCGGACACCGTGGTGGTGTGCGACCTGTACGACCCGATGCACCTGGAGGTGCTCGCCCAGGAGCGGGACCTGGACCTGCTGTCGCGGCACGAGCAGGCGCTCGCCACCGCCGCCGCGCTGTCCGGCCAGCTCCGCCGCGGCGACTTCTTCCTGTGCGCGTCCGAGCGGCAGCGGCACCTGTGGATCGGCCACCTGTCCGGCGTCGGCCGGCTCACCCCGGCGCTGTACGACGCCGACCCGACGCTGCGCTCGCTGCTCGCCGTGGCGCCGTTCGGGCTGCCCGCCGAGCCGGCCCGCCGTGGTGACGGCCCCGGCCTGCGCGGCGCCTTCGAGGCGATCGGCCCGGACGACCCGGTGCTGCTCTGGGCGGGCGGCGTCTACAACTGGTTCGACCCGCTGACCCTGGTGCGCGCCGTGGACCTGCTGCGGGCCCGCCGCGACGACGTGCGGCTGGTGTTCCTCGGGCTCGCGCACCCCAACCCGGACAACCCGGAGATGGGCGTGGCCGCCGACCTGCGGGCGCTCGCCGCGGAGCTCGGCCTGACCGGCCGGCACGTGTTCCTCAACGAGTCCTGGGTGCCGTACGCGGAGCGCCAGGACTGGCTGCTGGACGCCGACGCCGGAGTGACCACGCACCACGACCACGTGGAGACCACGTTCGCCTTCCGCACGCGGGTGCTCGACCACCTGTGGGCCGGGCACCCGGTGGTGACCACCGACGGCGACTCGTTCGCCGACCTGGTGCGCGCCGAGGGCCTGGGTGCGGTGGTGCCGCCCGGCGACCCGGGAGCGCTGGCCGCGGCGCTGGAGCTGGTGCTGTACGACGCGGCGCACGCCGCCGCGGCCCGCGCCCGGGCGGC
>DASWTI010000160.1:0-1726 GCA_036402215.1 Pseudonocardiaceae bacterium
CGGCGCCGGCGGCGCGGGTGGTGCTGAGCCGGCAGGAGACGCTGGCCGCCACCCGGTACGCCGCGGGCGACCCGCTGGGCACGGTGGCCCGGGCGATGCGGCTGAGCCCGCACACGGCCAAGCAGTACGTGGACCGGGCGAAGGCCAAGTACCGCGCCGCCGGCCGCCCGTGCCCGACGCGGGTGCACCTCTACCGGCACCTGGTGGACGACGGCCTGATCGCGGGCTGAAGACCGGGCCGCCACGGCGCTGGCCGGCAGCCGGCACGCGACGACGACCACCCCGCAGCGCCGGCGACCCCTCAGTGCCTTCGGCGGCCGTCCGACGGGTGCCGGACGGCCGCCTGGGCCGCGCGCCCGGTCAGGGCGCGAGGGAGTCCAGCGTCGCCGACAGCTCGCGGATGACCCGCAGCGCCGTGGTCTTGTCCGGCGCGTACAGCCGGCTCTCCAACCAGCCCGTGCCGTAGCACCAGTACCGGGTGCCGCTGATGCACTCCGTGTACACCGTCGGCGCCACGTGCGTGAAGCCGACGCCGTGGTTGCGCAGCAGCCAGGAGTTGCGCAGCGAACCGGTGGAATTGACGATCGCGGTGTGGGTGGCCGTCCCGGTGGCGTAGCCCGCGTAGTTGGCGGTGTGCGCCAGCACCTGGGTGATCGTCGACCCCGGGTACAGCCGCAGCGCCGTGGCCTCGGTGGTGCTCATCGGGTAGTTCGGCACCTGGGCGGCGGCGATGCCGACCTGCCAGGCGTACCCGGCGGGACACGTCTCCAGCGGGCCGATGTGGTGGTCGCTCGGGTAGGCGCAGTTCGAGTACGGGTGCACCGGGTTGAGCTCCAGCACGCCCTCCTTGAGCGACCACCAGGCCACCCGGGACGTGGTGGTGAGCTTGGTGGCGCGGCTGCCCTCCACGCGGGCCACCGTGTTGGCGGCGATCCAGCGCAGCCAGCGTTCCTCGTCGGCGCTCACCTGGTAGCCGTTGACCACGATGCCGGGCACCGCGTTCCAGTAGTCGCCGTGCGTCCAGCCGGTGCTGCCCTGGTAGTTGACCCGGTAGAAGCCGTTGCTCGGGGTGGCGCTGAGCACCGACGCGGTGTGCCCGGCGGGCACCACGGTGATCACCGCGTCCCCGGTGGACGGGCCGGTGCGCAGATTCACCCCCTCCACGGCGCGGATGGTGGTGCCGCGGGGCGGCGAGGACAGCGCGGCCTCGGCGGCCGGGGCGGGCGGTACCAGGCCGAGCGCGGTCACCAGCCCCAGCAGGGCCAGCACCAGCGTGAGCGGACGTCTCATCGAGGACCTCCCCGGGGCACGACGCGGACGGACGGCGGCCGGAGCGCCGGAGCCCTCCGGACGGCGTGACGCCCAGCGTGGTCGCGCGGCGACGAACGGTCACGACCGCGAAGCCGGTGTCAGCGATCCGGGCGTCACGGCCTGACCCCTCCGTGGGGCGGGCATGATGTTCGCGTGGACCATCGGCGACGGGTGCCGCGCACGGACGTGGTGCTCGCCGACGCCCGGCTGGTGGTGGCGGCGGAGCGGCTCGGCGCGGCCGTGGTGAAGGCGGCGGTGGCCGCGGCGCAGCAGCGCGCCCGGAACGGCGAGCTCGCCCCGCACGAGGTGGCCGACGCCGCGGCGGGCGCGCTGCCCGAGCACGCCACGGCGCTGCGCCGGGTGATCAACGCGACCGGCGTCCTGGTGCACACCAACCTGGGGCGTGCGCCGCTCG
>DASWTI010000161.1:0-6330 GCA_036402215.1 Pseudonocardiaceae bacterium
CGACGACGGCGGTGATCTGCTCCACGGAGCGCGGGGCGCACACGCCGACCGGCACCGAGCGGCCGACGCCGAGCGCCCGCAGGTGGTGCGCCAGCCGGTTGGCCGCGGCGTCCAGCTCGCCGTACGTCAGGTGCCGGCCGCCGGCGGTGACCGCGACCGCGGCCGGATCGGCGGCCACGGCGGCGGTGAACGCCTCGTGCACCAGGCCGGTGGCCACCGGCGGGGTCGCGGCCGGCAGCACAAGCTCCGCCTCGCCCGGCGCGTGCGGCACGACGAGCGCGTCGCCGGCCGGGTCGGCGACCATCGCCTCCAGCACCGCGCGGTACATGGCGGCCAGCCGGCGCAGCGCCGCGGCGCCGAACACGTGGCTGTCCGCCGCCAGGTGGACGTGGCCGCCGGCCGTGCCGACCTGCAGTGAGAACTCCGTCCAGCCCTCGCCGGAGGAGGCGTCCACGTCCACCACGTCGGCATCCACCTGGCGGTACTCGGTGTAGTCGAACACCACCTCCACCGGGTGCGGCCCGGCGTCGGCCAGGCGGCGCACCGCGGGCAGCGGGAACCGCCGGTGCGGCCACAGCTCCACCTCGCGGGCGAACACCCGGGCGACCAGCTCACGCCAGGTGCGGGCGCCCCGCTCGTGGGCGAACGGCAGCGTGTTGATGTACATGCCGTGCACCCGGTGCGCGCCGTCGGCCTCCGGGCGGGCGTCGCACACCAGCCCGGTGTAGAACCGGCGGGCGGCGCCGAGCCCGCCCATGACGGTGAGGTGCGCGGCGTGCAGCACCGCCTTCGGCGACACCTGGCACGCGGTGGCCAGCGCGCGCAACCCGGCGTCCAGGTCGCGGTAGTCGACCCGCACGCGGTGCGTGGTGCGCGGGGTGTCGGCCGGGTCTCCCCAGCCGTCCGGCGGCACGAGCTTGGCGTACCGGGCGGTGATGTCCCGCCAGTAGCCGCGGTCGTCCTCGGAGTCGAGCGAGGCCAGCTCGGCGGCGACGAAGTCGGCGTAGCGGACGGCGGCCGGCCCGGCCTGCGGCGGGGTGAGGCCGCGGCGGCGCTGGTCGTAGTGGTCGAGCAGCTCGACGAGCAGCGTGTTGAGGTCCCAGCCGCCGGTGATCAGGTGGCTGATCGCGACGGTGAGCCACCAGGCGCCGCCGTCGGCCTCGTCGCGGTGCGCGGAGACCCGCAGCAGCGGCGCCGGCTGCTCGACCTCGAACGGCCGGGCGCGCTCGGCGGCGACCACGGCGTCCGGGTCCACCGGGCCGGTGTGCTCGGTGACCGGCACCTCGACCCGGGCGTGCACGAGCTGCATCGGCACCGACCGCCCGGACAGGTCGAACGTCGTGCGCAGCGTGTCGTGCCGGGCCACCACGTCGGCGACGGCCGCGCGCAGCGCGTCGAGGGAGAACGCCGCGGTGTCGCGCACCCGGAAGGTGCGTACCACGTGGTACGGCGCGGCGTGGGCCCGCTTCTGGATCTCCACCGCCATGCCGATCTGCGCCTGCGAGGCGGGGTAGGCGTCGGCCAGCCCGGCCGGCAGCGCGGCCCGGTCGGCCTCGGCGACCAGCGCGAACGGCGCCACGGAGGTGACCTCCGGGGCGGCCTCGGCCGGCTCGGCGCCGTCCACCAGCTCGGCGAGGGCGGCGATCGTCTGCCGCTCGAACACGTCGCGCACGCCGATCGTGATGCCGGCCCGGCGCAGCGCGCCGACGAACGCCACCGCGCGCAGCGAGTCGCCGCCGACGTCGAAGAACCGGTCGGTGACGCCCACCCGGTCGGTGCGCAGCACGAGCGCCCAGGTGGCGGCGATGCGCTCCTGGGTGGGGGTGCTCGGCGCCACCCGGTCGCGCTCGGCGCTGATCTCGACGGCGAGCAGCGCCGCGCGGTCGACCTTGCCGTTGGCGTTGAGCGGCACGGCGTCCAGGCGGACGAACACCGCGGGGACCATGAACTCCGGCAGCCGCTCGGCGCAGTGCGCCGCGAGGTCCGGCGCGTGCTCGGAGACGTGGAAGCAGACGAGCCGCTTCTCGCCGTCGTCCTCGCGCGCCACGACCACGGCGTCGCGCACCCCGGGGGCGTCGGCGAGCACCGCCTCGATCTCGGCGAGCTCCACGCGGTAGCCGCGGAGCTTCACCTGCTCGTCGGCGCGGCCGAGGAACTCCACCGCGCCGTCCGGCAGCCGCCGCGCGCGGTCCCCGGTGCGGTAGAGCCGGGAGCCGGGCGGGCCGTAGGGGTCGGGCACGAACCGGTCGGCGGTCAGGTCGGGGCGGCCGGCGTAGCCGCGGGCCACGCCGGTGCCGCCGACGTACAGCTCGCCCTCGACGCCCACGGCGGTGAGCCGCGCGCGGCCGTCCAGCACGTACATCCGCACGCCGGGCAGCGCGCGGCCGATGGGCACGACCGGCCGGTCCTGCGGCCCGGTCACCGGGTGCACGCAGGCGCCGACGGTGGTCTCCGTGGGGCCGTACTCGTTGACCAGCCGGCCGGGGCCGAGCAGGCCGAGCCAGCGGTCCGCCATCGGGCCGGGCAGCGCCTCGCCGGCCGCCACGACCACGCCGGCCAGGGCGGACGTCTCGGCGTCGGTGAGCTGGTGGCCGAGGATCTCCAGGTGGCCGGGGGTGAGCTTGAGGAAGCTGAACGGCCCGGCGGCGGCGAGGGTGCGGCCGAGGTCGGCGAGGTCGGCGTCCTGGCCGACGGCGAACACCCGCTGCCCGGTGATCAGCGGCGCCCACACGTTGGGCACCACCAGGTCGAACGCCACCGACGAGAACAGCGCGCAGCCGCCGTCGCCCCGGCCGGCCAGCTCGGCGGCGGCCCACTCGACGTGGTTGGCCAGGCCGCGGTGGGTGACCTGCACGCCCTTGGGACGGCCGGTCGAGCCCGAGGTGAAGATGACGTAGGCGAGCGCGTCCGGGTCGACGGCCGGCATCGGCGGCGCCGCGGCCGCGACCAGCGAGTCGACCAGCACGGTGCCGGCGCCCACGAACCGGTCGGCGTAGCAGGCCGAGGTGACCGTCACGCCCGCCCCGGCGTCGGCGAGCATCCCGGCGATCCGGGCGGCCGGGTAGCTCGGGTCGAGCGGCACGTAGGCCGCCCCGGCGCGCCACACGCCGAGCAGCGCGGCGACCAGGTCGGCGCCCCGGTCCAGCAGCACCCCCACCACGTCGCCCGCGCCGGCACCACGGGCGGCGAGCGCCGCGGCCACCGCCGCCGAGCGCGCGTCCAGGCCGGCGTAGGTGACGCCGTTGACCGCCTCGGCGTCCGGTACCGCGGCGATCCGGTCGAGCACCAGCTCCGGCACCGTGTCCACCGGGCCGCCACGCTCGGCGGCCGCCACCGCGTCGTCCGCGAGGACGGTGGCCAGCTCGTCCGCGCCGAACACCGGGGCGGTCGCGTCGCCGTCCAGGTCGGCGACGATCGCCTCCAGCACCGCGCGGTAGGCGTCGGCGAGCCGCAGCACGTCGCCCTGGCCCATCACCGAGGAGTAGCTGAGCAGGCTGAGGTTGCCGTCCAGGCTGGAGACGTGCAGGCCGAACTCGGTGGCGGCGTCGTAGACGGCGGTGCCGGTGTCCACCAGCCCGGTGTCCACCTGCTCGAAGTCCAGGTAGTTGAACAGGGTGTCCACCGGGCGCTCGCCGCCGGCCAGGCGCTGCACCTCGGGCAACGGGTAGCGGCGGTGCGGCCACAGCTCCACCTCGCGGCGGAACACGTCGCGCACCAGCTCGCGCCAGGTGCCGGTGGCGGCCCGGTGCACGAACGGCAGCGTGTTGAGGTGCATGCCGTACACCCGGTCCGCGCCGGCCGCCTCGGGCCGCCCGTGGCACACCAGGCCGGCGGTGAACGAGCGGTGCGCGGTGAGCCGGGAGAGCACCGTGAGGTGCGCGGCCAGCAGCACGCTCTTGAGCGGGACGTCGGCGGCCGCGGCGGCGGCGCGCAACCCCGCGCGCAGGTCGTGGAACGGCACGTCCGCCGCCACCCGCACCCCGCGGTCGGCGGCGTCGGCGGACCCGGGGCCGGCGCCGCGGCCGGTCCCCCAGGCGGGCAGGTCCAGGCGCGGGTGGTCGCGGACCACCGACGTCCAGTAGGCCACGTCCTCGGCGGAGGCCAGCGCCTCCAGCTCACCGGCCACGAAGTCGGCGTAGCGCACGGCGGGGGCCTCGAACGGCGCCGGCTCACCGGTGTCGCGCAGCGAGCGGTAGCAGTCGAGCACCTCCATCAGCAGCGAGTGGTGGCTCCAGCCCTCCAGGATGCCGTGCGACATGGTGAGCACGAACCACCAGCAGCCGTCGTCGGCCAGCCCGGCGATGCGCAGGTGCGGCGCCTCGTGCAGCTCGAACAGCTCGGCCCGCTCGGCGGCCACGAAGGCGCGGCGGACGGCCGCCGGGTCGGCCTCGGCGCGCAGGTCGAGGTGCCGCACGTCGACGTCCACCGCGCCGTGCACGAGCTGCACCGGGGTGGAGAAGCCGGACAGCGCGAACGAGGTGCGCAGGATGTCGTGCCGGCGCACGACCACCCGCACCGCCTCGCGCAGCGCGTCCACCGAGAACGGCTCCTCGTCGCGGATGCGGAAGGCGGAGACGTTGTGGTACGTACGGTCGCGCTCGTCGGTCATGATCTTGACGAGCATCCCGAGCTGCACCTGGGAGATCGGGTAGGCGTCGACGACGCCGACCGGCAGCAGCGCCCGGTCGGCCTCGGGCAGCAGCGCGAACGGCGCCACCGCGGTGACCTCGGGGGCCGGCTCGGCCCGCCCGGCGAGCACCGCGGCGAGCGCGGCCACCGTGCGGTGCTCGAACACGTCCCGGACCGACGCCGGGTGCCCGGCCCTGCGCAGCGCGCCGACGAGCGCGATCGCGCTGATCGAGTGCCCGCCGATGTCGAAGAAACTGTCCGTGGCGCCCACCCGGTCCAGGCCGAGCACGGCGCCCCAGATGCCGGCCAGCTCGGCCTCCAGCGGGGTGGCCGGGGCGGCGAACGGGCGGTCCGCGACGGCGGCCGTGCCGGCCACCAGGGCGGCCAGGGCCGCGCGGTCGGCCTTGCCGTTGGCGGTCAGCGGCACCGCGTCCACCCGGACCACGGCGGCCGGCACCAGGTGCTCCGGCAGCGCCGCGGCGCAGTGCCCGGCGAGCCCGTCCAGGTCGGCGTCGGCGACGTAGCAGGCGACCAGCCGGGGGTCCCCGGTGCGGTCCACGACGACCACGGCGTCACGCACGCCGGGGTGGGTGAGCAGCACCGCCTCGATCTCCGCCGGCTCCACGCGGTAGCCGCGAATCTTCACCTGCTCGTCGGCGCGGCCGAGGAAGTCGACGGCGCCGTCGGCGCGGCGCCGCGCCCGGTCGCCGGTGCGGTAGAGCCGGGAGCCGGGCGGGCCGTACGGGTCGGGCACGAACCGGTCGGCGGTGAGGTCGGGGCGGCCGGCGTAGCCGCGGGCCACGCCGGTGCCGCCGACGTACAGCTCGCCGGGGACGCCGATCGGTGACGGCCGCATCGCCGGGTCCAGCACGTAGGTGCTCATGCCGGGCAGGGCGGTGCCGATCGGCACCACGTCGCCGCCGTGCGGCACCCGCACCGGGTGCACCGTGCTGCCGACGGTCGCCTCGGTCGGCCCGTACTCGTTGATCAGCCCGTCCGGCCCGAGCAGCGCGAGCCAGCGGTCGGCGAGCACGCCGGGCAGCGCCTCGCCGGCCGCCACGACCACGCCGGCCAGGGCGGACGCCTCGGCGTCGGTGAGCTGGCCGCCGAGGATCTCCAGGTGGCCGGGGGTGAGCTTGAGGAAGCTGAACGGCCCGGCCGCGACCAGCGCGGACCCGAGGTCGGCCAGGTCGGCGTCCTGGCCGACGGCGAACACCCGCTGCCCGGCCACCAGCGGCGCCCACACGTTGGGCACCACCAGGTCGAACGCCACCGACGAGAACAGCGCGGAACCACCGGCGCCCCGCCCGGCCAGCTCGGCGGCGGCCCAGGCCACGTGGTTGACCAGGCCGCGGTGCGTCACCTGCACGCCCTTGGGACGGCCGGTCGAGCCCGAGGTGAAGATGACGTAGGCCAGCGCGTCGGGGTCGACGGCCGGCATCGGCGGGGCCGGGGCCGCGGCGAGGTCGTCCACCAGCACGGCGTCGACGGTCCCCACCCGGCCGGCGTGGCCGGCCGAGGTGACGGCCACGGCCGCCTCGGCGTCGGCGAGCACGGCGGCCACCCGGGGCGCGGGGTGGCCCGGGTCGAGCGGCACGAACGCCGCCCCGGCGCGCAGGATCCCGTAGATCGCGACGGCCGCGTCGGCGCCGTTGCGCAGCACGACCGCGACGCGGTCGCCGGGCTGGACGCCCAGGCGTC
>DASWTI010000162.1:0-27283 GCA_036402215.1 Pseudonocardiaceae bacterium
TCGCCCGCGTCGCGGCAGCAGCCCGGCCCGCCGCAGCCCTGCCCGGACTCCGTGGTCACCGTCGCCGCCATTCCGTCCGCGCCGCAGTTCACCGTCGGCAGCAAGCCGCTGCTGCGTCTCGGGGTGGGCAACGCCGGCCCGGTGCCGTGCACCCGTGACCTGGACGCCGCCCTGCAGGAGCTCGTCGTCCTCGCCGGCGACGGCGTCACGCGGCTGTGGTCCAGCAACGACTGCTACCCGGGGGACACCGACGACGTGCGCACCCTGGCGGCCGGCGAGACCGTGCTGTTCGAACTCACCTGGGCCGGGCGCACGTCACAGCCGGGCTGCTCCGCCGAGCGCACGGTGGTGCCGGCCGGCGACTACCACCTGGTCGCCCGCCTCGGCACACTCACCGGCCCCGCGGCCGGCTTCCGCATGGTCCCCTGACCCACCGCCCGGCCGCCGTCCCGCCGGCCGGTCAGCCGTAGCGGTCCACGATGCTCGTCTCGGCCAGCCGGGACAGTCCCTCGCGCACCACCCGGGCCCGCGAGTCCCCGATGCCGTCCACCGACCGCAGATCGTCCGCCGTCGCGGCCAGCAGCGCCTGCAACGACCCGAAGTGGTCCACCAGCCGGTCCGGCACGCCGTTCGGCAGCCGCGGCACCCTGGCCAGCAGCCGGTAGCCGCGCGGGCTCACCTGCTGGTCCAGCACTTCCGGCGAGGACGGGTAGCCGAACGCGCAGGCCACCGCCGCCAGGTCCAGCAGCTCGGTGCCGTCCAGCTCGTCCAGCCGCGTGAGCTGCGGCCACACCGACCCGTTCCCCCCGGGCGACCCCGGCAGGTAGTCGCGGGCCACCAGCTCGCGGTCCAGCCCCACGCCGCCCACCAGCTCGTCCAGCTGCAACGCGATGAGCCGGCCGTCGGTGCCCAGCTCCAGCACGTGCCCGGCGATCTCGTCGGCGATGCGGCGCACCATCTCCAGGCGCTGCACCACCGTCATGACGTCCTTGAGCGTGACGAAGTCCTCGATCTCCAGCGCCGACAGCGCCTGCGTGACCTCGTCCAGCCGCGCCTTGTAGCGCTCCAGCGTGGCGAGCGCCTGGTTGGCCCGCGACATGATGGTCGCCGAGTCGGTCAGCACGTGGCGGCGGCCCTCGACGTAGACGCTGACGATGCTCATCGACTGGCTCACCGAGATCACCGGGTAGCCGGTCTGGATGGCCGTGCGCTCCGCCGTGCGGTGCCGCGTGCCGGACTCCTCGGTCGGGATCGACGGGTCGGGCACGAGCTGCACGTTGGCCCGCACGATGCGCGAGGCGTCGGTGGTCAGCACGATCGCGCCGTCCATCTTGGACAGCTCGCGCAGCCGCGTCGCCGAGAACTCCACGTCCAGGCGGAAGCCGCCGTCACAGATCGTCTCGACGGATTCGTCGTGCCCGAGCACGATCAGCGCGCCGGTGCGTCCCCGCAGGGTCCGCTCCAGCCCGTCGCGTAGTGCCGTGCCCGGCGCCAGTCTGCCCAGCGTCAGCCGGACCAGCTCGGAATGCCCCCGGTCGCTCACCGCTCTTGCCCCTCCGTGCACCGACGATCTCCACCCCGCGGGCAGTCTACGAACTGGTCGCGGCACGAACAGGCCCTAACCTGGGCACGTGACCGATCCGATGTTGGCCGTCGCCCTGGAGGAGGCCCGCCTCGGCCTGGCCGAGGGCGGCGTGCCGATCGGCGCCGCCTTGTTCACCACCGAGGGCGAACTCCTCGGCCGCGGCCACAACCGCCGCGTCCAGGACGACGACCCCTCGATGCACGCCGAGACCGCGGCCTTCCGCGCGGCCGGCCGGCGCCCGAGCTACCGGGACACCATCATGGTCACCACGCTCTCGCCGTGCTGGTACTGCAGCGGCCTGGTCCGCCAGTTCGGCATCCCCCACGTCCTCATCGGCGAGGCCCGCACCTTCACCGGCGGTCACGACTGGCTGGCCGCGCACGGCGTGCAGATCACGGTGCTGGACGACCTCGAGTGCGTCACCCTCATGTCCACCTTCATCGAGGCCCACCCCGACCTCTGGTTCGAGGACATCGGCGAACCGGCCCCACCCCGCTGACCCGCCCGGGAAACCGGGAGCCCGGCGACCGCACGCCCTGGTGCCCGGACCGGGAACGTCTGCCACTCCGCTTCCCGAAATCACGAGGCGACAACGGCGGTGGCGACGGTGGCGACAACGGCGGTGGCGGTGGCACCGGCGGCCGGCGTCGCGCACCCCGCCCCCACCTGACCGCCTCCGCGCCACCGGCCGCCAGGGACCCCTGTCCCCGAACCCCGAGCCACCCCGTCGAGCCGCCCGCCCCCAATTCCGAGCCGCTCCGTCGAGCACGCCGTTCCCACACTCGAACCGCCCGTGGAACTACCCCCCGAATCGCCTCGTACAGCCACCCCGGTGGACTGACCCCCTCAACCCGAGCCGCCCCGTCGACCTGCCCCGTGCAGCCACCCATCCCTAACCCCCGCCCACCCAGGGGATTTGTCGACCGTAGCTGGTTGGGCTGACAGTTCCGGGGAGGTGTGGGGAAGTTGTCCACAGGGTGTGGACAGGGGTCAGCTCCTGCGCAGGGCTCGCAGGGCGTGTTCCAGGTTGCCCACCACCACCGCCTGCATGCCCTCGGGGATCGGCCCGGGGTCCGGCGGTACCAGGGCCCTGGTGAACCCCAGGCGTGCCGCCTCCGCCAGCCGCCGGCCGACGCCGGTGACGCGGCGGACCTCGCCGGCCAGGCCGACCTCGCCGATGGCGACGGTGTGGGCGGGGAGCGCGATGTCGCGGGCGGACGAGGCGATGGCCAGCGTGACGGCGAGATCGGCGGCGGGCTCCACCACGCGCATTCCGCCGACGGTGGCGGCGAACACCTCACGGTCGGCCAGGGCGAACCCGCCGCGCCGTTGCAGCACGGCGAGAGCCATCGCCAGCCGCGCCGAGTCCAGGCCGCTGACCGCGCGCCGCGGGTTGGTCAGGCCGCTGCCGGCCACCAGTGCCTGCACCTCGGCGAGCAGTGGCCGTTTGCCCTCGACGGTCACGGTGATGGCCGTGCCCGGTACCGGCACGTCGTGGTGGCTGCGGAACAGCCCCGACGGGTCCGGCACGTCCACGATGCCGTCGTC
Organism: Pseudonocardiaceae bacterium; assembly: GCA_036402215.1. Taxonomy (GTDB): domain Bacteria; phylum Actinomycetota; class Actinomycetes; order Mycobacteriales; family Pseudonocardiaceae; genus DASXTS01. Next base: position 3,134 of record DASWTI010000162.1, read on the forward strand.
GCGCAGTTCGAAGCAGCCCACCTCGTCGGCCGGGCCGAAGCGGTTCTTCACGCCGCGAACCATGCGCAGCATGGAGTGCTTGTCGCCGTCGAAGTGCAGCACGACGTCCACCAGGTGCTCCAGCACCTTCGGCCCGGCCACCGTGCCGTCCTTCGTCACATGGCCGACGAGCACCACCGGCAGGCCGCGCTCCTTGGCCACCGCGATGAGCGCGCCGGCCACCGCGCGCACCTGGGTCACGCCGCCGGCCACGCCGTCCACGGAGGACACCGACATGGTCTGCACGGAGTCCACGATGAGCAGCGACGGCCGCAGGGCCTCCAGGTGGCCGAGCACCGCGGACAGGTCGGACTCCGCCGCCAGGTACAGCTCGTCGTGCACGGCGCCGGTGCGGTCGGCGCGCAGCCGCACCTGACCGGCCGACTCCTCGCCCGTCGCGTACAGCACGGTGCGCCCGGTCTTCGCGTGCTGTGCCGCCACCTCCAGCAGCAGCGTGGACTTGCCGACGCCGGGCTCGCCGGCCAGCAGCACCACGGCGCCCGGCACCAGGCCGCCGCCGAGCACCCGGTCCAGTTCGCCCACGCCGGTCGGGCGGGCCCGGGCCGACTGCACGTCGACCTCGCCGATGCGCATGGCCGGGCTGGACGGCGCGCCCACCGCGATGGTGGCCAGCGCGCGCTGCGTCGCCGCGGTCTGGTCGAGGGTGCCCCACGCCTGGCACTCCGGGCAGCGGCCGACCCACTTGGCGGTCTCGTGGCCGCACTCGGCGCAGCGGTAGCCGGGCCGGGCCGGGCGCGCGTTCCTCACCACGTCCGCGACGCTAGCGCGGACGACCGACCGTCAGTGGTCGGACCCGTCCTCGGGCCGCTCCTCGTCGGTGGCACCGATCGGCACGTCCAGCGTGATCTCACCGGCCTGGCGGAACAGGAACGTCACGCGGATGGTCTGCCCGGGGCGCACGTCCTGCGTGAGCCCGGTCAGGATGACGGTGATGCGGCCGATGGGCTGGTCCTCGTCGCCCGTGCCGCGCTCCTCGCCCGAGGTGCTCGGCGGGGCGGAGCTCGCCCCGCCCGACGGGCTCGCGCTGCCGGTCGACGAGCCGCTGCCGGTCGGCGAGCCGCTGCCGGTGGGCGCCGCGCTACCCGTCGGCGAGGCGCTTCCGGTGGGGGAGGCGGAGGTCGTCGCGGCGGCCGAGGTGGTGGCCGACGCCGCCGCGCCACCCTCGGCGGCCGCCACCAGGGTCCGCTGGGCGACCAGCGTCCGATCGCCCTGAATGGTCACGGAGGCCGCCGCCGGCGACTTGATCGAGCTGAGTTCGTCCGCGACGGCACCGGAGTTGACGATGGTGACGACCAGCGGCGCCGAGGAGCCCTGCTCGTAACCGTGCTCGCCCGACGGGTAGGCCAGGTGCGCGTTGCGCACCGCGATCGGGCCGATCGTGCCGTTGGCGCCGTCGATCGCCGACTGCTGGTTGGCGGTCTGGCTGACCTGGCCGGTGCCGCAGCCGCCAAGGAACAGGGTCAGCCCGAGCCCGGCGACCACGGCGGGGCGCAGGATGGCGAGCGGGCGCAGGCGGGTGCTGGACACGGTGCCGGTCCTCCCAGGTCATCTGGCTCGTGGCTGCGCGGGTGCGGCCTCGCCGAAGCCTAGCCGCGCCCCGGCCCCAGGCACTCGGCGGCCCGATCACCCGGCCGATAGACGGCGCCCGTCACCACGGTGACGCCCGATCGGCCGCCACGCCGCATCCTCACGGTCAGCGCGGCTCCGGCCGCCGGCGGCACGCCGGACCACCGCCCGCCGCCGTCCACTGTGGACGCGTCTGTGGACCGCCGGTGGATCTCCCGGGCGGCCCGGTGGATGGCCGCAGAAACCCTGTGGATAGCTCCGTGGATGGCCGCCGTGGTCACGGAAACGGCATGCGTGACCGGTTCCACAGGGGCTTTCCCGGGGTTCCGGCAACGGCCTGTCACGACCTGCCGCGATGCACGTACGACGGCCTTTGTCAACCCCGCGGTGATCCCCTGACCTGCGGTTACGCCCGACGGGTCACACGACAGTACGTGCACGGACGTGTTAGACTCGAGGCAGCGAAAGGGGCAGAGGACACATGGTTTTCAAGGTCGGAGAGACCGTCGTCTACCCGCACCACGGTGCCGCTCTCATCGAGGCCATCGAGACCCGAGTGATCAAGGGCGAGGAGAAGAAGTACCTCGTTCTCAAGGTCGCCCAGGGGGACCTGACCGTTCGCGTTCCCGCCGACAACGCAGAGGTTGTCGGCGTCCGCGATGTGGTGGGTCAGGAAGGCCTTGATCGGGTATTCGAGGTGCTGCGGGCTCCCCACACGGAGGAGCCCACGAACTGGTCTCGGCGGTACAAGGCCAACCTCGAGAAGCTCGCCTCCGGCGACGTGAACAAGGTTGCCGAAGTCGTACGGGATCTGTGGCGACGTGACAAGGATCGTGGCCTGTCGGCCGGCGAGAAGCGGATGCTCGCCAAGGCACGCCAGATCCTGGTGAGCGAGCTCGCGCTCGCCGAGGACACCACCGAGGGCAACGCCGAGGTCATCCTCGACGACGTCCTCGTCAGCGCTTCGTAGCAGGCCCGGTCACGCCGCTCGTACTCGGATTCCGTTGAGCGTCGTCGCGCTCGTCCCGGCCGCCGGCCGGGGCGAGCGTCTTGGCTCGGGCCTCCCGAAGGCGTTCGTCCCCATCTGTGGGGAACCCCTGCTCCGGCATGCCGTCCGGGGCATTGTGCGTTCCGGCTGCGTCGACCTGGTCGTGGTCGCGGCCCCGGCCGCCGACCTCGGGACCGCCTCCGCCGTGCTGGCCGAGTTCGGTGACGCCGTGCGCGTCGTCGGCGGCGGCGCCACCCGCACCGCCTCCGTCCGGCTCGCCCTGGACGCGGTTCAGGAGCTGGACGCCGGGCCTGACGTGGTGCTCGTGCACGACGCCGCCCGTGCCTTCACCCCCGCCGCCGTTTTCCAGGCCGTCGTGCGCGCCGTCCGCGCGGGCGCGGGTGCCGTCATCCCGGTGCTGCCGCTGGTGGACACCGTCAAGCGCGTGGACGACGCCGGTCGGGTGCTGGACACCGTCGACCGTGCCACGCTGCGTTCCGTGCAGACCCCCCAGGGCTTCGCGCCGGACGTGCTGCGCCGCGCACACGCCGCGGGCGGCGATCTCACCGACGACGCCGGGCTGGTCGAGGCGCTGGGCCTGCCGGTGCTCGCCGTGCCCGGTGACCCGCTGGCGTTCAAGGTCACCACGCCGTTCGACCTGGTGCTCGCCGAGGGCGTGCTGCGCGCCGGGGTGGCGGCGCCGTGAGGGTCGGCATCGGCAGCGACGTGCACCCGGTGCGGGCCGGGCGGGAGTGCTGGATGGCCGGGCTGCACTGGCCCGGCGTGGACGGCTGCGCCGGGCACTCCGACGGCGACGTCGCCGCGCACGCGCTGTGCGACGCGGTGCTGTCCGCCGCCGGGCTGGGCGACCTGGGCGCGGTGTTCGGCACATCCGACCCGCGCTGGTCCGGCGCGCACGGCGTGGACCTGCTCGCCGAGGTTCGCCGCCGCGTGGAGGCCGCCGGGCTGCGCATCGAGAACGCCGCGGTGCAGGTCATCGGCAACGCGCCGCGCATCGGGGGCCGCCGCGAGGAGGCGCAGTCCGTGCTCTCCGAGGCGCTCGGCGCACCCGTGTCCGTGGCCGGCACCACCACCGACGGCCTGGGACTCACCGGCCGCGGCGAGGGTGTCGCGGCGATCGCCACGGCGCTGGTGTCGTAGCAGTTCGGAACCCGCTACGCACGGCCCGTACGCTGGTTCGGTGACGTTGCGCCTCCATGACACCGCCAGTCGTTCGGTGCGGCCGTTCGAGCCGCTGCGCTCCGGCGAGGTGTCCATCTACCTGTGCGGCGCCACCGTGCAGGGCGTGCCGCACATCGGCCACGTGCGCAGCGGCGCCAGCTTCGACGTGCTGCGCCGCTGGCTCGCGCGGGACGGCCACGACGTGCGCTTCGTCCGCAACGTCACCGACATCGACGACAAGGTGCTCACGAAGTCCGCCGAGGCCGGGCGCCCCTGGTGGGAGTGGTCGGCGACGCACGAGCGGGCGTTCACCGAGGCCTACGACGCGCTCGGCTGCCTGCCGCCGACCGCCGAGCCGCGTGCCACCGGGCACGTCACCGAGATGGTCGACCTCATGCAACGGCTCATCGACGCCGGGCATGCCTACGCGGCCGCCGGTGACGTCTACTTCGACGTGGCCTCGTACCCGGAGTACGGGGCGCTCTCCGGGCAGCGGCCGGACAAGATGGAGCAGGGCGAGACCGCCGCCACCGGCAAGCGCGCCGCGCTCGACTTCACCCTGTGGAAGGGTGCCAAGCCCGGGGAGCCGGCCTGGCCGACGCCGTGGGGCGCCGGGCGTCCCGGCTGGCACCTGGAGTGCTCGGCGATGGCCACCAAGTACCTGGGCCCGGAGTTCGACATCCACGGCGGCGGCATCGACCTGATCTTCCCGCACCACGAGAACGAGCAGGCCCAGTCGCGTGCCGTGGGCGACGGGTTCGCCCGCTACTGGCTGCACAACGCCTGGGTCACCATGTCCGGCGAGAAGATGTCCAAGTCGCTGGGCAACACCCTGACGATTCCCGCTGTGCTGCAACGGTTCCGCGCGCCCGAGGTGCGCTACTACCTGGTCGTGCCGCACTACCGCTCCACCATCGAGTACTCCGAGGAGGCGCTGGCCGAGGCGGCGGCCGGCTACCGGCGGCTGGAGTCGTTCGTGCACCGGGTGCGCGAGCGCGTCGGCCTGCCGGAGCCGGGTGAGCTGCCGGCCGGCTTCCGTGCCGCGCTGGACGACGACCTCGGCACTCCGGCCGCGGTGGCCGAGGCGCACGAGGCGGTGCGTGCCGGCAACACCGCGCTGGACGCCGGGGACCGTGACGCGGCCCTCGCCACGGCCGGCTCGGTGCGCGCCATGCTCGACGTGCTCGGCCTCGACCCGTTGTCCGGCAAGTGGATGGAACAGTCCACTGTGGACAGCGGCGCGCAGCGCGCGCTCACCGCGCTGGTGGAGGAACTGCTCGCCGATCGGCAGCGGGCGCGCGCCGAGCGCGACTTCGCCGCCGCCGACGGCATCCGTGACCGGCTGCTGGGCGCCGGCATCGCGGTGGAGGACACCCCCGACGGTCCGGTGTGGACGGTGAAGAGCTGACATGGCAGGCAATTCGAGGCGGCGCGGCGCGATGCGCAAGGCCGGCACCAAGAAGGGCGCGGTCGTCGGGTCCGGCGGTCAGCGCCGCCGCGGCCTGGAGGGACGTGGCCCGACCCCCAAGGCGAGCGAGCGCACCGGGCACCCGGCCAAGCGCCGGGCCGACGCCGCCGCCCGCACGGCGGCCAAGGCCGCCGCGGCACAGCAGAAGCGCAAGGACGCGGACAGCCCGGAGACCGTCGTCGGCCGCAACCCCGTGTACGAGTGCCTGCGGGCGGGCGTGCCCGCGACGGCCCTGTACGTGGCCGTGGGCGTGGAGCAGGACGAGCGGGTCACCGAGTCCATCCGGCTGGCCGCCGACGCCGGTATCGCCATCCTGGAGGTGCCACGCGCCGACCTGGACCGGATGACCGGCGGCGTGCTGCACCAGGGGCTCGGGCTCACCGTGCCGGCGTACGAGTACGCGCACCCGGCCGACGTGCTGGGCGCCGCCTCGGCGGCGCGCACCGCCGGGCTGCTGGTGGCCCTGGACGGCGTGACGGACCCGCGCAACCTCGGCGCCATCGTGCGCAGCGCGGCCGCGTTCGGCGCGCACGGCGTGCTGCTGCCGCAGCGGCGCAGCGCCGGCATCACCGCCGTCGCCTGGCGGACCAGCGCCGGCACCGCGACCCGGATGCCGATCGCACGGGCCACGAACCTCACGCGCACCCTGCGCGACTGCGCCGCCGCCGGCTTCACCGTCGTCGGCCTGGACGCCGAGGGCGACGTGAGCCTGGACGACCTCACGGCGGCCACCGACCCGCTCGTGCTGGTCGTCGGCGCCGAGGGCAAGGGCCTGTCGCGGCTGGTGCGCGAGACGTGCGACCTCGTCGTGTCGATCCCGATGGCCTCCGCCGTCGAGTCGCTCAACGCCTCGGTCGCCGCCGGCGTCGTGCTCGCCGAGGTCGCCCGGCGCCGTCGCGCCACCTGAGCGGGCCGCCGACGGCTAGCCTGCTCGTCGATGTCCTTCGCCACGCCACTGTTCCTGTGGTTCTTCATGCCGGCCGTGCTCGCGGCCGTGCTCGCCGCGCCCCGGCACTGGCGCAACGGCATCATCGCGGTGGCGAGCCTGCTGTTCTACGCCGTGGGCGCCGGCGGCACCACCGTGCTGCTGCTCGTCACCATGGCCGTCAACTACCTCGCCGGCCCGTACCTGGAGCCCGACGAGTGGGACCTCGACCCGGTGCGGCGCCGTCGCGTGCTCATCGCCGTCATCGCCTTCGACGTGGCCGTGCTGGCCGTCTGGAAGTACGCCGGGTTCGCCAGCACCCAGGCGCACAACCTCGCCTCGTTCACCGGCCTCGACCTGCCGATCGTGCAGCTCGCCCTGCCCATCGGCATCTCGTTCTACACGTTCCACCACATCTCGTACGTCGTGGACATCTACCGCGGCGAGCGGCCCGCCCTGCGCAACCCGGTCTCGTTCGTCACCTACATCTCGATGTTCCCGCAGCTCGTCGCCGGGCCCATCGTGCGGTACCGGGAGATCGCCGATCAGCTGCCGCAGCAGCGCACCCATCGCCTGGACGACATCGCCTCCGGCTTCCCGCGGTTCGCCCTCGGGCTGACCAAGAAGGTCGTGATCGCCGACTCCCTGGCCCCGGTGGTCGACGCCTGCTTCAGCACCCCCGCCGACGAGATGACCACCACCATCGCCTGGCTCGGCGCCATCGCGTACACCGTGCAGCTGTACTTCGACTTCTCCGGGTACTCGGACATGGCGATCGGCCTGGCCCGCATGCTCGGCTTCCGGCTGCCCGAGAACTTCGCCCGCCCGTACTCGTCCGTCACCATCACCGAGTTCTGGCGCCGCTGGCACATGTCGCTGTCCCGCTGGTTCCGCGACTACGTCTACATCCCCCTCGGCGGCAATCGAGGCGGGCTCGCGCAGACGTACCGGAACCTCGCCATCGTGTTCGTCCTGACCGGCTTCTGGCACGGCGCCAACTGGACATTCCTGGTGTGGGGCCTGTACCACGGCGCGCTGCTCATCATCGAGCGCCGCCACCGCTGGGCCACCGCCCCGGCCGACCCCGCCGTCATGCTCGCCCGGCGCGCCGGCACCTTCCTGCTGGTGGTCCTCGGCTGGGTCATCTTCCGCGCGCCCGACATGGGCACGGCGCTGCTGATGATCCGCCACATGATCATCCCCAACTTCGGCGGCGTCACCGACGTCGTGGACGCAGCGCTGACCCACCAGCGCGCGCTCATCCTGCTGGTGGCGCTGCTCATCGTCCTGCTGCCCGCCCACCCGGTCACCGGCCCGTACCTCGAGTCCGTCCGCAGCCGCCCCGCCACGGCGCTGCGCATGACGCTGATGACCGTCGGTCTCATCTACTCGTCGATCCTGGTCGCCGCCGGCACCTTCAGCCCGTTCCTCTACTACCAGTTCTGACGCTCGGCCGATCGCGGCTCCCGGGGTCGTCACCAGCGGCCACGCTCCATCGGGTCTGGTCGTGGCCGTCGCGCATGCAGCCGGTTGGGGTGAAAGCGGTGGTGTGGGGGTGGCTGGCCCGGCGAGGGGCGCGGTTTCGTGGTGGGGTGGGGGTATGGGAGACATCAGCACGAAGGTGGACAGGGCGTACGAGGGCAAGAGCATGGGGGAGCTCGCGGACGCGCCGGTGTCGGTGTTGCAAGGGGTGAGCGAGGGGGACGCGCAGCACCTGGAGGCGGCGTTCGGCATTCGGACCGTGCGGGACCTGGGGACCAGCAAGTACTTCCTGTGGGCGCAGGCGATCGCCCGGCTCGCGGACTGAGCGGACTGAGCGGACCGAGCCGGGCAACGCCGGGCTGTCCAGCTCGGTCCGGGCGTCCCGCGCGGCGGGCTTGGAGGTTCAGCTTGCCGGCGGGAGGCCGCGGTGGCGGCGGATGAAGGCGTCGAGGTCGGTCGGGAGGCAGGGCAGGGTGCGGCGCAGGGCGAGGGCGTGCTGATCGATGCGCTTGAGCGTGAGGCGGACGTTGCCGACGCCCTCAGGGACGTGCTGCGCCGGCCCAGGGAGAGTGCGACGTAGAGCTCGTTGAGAGCGATGCGGTAATTGCGGGGAGCGGCGGCGAGACTGGTGACGAGGCACGGCTCGATGGTGTCGTAGAGACAGATCTCGATGTACAGGCCCGGGCGATGGTAGGCCACCTCGGTGGCGTGGAAGCGTGGGTCGGTGGCCAGCTCCGGGCCGGTGCAGGCCCGCGTCGGTGGTGAGGAAGGCGAAGGCGACCGGCACCTGTCGGTGCACAGCCTGGCCCGGGGTGAGTTTGTGGCCATCCGGACAGTGTCCTGACTCGACGGGGGTGTGGCCGGCGAACGGTTCCTGCCGGTGGTCTCATCCAGTCAGGCCGGCCTCGGGAGGAGCCGGATCGCGGTCCGAGCCCGGCGGGTGGCGGGGTGTCCGGCGGGGCGGCACGTCTGCGGTGAGCGGCACGGTGTCCGGCTCCTGACCGGTGGCGGGCGTAACCGGAACGGTCAGGGGCTGGTGATGACCTGGCGCGGGTTCACGGCGCCGGCCAGGGACGGGGTGAGGGGGTCGCCGGGGTTGAGGAAGCCGTAGCAGCCGGTGATGGCGGTGATGGTGAGGGGGACCGTGGTGAGGATGCGGAAGGTGGCGCTGGCGTTCTCGTAGTCGGCGTCGAGGGTGCCGGTGGCGGTGAAGCTGCAGAACTGGCCGGTGCAGCGGAACGTGACGTTGAACAGGCGGCCGAAGGTGCGGCCGTTGAGGTAGCTGATCGCGGTGAAGTACGCGGGCGCGGCCGACACGATCTCGCAGGTGACGCCGAGCGGGCCGTTGCACCGTGAGGTCACGTAGATGTTGTGGAACAGCCGCGATCCCAGGCCTGATCCGACCGGGAAGGCTCCGCTGACGGAGCCGCTGCACACGAAGGTGGCTCCGGTGCGGGCGCCGGTCAGGATGAACGTCGGCACGGTCACGATGGCGGCGCCGCCGGGGGCGACGGTCCAGGTGGTGGCGGGGCCGACCTCCGCCGAGTGGGCGGCAGGGGCCGCGGCGGTGATGGCGAGAACGGCCAGCAGTACCGACAGGAATGCGCGCATGAGTACCACCCGGGAATAGCGGTATTGGGGTTCCGACCTTAGTGACCCGCGTTTCGGTGCTCAATGGGCCGGGCGAGTGGGCGTCCCGTCATGCCAATTCCACTGAGCTATTCAGGTTGTCAGCCGGTGAGGGGGTGAGCCGGCTGCGGGCGACGACGGCGAGGTTCAGCGAGTCGGCCGGGCGGACGGCGCTGTTGGTGTGTTCTGGACGTGTGCGAGTACGCGGTCGAGTGGCCGTGGCACGCGGGTGAGGTCCAGTGCCTCGACCAGCGGGCGGGCGTACCTGATCTTGCCGGCGCTGCTGCCGAAGAACCTGCGGAGCTGGCTCTCCACCGGGCGGCCGTGCCACTGCGGCTGCTTCTGGAACGTGCGGAACGACGACAGCTTGCCGTTGCGCGCGAGCACGTCCTGCACGGCGGCGGCGCCGAGGGCCCGAATGAGTTCGTCCTCCAGGTCCTGCTCGCAGACGTAGAAGCCGAGCGCCTCCATCCGTTCCCGCGTCAGCCCACAACCCAGCCCGGTGCGTTCCAGCCCACGCCGGAAATCGGTCTCCTCCGCCGCGTCACACAGCCCGGCCAGCCGCACCTCGCGGCCCGACGCGCGGACCATGCCGAGAACCTTGCCGATCGCCTGCGCACCGCCGATCGACACCACCGACACACCCTCGGCGACCAGGTCCCGCCCCCGCCGCACGGCCAGCGTCTCCAGCGCCACGGCGTCGCTCATCCCCTCGACCAGGACGAGCCCCGATACGCCGTCGAGCTGGAACATCCGGCCAACGTAGCGACCGAAGCCCGGCGCCGACGAGCCATATCGGCGTGCCGGACCCCGCGCCCGGGCGTCACTACGTGGGCAGGGGTGGGAGGCGGGTGGCTCGGGGGCGCAGGCGGAGGCGGACGAGGCGCAGACGGCGCAGTTCGCGGCGACAGTGCGCCACCTCGGGGGCGAAGCGGCGATCCTGGTGTTCGAGGACCTGACCGAAGAGCACCCCGGCCTCTCGCATGGTGTCCACGGCGGCGGCGAGGTCGCCGTGGGCCTCGAGGTGGTGGGCGAGATCGTGGAGGGCGCGGGCCAGCTCGCGCTTGTGCCACAGGCTGTCGTCGGCGACCGCCCGGTAGTGGCCGACGGCCTCCCGCATCGTCAGGACCGCGTCGGCGAAGCGGCGGGCGGCGTAGTGGTCCCGGGCGGCCGAGGCCAGGGAATCGGCGCTGTTCAGGCGGGAGCGGAGACCGGCCTCCCGCGCCTCCCGGTCACGTGACGTCGGCCGGGCCGGCTCGGCGGCCCCGCCCGGCGTGACGGACAACCGGTCGAGCACGGCCTGATGCCCGGCGGCCACCCGCTCGACGTCGGCGGCGCCGTGGTGGTCGCCCGCCGAGGCCAGGGCGCGGTAGGTCTCCAGGGCGACGGAGGCGAGCCGTCGGGCCTCGTCGCCGCCGGTGGGCTCGTGCTCGGCGATGAGCCGCGCCAGGGTCAGGTGGGCGTCGGCGACCCGGGCGTAGATCTCCTCGAAGCGCGCCCTGAACGGTCCGTGCCGTGGGTGGACGCCCATCGTCGCCGCCCAGTCCAGCATGCGGGGGATGCGCGACGGATCGGCGGCGTCGCGGTCCACGGTCTCGTACATCCGCAGCGCGGCCCGGGCGGCGGACACGGCGCCCCGGCAGTCGCCGGACAGCTCCCGCAGCCGCGCCCCGGTGCCGAGCACCTCGGCCAGCAGCAGGCGGTCGTCGTCGTGGTCGGCCAGGGCCACGGCCCGTTCGAGCGCCTCGGCGGCGTGGCGGTTGTGCCGCAGCGCGGCCTCCCATCGTTGCCGGCGTTCGGCGGCGGCGGACTTCTCGCCCTCCCGTCCGGCGCGGGCCCGGTGCTGGTGCAGTGCCGCCGACTCCATCCCGGCAGGCTAGCGACCGTTCCGCCGGGTCCGCGGCGGCAGCATGCCAAGGGGTGACGGCGATGCGGTCCGTCGGCTAGGAAGGCCCGCATGGTGACCCCGGAGGAACTGGCCCGGCGTGCGGTGGCCGCGGCGGTGAAGGCCGGCCGGGCGCACAGCCTGCGGTGCGACGAGCCGCGGCTGCTGTCGGCGCGTGGCAACGCGATCGTGCACCTGGCGCCGTCGCCGGTGGTGGCGCGGGTCTCGACGCTGACGGCGTTCACGCGGCGGGACCCGGCGGCCTGGCTGGCGCGGGAGGTGGCCGTCTGCGCCTCGGCCGCGGCGCACGGGGGGCCGGTGGTGCCGCCGTCGGATCTGGTGGACCCCGGGCCGCACGAGGTGGACGGGCTCGCGATGACGTTCTGGGCCCACGTCGAGCCGTCGGACGAACGGCCGGACGCCGAGGCTGCCGGGACGGCGCTCGCCGAGCTGCACGCCGCGCTCGCGCACCACCGCGACCCGCTGCCGTTGCTCACCCCGGTGTTCGACCAGGTCGACGACGCGCTGCACGCGTTCGAGCGGGACGGCGCGGTGGACGACGAGCTGCTGGCCGCGATGCGCGCCGAGCACGCGGCGATCGGCGCGGAGATCACGGCCCTGGCCGGGGCGAACGGCGCCCGGCCCGGCGGTGGGCAGCCCAGCGGTGTACTGCACGGCGACGCCCACGGCGGGAACCTGCTGCGGGTCGGCGGCCGCTGGCTGTGGACCGACCTGGAGGAATCCTGCCGCGGCCCGCTCACCTGGGACCTCGCGGTGCTCGCCGGTGCCGCCGGCGACGACGGGCCGCGGGTGCGCGCCGCCTACGCCCGCGCGACCGGCCGGCCCGATCCCGGCGACGAGCAGCTCGCACCGTGGCTGCGCGCCCGCGAGCTGGAGGCCACCGTCTGGCTGCTCGGCATGGCTCACCAGCACCCCGCCGGCTACGCCGCCGCGGCCGCCGACCTCGCCGCCCAGTACCGCCGCTGACCACCCGCCCGGGGCCGCGAGTGGCCGAACATCCGGCACAGCACCGCGAGTTCGTCACCGTCGATCACGTCGGACGGACGCGGCAGCGGGCTGACCGTCATGGCACGGACCGCACGGCATAGCCTCGGACGATGCCTCTCGCCACCGATCTGCACGCCGCCGCGCGCGACGTCCTGCGCTCGCTGACCGGACGGCCCGACGCCGACTTCCGGGACGGGCAGTGGCAGGCCATCGAGGCGCTGGTGGTGCGCCGCGAGCGTGCCCTCGTGGTGCAGCGCACCGGCTGGGGCAAGTCGGCCGTCTACTTCGTGGCCACCTCGCTGCTGCGCTCCGAGGGCGCCGGACCGACGTTGCTGGTGTCGCCGTTGCTCTCGTTGATGCGCGACCAGGTGGCGGCCGCGGCGCGTGCCGGCGTGCGTGCCATGGAGATCAACTCGGCCAACCGGGAGAGCTGGGACGAGGTCGAGGACGCGCTGCGCCGCGACGACGTGGACGTGCTGCTCGTGTCGCCGGAAAGGCTGACAAATCCACGCTTCCGGGACGAACTGCTGCCGGGGTTGGTGCGGAGCGTGGGGATGCTGGTGGTGGACGAGGCGCACTGCGTCTCCGACTGGGGGCACGACTTCCGCCCCGACTACCGCCGTATCCGGGAGCTGCTGGCCGGGCTGCCGCCGCGCACGCCGGTGCTGGCCACCACGGCCACGGCGAACGCGCGAGTGGTCGCGGACGTGGCCGAGCAGCTCGGCGCGGGCGACGTGCCGGTCACCACGGTGCGTGGCCCGCTGGCCCGGGCGTCGCTGCGGCTCGGCGTGCTGCGGCTGCGCACCGCGGCGGACCGGCTGGCCTGGATCGCCGCGCACCTGGACGAACTGCCCGGCAGCGGCATCATCTACGCGCTCACGGTGAGCGCGGCCGAGGACCTGGCGACGCTGCTGCGCGAGGCCGGCCACGAGGTGCGCGCCTACACCGGCCGCACCGACGACGCGGAGCGCCGCCAGGCGGAGGAGGACCTGCGGGCGAACCGGGTGAAGGCGCTGGTGGCCACGTCGGCGCTCGGCATGGGCTTCGACAAGCCGGACCTGGGGTTCGTGGTGCACCTCGGCGCGCCGTCCTCGCCGGTCGCCTACTACCAGCAGGTGGGCCGCGCCGGCCGCGCCGTCGAGCGCGCCGACGTGCTGCTGCTGCCGGGCCCGGAGGACGCCGACATCTGGCGCTACTTCGCGACGGCCGCGATGCCACGCCGGGCCGACGCCGCGGCGGTGCTCGGTGCGCTGGAGGCGTCCGACCGCCCGCTGTCCGCCGTGGCGCTGGAGAGCGTGGCCGACATCCGCCGGACGCGGCTGGAGCTGCTGCTCAAGGTGCTCGCCGTGGACGGCGCGGTGCGGCGCGCGGGCTCCGGCTGGGAGTCGACGGGCCGGCCGTGGTCGTACGACGAGGAGCGCTACGAGCGGGTGGCGCGGGCCCGGGACGCCGAGCAGGACTCGATGCGCGCGTACCTCGGGCTCGCCGACGGCTGCCGGATGGCGTTCCTGCAGCGCGCGCTGGACGACGACACCGCCGTGCCGTGCGGGCGCTGCGACCTGTGCGCCGGGCCGTGGTACCCCACGTCGGTGCCGGCCGCGGCGGCTCGCACGGCCGGCGACCACCTGCGGCGCAGCGGCGTCGAACTGGAGCCGCGGCGGCAGTGGCCGGGCGGCATGAACCGGCTCGACGTCCCCGTGTCCGGCCGCATCCCGGCGACCGAGCAGGCCTCCGCCGGCCGCGCCGTCGCCCGCTTGACGGACCTCGGCTGGGGGACTCGGCTGCGTTCCGTGCTGGCTGCCCCCGACGCACCGGTGCCCGACGACCTGCTGCAGGCGTGTGTCCAGGTGCTCACGTCGTGGGGCTGGGCGTCCCGCCCGGTCGGCGTCGTCTCCGTGCCGTCACGTCGCCGGCCCGAGCTGGTCTCCTCGGTGGCCGCGGGCCTCGCCCGGATCGGCCGGCTGCCGTACCGCGGCGCGCTCGCCCCGGCCGACGGCGGCCCGCGCGGCGAGCCCGGCGGCAACAGCGCGTTCCGCCTGGCCGGCGTGTGGGGTCGGTTCGCCGTGCCGTTCGAGGTACCCGCCGGGCCCGTGCTGCTCGTCGACGACCTCGCCGACTCCCGCTGGACGCTCACCGTGGCGGCGCGGTCGCTGCGCCTGGCCGGCGCCACCGAGGTCCTGCCGTTCACCCTCGCCCTGGCCGGCTGACGACTCGCCTGACGGCCGGGTGCCGCTGTTGGTCGCCGGGCGGCTCGGCGCGAGCCGATCCTGCTGCCGGGGCCGGAGGGTGGGCTCAGTAGCCGCGGCTGCCGTCGATGGCCTCGCGGATGATGTCGGCGTGGCCGGCGTGCCGCGCGGTCTCCTGGATCAGGTGCATCGCCACCCAGCGCAGGTTCTCGTCGACCAGGTCCGACAGCGCGCACCGGGCGTCGAGGTCTCCCGCGGCGAGGATCTCCCGGGACGCCGCGATCTGCGCCCGGTAGTCGGCCACCACGCTCTCCACGGTCTCGTCGTCGCCGAGCGCGAACGTGCCGTCCGGTTCGCCCCGCACCGTCGGCCACCCGTCGGGATCGGGCCGCCCGGCGAAGACGACCTGGAACCACCGGCGCTCCCAGACGGCCGAGTGCCTGACGATCGCGAGCAACGACAGCGAGCTGACGGTCGACGCCCGCCGAGCGTCCTGCTCGGACAGCCCGCTGACCTTCCGGATCAGCGCGTCCCGCAGCTGGTCGAGGTAGCTCTGCAGCGCGTCCCGCTCGGTCGCGGTCGAGAACGAATCGCCCGGCATGGCGACACGCTACCGATTCGGCCGGGCCCGGCCGGGGCCGTTGCCGGTCGCCGCCGAGCGGCTTCCGAGCAGGGCCGCGACCTGCTCAGAGCAGCTCGACCGCGAGGATCGTCGCCACCGCCGCCGCGTAGCCGCGCAGGTTGAGATCGAGCCGCCACGCGACATCGGCCGGCTCCCGCCGCCCCGTCCGCAGCCCGTCGAGGATCGCCCGCCGCATCCGTTCCTGCAGCCGGTTCCCCCACACGTCACCGAGCACGCCGTGCGCACCGACCGCCGGCCGCACCTCCCGGCCGTCCGCGAGCACGATCCGCAGCCCGTCCCCGCCCGGCACGTGCTCGACCATCGACCACGGGATCTCGTACCGGCACACCCAGTTCACGACGGTCACCCCCGCCGACGCCACCACGATCCGGGCATGCACCCCGACCTGCCACACCAGCCAGCCCACCGTCGTCAGGGCCAGCGAGAGGAAGGCGTGCGCGCTCAGCTCGTACGGCCCGCTCGACCGATGCGCCCGCTCCACGACGAACGGCACGCCGATCGCGAGCACCAGCCCCGCGAACCACACCTGCCCGCGCCGCCGGATCACGGTCACCCCCGCGCGCCGCATCACCCGCCGCGCCAGGCGCCGCCACCGGGACGGTCGGCGTCCCGCCGCGCGACTCGTCATAACGACCCCCGATCGTGAAAGTTCGGCAGAACGTAGCGAAGATCCGGGGGCCCGGAAAGGTCCACTCCGCACCCGCCGCCCGTCGATCGACAGGTGGCGCCCAGGTGGTCGGCAAGGTTCTCGGCACGATCCGTGCGTCGAGCCGCGACGTACGGCGGGCCGGGCTCTGCGCCGCGGCGGAGGAGGCGGATTCTCGCGTGGGTCGGCTGCCGGACCCGTGATCCGTTACTGGCCGATGCGCCCGTCGATCCGCTCGCGTAGCAGGTCGGCATGCCCCAGGTGCCGGGCGTACTCCTCGATCATTCCGATCAGCAGCTCGCGCAGCGACATCGGACCACCGCCACTGCCGTGCTGATTCAACGAATCGTCGGCGGTGATGTCCAGGCTGGGCGCCTCGGCCACGAACCGCGTCGCGAAGTCGACCTCCGCGCGCCACGCCTCCCAGGCCCGCGCGACGACTGGAGCATCCGGAACGGCACCGTCGAAATCTCCGTCCCGGTCGCTCTCCGAACAGAACAGCCGAGGCGCGTCCTGCCCGGCCATCAGCACCCGGAACCCTGCGCGCTCCACCTCGGCCAGGTGCCGCACCAACCCCAGCAACGACAGTGTCGACGGCTCGACCGCACGCCGCGCCATCGCCTCCGCGTCGAGCCCCGCGCACTTCAGCTCCAGCGTGAGCCGCTGACGCCGCAGGGATTCCACCAGCGTGACCCGCTCGTCGCCCAGCCTCGGCCCGTTCTCCCGCGGGTCGTCGTCGGACGGCCTGCCGTCGGCGGTGAACATGTCGGCCCGTCGCGTCCTCGCCACGGTCCCATCGTCGGCGACCCGACCGGCGGCGGACAAACACATTGCCGACCCGACCGGCGTGGAGCCGGCCCTGACGGACGGACCCTTCGCCCTGGACGACACCCGTTCTGACGGACACGCCGCGGCCGCGTCGCCCGAGGAAACTCTCGATCAAGTCGAACGCATGTTCTACAGTGTGGTTGTGGGGCTTGGTTCGGCGTCCGGGGCGGGGGCGGCCTACGCTGTCGCGGTGCCGGACCACCGCGCTGACGAGCACGCAGCCCTGGTGGCGCTGCTGCGCTCGCTGCCCAAGGGTGCGCGGTGGAACACGGTCACCGAGCAGCTGCTGGAACGGGGCAGCGCCGTCGACGTGTGGACGGCCGAGGAGGCCGACGCCCTACTGGCCCGGCCCGAGCGGGCCGAGCTGCTGGCGCAGGCCGCCGCCGACGTTGCCCGGTGGCGCGACCAGGGCCGGTGCCTGGTGGGCATCCTGGACGACGACTACCCGGCCCGGCTGCGCGATGTGCACCAGGCACCTCCCTTCCTGTTCGCGGCGGGACAACTCGTCGCCGACGACCCGGCCATCGCGGTCGTGGGATCCAGAAGGGCCACCCCCCGCAGCCTGGAGATCGCCTCGACGGTCGCCACCGAGCTGGTGAAGGAGGGCGTCACCGTGCTGTCCGGCCTGGCCGACGGCGTGGACGGCGCCGCACACCGCGCCGCGCTCGACGCCGGCGGCCGCACCGTCGCCGTGATCGGCACCGGCATCGACCGCACCTACCCCGCGGTCAACCGCGAGCTGCAACACAAGATCGCCGCTCACGGGCTGGTGCTGTCCCAGTTCTGGCCGGATGCCCCGCCACAGCCGCACAACTTCATCATGCGCAACGCCGTCATGTCCGGCTACGGCCGCGCCACCGTCGTGGTCCAGGCCGGTGAGCACAGCGGCGCCCGAGCCCAGGCACGCATGGCCGTCGAACACGGCAGGCCGGTCATCCTCACCGACCAGGTGGTGGCCGACACCGAGTGGGCCAAGCACCTGCAGGGCCGCCCAGGAGTGCACGTGGCATCCAGCCTGGCCGAGGTCATGGACCAGGTCCGCTCCGCACTCAACCAGGACAGGGAGGTCGACGCGCTGCTGGCCGAACTGGCAGGCTCGATGCTGTGACGGCGGACGCCCCACTCGCGGCGTTGCGGTCCCGTCTTGTCGCCACCGCCGGCGGCTACCTGCGCAACCTGGTGACCGACGGCACCTGCTCACGGTGCTACACGCCCATTGCCGGCTCCACGATGCGCGCGCCGATGTGCTCGCGGTGCCGGCGCGACGACGACACCGATGCCGCCACGGGGTTGCCGGACGCGCGGGGCTTCATGACCTACGCCTCGCACCATGAGCCCATCGCACAGTCCGGTCGGCTCATGCGTGACTACAAGTCGCCCATCCAGCCGTCGGCGAGCGCACAGCGGACGATCAAGCTGCTGGCCGCGCTGGCGTTGCAGGGTCATCGCGACTGCCCACGCGCACTGGTCGGAACCGCACCGACCGCCTGGGCCGTGGTCCCGTCGTTGCCGCCCAAGGCGCCCGATCATCACCCGCTGGCCCGCATCCTGCGGTCGTTCGCCAGGACGAACAGCAGCGAGATCGACATGTGCGGCGTCGGCGATCCGGAGTCGCCTCGCGATCTTTGCGCGGCGCACTTCGCCATACGGTCACCGATTCCGCGGCGGGCACATGTGCTGCTCATCGAGGACACCTGGACCAGTGGGGGTCATGCGCAGTCAGCCGCCCTCGCTCTTCGTGCGGCTGGCGCGGAACACGTCTCGCTGCTCGCGCTCGCCCGCTGGCTCACACCAGAGTGGGGCGCCACCACAACCACCTGGATGAAGAACACCCTGTCCGGAGTGGACTACGACCCGAGCGTCTGCCCGTGGACCCAGTCGAGCTGCCCCACCTGACCAGTCACGACCGGACAGGACGTCGACGCCCGCATCCACGCGCACCCGCAGCGAGCCGCTCCCACCGTCTCGATGCTGCCGCGCGGACGAGCGGGAGTCCCCGGAGCCCCCACGCTTCCAGAGTAGGTCGGGCGGTCGACCACGCCACGATCCGTGCCACGCGATCTCTCCACGATCGCCGGCGGAGGCGTTTGCCCTGGTCGGCCCGGAGCCGGCGAGGGGACTCGAACCCCTAACCACCCGCTTACAAGGCGGGTGCGCTGCCAGTTGCGCCACGCCGGCATGGCCGTGGCAGGACGGCCTGGGGAGCATCGTACGGGGTGGGGAACCGAGACGTGGGTCACGTCGTCGGAGGGTGAGGCTTCCGGTCGTGAGGTGGTGACCTCCTGCTCCCGGCCGGGGGAACGAGCGGCCCGCACCTCGCCCCCCGAGTGCGGGCCGCTCGCCGTTGGCAATGGGGTGATCACGGGCCAGCCGGGCAGTGGACGGCGCGTTCATGGTCAACCGACTAGCTTGGGTAAATGTGAGTGAGTCGCTGGGTCATGCCGAGTTCGTGGTGGTCGCCAACCGTCTGCCGGTCGATCTGGAGACCACTGCCACGGGGGAGCAGCGGTGGAAGGCCAGCCCGGGCGGGCTGGTGACGGCGCTCGAACCGTTCCTCCGCTCCCGCGAGGGCGCGTGGGTGGGCTGGCCGGGCGTGGCCGACGTGGATGTCGAGCCGTTCGCCGATGACACGTTGCAGATTCACCCGGTCGCCTTGTCGACGGCCGAGGTTCGTGACTACTACGAGGGGTTCTCGAACGGGACTCTCTGGCCGCTGTACCACGACGGGGTGGAGCAGCCGGTGTACGACAACCGCCAGTGGTGGCAGGCGTACGTGGAGGTCAACCGGCGGTTCGCGGACACGACGGCGAAGGTGGCGGCGCCGGGGGCGACGGTCTGGGTGCAGGACTACCAGCTCCAGCTCGTGCCGGCGATGCTGCGGGAGCTGCGGCCGGACCTGCGCATCGGCTTCTTCCTGCACATCCCGTTCCCGCCGAACGAGCTGTTCATGCAGCTGCCGTGGCGCTCCGAACTCGTCCGCGGACTCCTCGGCGCCGACCTGATCGGCTTTCAGCGGCCCGGCGGCGCGCAGAACTTCATGTGGCTGACCCGGCGGCTGCTCGGGCTGGAGCCGTCGCGTACCGCGATCGGGGTTCGGTCGAAGTACGGCGAGGTCACGGTGGGTGATCGCGTCGTGCGGTCGGGCGCCTTCCCCATCTCGATCGACTCGGCGGGGCTGGACGCGCTCTCCCGCGAGCCGCACGTGCTGCGTCGCGCGGAGGAGCTGCGGCGGGAGCTGGGCAACCCGCGGCGGATCGTGCTCGGCGTCGACCGGCTCGACTACACGAAGGGCATCGACGTGCGGCTGCGGGCGCTGCACGAGCTGTACCTGGAGGGCCGCGCCGACCCGTCGGACGTGGTGATGGTGCAGCTCGCGACGCCGAGCCGGGAGCGCGTCGAGCACTACAAGCGGATGCGCGCGGACATCGAGCTGAACGTCGGCCGGATCAACGGCGAGTTCGCGGAAGTGGGTCACCCGGTGGTGCATTACCTGCACCGCTCCGTGCCGAGGGAGGAGCTGGCGGCGTTCTACGTGGCGGCCGACGTCATGCTGGTGACGCCGGTGCGCGACGGCATGAACCTGGTGTGCAAGGAGTACGTGGCCTGCCGGCACGACCTGGGCGGTGCCCTGGTGCTGTCCGAGTTCGCCGGCGCCGCGGGGGAGCTGACCAGCGCGTTCCTGGTCAACCCGTACGACATCGAGGGCGTCAAGGACGCGATGGCTGCGGCGCTCACCATCGACCCCGAGGAGGGCCGCCGCCGCATGCGCTCGCTGCGCCGCCAGGTCCTCACCCACGACGTGGACCGCTGGGCCCGCACCTTCCTCGACGTCCTCGGCGTCGACCAGGACGACCGGCACGAGGGCGGCGAGGCCGGCGGGAGGGGCGGGACCGCCGAGGACGACGGCGAGGGCGATCGTGACGACGGCGACCGCGCCGACGGTTCCGGCAGAGCCGGCGCCACGGGCTGAGCGGCGCCCGGCCCGGCCCAGCCCAGGAGAGTGCGACCAGGCCGGGCCGGGCTGACCCCGCCGGCCCACGAGTGCGGACCGGACCAGGCCGGCGCGGCCCACAGTGCGGACCGGACCGGGCTGATCCGGCCCGGCCCGTGAGTGCGGACCGGGCCGAGCCGGTGCCGGGCTCAGGCGGTGATCACCAGGTCGGCGAGCACCGCCTCGCGGCGCAGCGGGCCCTCCGTGTAGGAGACCTCCACGCGGTAGCTGCCGGGTGCGAACGCGGTCAGCGCCGACGACGGCACGGCGCACGTGGGGCCGGCGGCCTTCGTCTCGTGGGTGGCGACCACCGCGCCGGTCGGTGAGACGAAGCGGTACGTCACGGTGCTGCCGGGGGCCACCCCGACGGCGGACAGCGTGATGGGGGAACCGGCGCGGACGGTGGCGGCGCGGCCGGGGTTCTCGTGCCAGACCTTGGTGCGGTCGGCGCACCCGGCGGACAGGGAGCGGGTGCCGGCCGGCGCCAGCAGGTGGTCGCCGAGCAGTTTGTCGCGGACGTACCCGGCGTCGCCGCTGCCGCCGCCCAGCGAGCCGCGGAACAGCACCGGCGTCCAGGCGTACTCGCCGGGGAACTGCACGCCGCCCAGCTCGTCGATCCGCCGCGCGTGGTCCTCGCCGACGTTGAACACGGTGTACTCGCGGGTGTAACTCTCCGAGCAGTTGTCCAGCCCGCCGACGCCGGCGTCGCACGTGGAGTCCCAGGCGTACAGGCCGTGCTTGTTCTCCGCGGAGTAGATGCGCGCGTCGTACCGTGAACCGCCCGCGAGGCGGCCGAACGAACAACTGTTGCCGATCCAGCGCTCGTCCACGTGCTCGGCCCAGGTGCCCTGGTGGGAAATGGTCTTCAACGACGTCACGCCCCAGCCGTCGGGGCATCCGCCGTTCGGCGCGAGGGTGAGCGAGAACGGCTCGACGTCGCCGTGGTGCGAGCTGAAGCCCCACAGGTCACCGCAGTCCCGGCGGAACAGCACCGTGTACCCGATCGCGATCTTGCCGCCGTCCTGCGGGTGCGGCCGCACCCTGGCCAGCGCCGTTCCCAGGTTCCACGGCGTGGCCGGCTCCGTGCATCCGTAGTTCTCCCCGGAGTCGAACCAGATCCACGGGAAGAAACGCGACGCCAGCGTGTCCTCGAGGCCGTCGTCGAGGCCGTCGCCGTCGCCGTCGGACAGCACGCCGGGAATGGCGGCGGCCGGCGGAGCAACGGCCAGGACCCCAATTGTCGTAACGCAGGCCAGCATCATGCCGATCAGTACTCGGGCATATGGTCGCAGTCGCATATCGCGCTCATTTCGTTGCAGGGCGTGAAATGAGACGCAGCCAATCAGGGTGGACACTCTACGTCAAGGGACGGTTACAGTCCGCTGAACCACTCCACGTGGGCGGTGCGCGGCGGCGCGCAGGTGCGGCCGACGACCAGCTCGGTGTCCAGCAGCACGGTGCGCGGCGCGCCGTCACCGGCGTCGAACAGCAGCCGGCCGGCGGTGCGGCCCTTCTCCAGCATCGGCTGGCGCACCGTGGTGAGGCCGACCCGCTCGGCGTCCGGCACGCCGTCGAACCCGGTAATGGTGAGTTGCTCCGGCACGTGCAGTCCACGTCGGTCGGCCTCGGAGAGCGCGCCGATCGCCAGCACGTCGGCCGTGCACACGATGGCGGTGAGCTGCGGATCGCGCTCCAGCAGCGCCGCCGCTCCGGCCGCTCCGGCCGTGGTGCTGTGCTCGAAGCACTCGATCATCGGCACCGCGGGGACGTCCACGTCGGCCTCGGCGAGCCCGGCGCGCAGCCCGGACAGCCGCGCCCGCTGCACGTGGCTGTACGGCTCACGGCTGCGCGCCATGGTCACGAGCCCGGCCGGCCGGTCGCGCCCGAGGCGCATGCACAGCACCCCGATCCGCCGGTGCCCGAGCCGCAGCACGTGCCGCACGATCGACAGCATGGCCGCGCGGTCGTCGATGCCCACCCGGTCGACGCCGGTGATGATCGGCTGGTCGCACACCACGGCGGGCACCGGCCGTTGCAGCACGGCCGCCAGGTGCGGGTCGTCGTCCGGCACCGAGTACACGACGAAGCCGTCGACGGCGGCGCTGTTGACGGTCGCGCTGGGCGCGGTGCCGTCGATCCCGGACGGCGCGGCGGCGGGCACGAGCAGCAACCCCCGGCCGGCCTCCTCACACGCCTGGGCCAGCCCTTCGAGGAAGCGGAGCGCGGCGGGGTCGCGGAACGCATAGGCCAGGGTCTCGGTCAGCAGCAGCCCGACGGCGCCGGCGTGCCGGGTGCGCAGCGAGCGGGCCACCGGGTCCGGGCCGGGGTAGCCGAGCCGTCGCGCGGTCTCCAGGACCCGGCGGCGCAGCTCGGGAGAGAGCTGGTCGGGACGGTTGTAGGCGTTGGACACGGTCGTCCGCGACACCCCGAGCTCGGCGGCCAGGGACGCCAGGGTCGCGGGGCGACGGGCGTTGAGTGGCCGCGCCATGGGTGGACGGTAACCGGTGGATACGGCCAGGAGAACCCCGGCCGGGTGGTGCACCTCCGGCGATCCGTTAGAGTGAACACGGTAACCGTTTCCATTTACGTCCTGGAGGCTCGGACGATGCGCACCAGATCATCACGGCTGTTCGCCGCTGCCGGGCTCGCCGCGGCGCTGGCCGCCGGCTGCTCGACCGACGGCGGCTCCGAGGACGCCCCGGGCGAGGGCACGGTGACGGTCGTGGCCTCCACGAACGTGTGGGGCTCCGTCGCCGCGGCCGTCGGCGGGGACCAGGTGTCGGTGACCTCGAT
Organism: Pseudonocardiaceae bacterium; assembly: GCA_036402215.1. Classification (GTDB taxonomy): domain Bacteria; phylum Actinomycetota; class Actinomycetes; order Mycobacteriales; family Pseudonocardiaceae; genus DASXTS01. Next base: position 26,414 of record DASWTI010000162.1, read on the forward strand.
CGTCGCCGCCGGGGACCCGCACTCCTACCAGGTGAGCGCCCGGGACGCGGCCACGCTGCGCGACGCGGACCTCATCGTGGCCAACGGCGGCGGCTACGACGACTTCATCGCCCAGGCCCTCGGCGGCGACGGCGAACTGCCGCTCGTCGAGGCCTTCGCCATCCACGAGCGGATCGGCCACGACGAGGACCCGGCGGCCGGCGGCGACCCCTCGGCCGAGCCGTCCGGGGAACCCTCGGCCGACCCGTCGACGGAGCCGTCGGCCGAGGCGTCCGGCGAGCCGGTGGAGGAGCCCTCCGGGGACGGGCACGAGCACGGCGAGAACGAGCACGTCTGGTACGACCTGCACACCGTCGGCGCCGTGGCCGACGACCTGGCGGTCCGGCTCGGCGACCTGCGCCCGGAGGCGAAGGACACCTTCACCGCCAACGCCGCCGCCTTCCGCGCGAAGCTGGAGGACCTGGAGTCCCGGGTGACTGACCTGGCCGCCGCGCACGACGGCACCGAGGTCGCCGCCACCGAGCCCGTCGCGCACCACCTGCTCGCCGAGGCCGGCCTGCACGACGTCACGCCGCCGGAGTTCGTCGAGGCCGTCGAGGAGGGCAACGACCCCCCGGCCGCCGTCGTCGCGCAGCTGGGGCAGGTGGTCGAGGGGGCCGGGGTCGCGGCGCTGGTGCACAATCCACAGACCGAGACCGCCGTCGTCTCCCAGCTCGTCGGGCAGGCCGAACAGGCCGGCGTGCCGGTCGTGGAGATGACCGAGACGCTGCCGGACGGGCAGGACTACCTCACGTGGATGGCCGAGCAGATCACGGCGCTGGCGCAGGCGCTGGACCGGTGAGCGCGCCCGCGCGCGGCACCAGCGCCCCG
>DASWTI010000163.1:0-2707 GCA_036402215.1 Pseudonocardiaceae bacterium
CGAGCCCCACCGGGCGGAACGGCCGGAGCACTCGCCGCGCCGCCGCCCGCCGCGCCGCCACGTCCGCCGCCGAGGTGCCCTCCCAGCCGAGCACCAGCAGGCACGGCTCGGTGACGCCGCGGGCCCGCAGGTACCGGCGGACCAGCGCGGTCCGCGCGCCACCGGCGAGCGCCAGCCCGAGGTCCGTCTCGTCGGCGTCGGACAGCCGCGTGACGTCGGCCAGCACGCGGTCCTGGGCGAGCGCGCGCACCGCCTCCGTGCCGCGGGCCCAGCCGTCCAGCACCAGCCCCTCGTAGCGGCGGTGCGTGGGCAGCGGACGGACCCGCACCGTGACCTCGGTGATCACGCCGAACGCGCCCTCGCTGCCGAGCACCAGCCGCAGCAGGTCGGGCCCGGCGGCGCTGGCCGGCGCCCCCCCGAGGTCCCAGTCGCCGGCCGGGGTGGCCAGCCGCACGCCGACCACCATGTCCTCGAAGCGCCCGTAGCCGCCGGACGCCTGCCCGGCCGAGCGGGTGGCCGCGAAGCCGCCGATGGTGGCCCGCTCGAAGGACTGCGGCACGTGTCCCAGCGTGAGCCCGCGGGCGGCCAGCAGCCGTTCCGCGTCCGGCCCGCGCAGTCCGGCCCGCAGCGTCGCCTGGCGCGACACCGGATCGACGTGCACGAGCTGGTCGAGCCGCCGCAGGTCCAGCGCCACCACGGCGCGCTTCGGCCCGCGCAACGCCGTCACCCCGCCGACCACCGACGTGCCCCCGCCGAACGGCACCACCGCCACGTCATGCGCCCGGCAGACCGCCAGCACCCCCGAGACCTGCTCCGGGCCGGCCGGCAGCACGACCGCGTCCGGCAGCACCGGCCCACCACCGACGTGGTGCGCCAGCAGGTCCAGGTACGACAGCCCACCCGCGCACGCCGCCCGCTCCTGCTCCCCCGTCAACACCCCGTCGGCACCCGTCACGTCCCGCAGCGCGGCCAGCGCAGCCTCCCCGAGGCCGTCGGGACCGGACCGGCGGCCGACATCGGCCCCGGAGCCCGTCGCGGACGAAGCCGGAGCCCCCGGACCGGAAACGGCGCCGAACGGACCTGGAGCCCCCGGATCGGAACCCGTGCCGGGCGGACGCGAAGCCACTGCACGCCCACCTTCCCCACCCCCACCCTCCCCGGGGGAGCTGGAAAGTACGGCAGCTGACTGACAGTTCCGGGCGGCGTCGGGCCGGTTGTCCACAGGGGCCGGGGCGGGGGTGAACGCCGACGGCGGCGCGGCGGCTTCCCAGCGTTCGCGCAGGGCCGCCAGGGCGTGCCGGGGCAGCGGCTGGACCTCGGCGGTCCAGCGGTCGCGTGGTTCCGGCCGGCGGTCGCGTGGGGTGTGGTCCGGGGGCGTCAGCACGCGTTACAGTGTGACACATGACGGCTCAACGTCACATGACGTCGACGGAGCCCGCCGAGCCACTTGCCGGCACCGGCGGCACCGGCGGCACCGGCGACGGCGGCGGCAGTGACAGCGGTAGCAACGGCGGCAACGCCAACAACAGCGGCAACAGGGGCGTAGGCAGCGGCGGAAGCCACAGCGGCGGCCGCGGCAACGGCAACGGCAGTGCCGACAACAACGGCAACGGCGGCAACGGCGGCAACGGCGGTGCGGTGCGGGTGGAGGACGCCGCGTTGCTGGACGCGGTGCGCGGCTGCGTACTCGACGTCGGCTTCCGCCGCACCACCCTCACCGACGTCGCTCGCCGCGCCGGGGTGAGCCGGATGACGCTGTACCGGCGGTTCGGCGACGTACGCCAGCTCGTGGCCGACCTGATGACGCGCGAGTTCACCGAGCTGCTGGTCCGCGTCACCGGCGAGCTGCCCACCGGCGGCACCGGGCGCGACGTGCTGGTCGCCAGGGCCACCGCGAGCGTCGGCGCGCTCTGGGACAACCCGCTGCTGGCGCGGCTGCTGGACGTGGACCCCGAGCTGTTGCTGCCGTACCTGGTGGACCGCGTGGGCGCCACGCAACGGCTGATCGAGCCCGCGCTGCGCGCCGACGTCGAGGCCGGCCAGGCCGACGGCTCGGTGCGCCGGGGCGACCCGGCGCTGATCACCCGCTCGCTCTACCTGGTGCTGCAGTCGTTCGCGCTGTCCGCGCGGCCGGCCGTCACCGACCTCGGCGAGCCGCCGGCCGCCCGCGCGGCGCTGCTGGCCGAGCTGTCCACCCTGCTGCACGGGTCGTTGCGCCCCCCGGAGGAACCATGACCATCCCGCTGCCGGCCGGCTCGCTGCGCGCCACCTCGCTCAACGCCGCGCGGCGCGCGGCCGACCTGGAGCGTCTGGCCGGTGGCGAGGCCGTGGACGTGCTCGTCGTCGGCGGCGGGGTGACCGGCGCCGGGGTGGCGCTGGACGCCGCCTCGCGCGGGCTCAGCGTGGCTCTGCTGGAGGCGCACGACCTGGCGTTCGGGACGTCGCGCTGGTCGTCCAAGCTCGTGCACGGTGGCCTGCGTTACCTGGCGAGCGGCGATCTCGGCCTGGCCCACGAGTGCGCGGTGGAGCGCGGCGTGCTGATGACCCGCACCGCGCCGCACCTGGTGCGCGCCCTGCCGCAGCTCGTCCCCCGCTACGCCGGCACCGCGCACCCGGCGCTCGGCCGGCGCGCCACCGGGCAGGTCGCCGGCGGGCTGCTCGCCGGGGACGTGTTGCGGCGCAGCGCGTTCACCCGGCGCGACGTGCT
>DASWTI010000164.1:0-21758 GCA_036402215.1 Pseudonocardiaceae bacterium
GCTCGCCGGGCTGGCGGCCCTGCTGGCGACCCTCGTGGTGGTCGCCGTCGTGGTGGCGGTGGAGCTCCGCGGCGGCCCGGCCGCGGTGGACGACCCGGCGCAGCCCGTGAGCGGCACCGGCACCTCGTCGGGGACGACGCCGGAGCCCACCTCCGAGGAGGAGACCGAGGACCCGGCCACGACCACCACCGGGCCGGGCCCGGTGAACCCCGGCGGGCCGACGCCGCCGGAGCCGACCGAGGTGGACCAGGCGACCAAGGAGGCGGCGTTCGGCGGCGACACCGACCTGCTGGAGTTCGCCGGTCCTGCCGTGGGGCGCGCGGTGAACTGCGCCGACCCCGGCGGCTCCGCCAGGGCGCTGCTCGGGCTGCGCACCCAGGTGCAGTGCGTCTACCGGCTGGACCAGGACCTCTACTATGCCTCGTTCCTGTCCTCCGACGTGGAGACCTCGTGCGGCCAGCTCGGGGCCACCATGACGATCACCGGGCGGGACGTGAGCGACGGCACGTGGGACGGCGGCGGCCGCTCCGGCACCTGGAAGGACGCGACCCTGTCGACCCCGAGCACCACCAACGCCACGTTCTACACGGACTCCGGCGGGCTGCTGTGCGGCATCGTGGAGAGCGCCGACGAGAACCCGCTGGACCTGGCGACCATCCACGCGCAGTGGGACTCCGTCGTGCGGCCGGGCTCGTGAGCGTGCCCCCGGACCTCGACCCGCGGCGCGGCATCCACAGCTACACGCGACGCGGCGAGCGCATCACCCCCGGCCAGGCGCGGGCCTGGGCGGAGCTGTGGCCGCGCTACGGGGTGACGCTCACCGACGACACCACGCTGGACCTGGACGCCTGGTTCGGACGGCACGCGCCGGTGGTGCTGGAGATCGGCACCGGCATGGGCGAGACCACCGCGCTGCTCGCCGAGGCCGCGCCGGAGATCAACTACCTGGGCGCCGAGGTGTACCGGCCGGGGCTGGCGGCGCTGCTCATGCGGGTGCGCGAGCGCGGGCTGACCAACCTGCGGCTGGTGCGCGGCGACGCGGTGCGGCTGCTGCGCGAGCACCTGGCGGCGGACTCGCTGGACGGCGTCCGGGTGTTCTTCCCGGACCCGTGGCCGAAGGCACGGCACCACAAGCGGCGCATCGTGGAGCCGGCGTTCGTGGCGCTCGCGGCGTCGCGGCTGCGGCCCGGCGGCACGCTGCACCTGGCCACCGACTGGGAGCCGTACGCCGACCAGATGCTCGCCGTCTGCCGGGACGAGCCGGCGCTGCGGAACACGTCGCCGGACCCGGCCGGGTGGGCGCCGCGGCCGGACTGGCGGCCGGTCACCAAGTTCGAGCGGCGCGCGGTCGAGGAGGGCCGCGTGGTGCACGACCTGCTGTTCGTCCGGGGCTGAGCCGGACGACGCCGGGCGAAGCCGGGCCAGCAGCACCCGGCCGTGCCGCCAGCCGATACCCGCCGGGCACGACGCTCGACGGCGCGTGGCCGGCCCACCCGATCGTGATCACCGACGGTAGGCGCGCGTTCGCACATCCGGCGGTTATGAGTGATGATCACGCGGAACTAGGTTGGCCCGCCATGACAGCGCTCGACATCGGCGTCGGCCTCCTCCCGGCCGCGCCCGACCCCCCGGAACGGACCGGCGACCCGGCCCCGGACGCAGCGGCGGCCGACCTGGCGGAGGCCGAGGAGTTCCTGCGGCAGTACCACGCCGAGCACCCCGGGGCCGGTCCGGTCGGCCCGCGGCTGGCCCGGGTGCGCGCCGAGGTGGCGGCCACCGGCACCTACCGGCACACCACGCCGGAGCTCGCGCACGGCGCGCGGGTGGCCTGGCGCAACAGCTCGCGGTGCATCGGCCGGCTGTACTGGCGCAGCCTGATGGTGCGTGACCTGCGGCACGTGCGGCGCCCGGCCGAGGTCGCCGCCGAGTGCGCCGAGCACCTGCGGATCGCCACCAACGGCGGCCGCGTCCGGCCGCTGATCAGCGTGTTCGCCCCGGACGCGCCGGACGCGCCCGGGCCGCGCATCTGGAACGAGCAGCTCGTCCGGTACGCCGGGCACCGCGTGGACGGCGCGGACGGCGCGGACGGCGCGGTGGTGGGCGACCCGCGCTACGCCGGCCTCACCGCGGCGGTGCGGGACATGGGTTGGGCGGCGCCGGCCACGCCCGGCCGGTTCGACGTGCTGCCGCTCGTCGTGGAGACGGCGCAGGACGGCCCGGTGCTGGCCGACCTGCCGCGCGACGCGATCCTGGAGGTGCCGCTGCGGCACCCGGAGCTGGACTGGTTCGCCGAGCTGCGGCTGCGCTGGCACGCGGTGCCCGCGATCAGCAACATGCGGCTGCGGATCGGCGGCGTGGACTACCCGGCGGCGCCGTTCAACGGCTGGTACATGGGCACCGAGATCGGCGCGCGCAACCTGGCCGACGCCGACCGCTACGACCTGGTGCGGGTGGTGGCCGAGCGGCTCGGGCTGGACTGCACCACGGACCGCACGCTGTGGCGCGACCGAGGCCTGGTCGAGCTGAACCGCGCGGTGCTGGACTCGTTCGAGGCCGCCGGCGTGACCATCACCGACCACCACACGGAGTCGCGGCGGTTCCTGCGGCACCTGGACAGGGAGGAGCGGGCGGGCCGCACCTGCCCGGCGGACTGGAGCTGGATCGTGCCGCCGATGTCCGCCTCGCAGACCCCGGTGTTCCACCGCCGCTACGACGAGGCCGACCAGCTGCCGAACTACCTGCTGGACCCGGAGGCGGTGGCGCGCGGGCAGCACGGCGGGCCGCGCGCCTTCCCGGAAGCGGCCGCGCCGGATCGCCCCGTGCCGCCGCAGGGCGCCCGCCGGCGCTCCTGAGGCCCTTGCGTGCGCCGGCACGGCGTACGGGACCATCGCTCACATGGGAACGAGCGCGCGGTACACCGCGCCCGTGGTGCTGCCGTGCGACGAGGGCCCGCCGGTGCTGCGGGACGCCGTGGTGGACGTCGGCCCGGACGGCCGGATCACGCACGTCGGCCCGGCCGCGGCCGCCCCCGTGACGGACGCGCCGGTGACCACTCTGGACGGCGTGCTGCTGCCCGGGCTGGTGAACGCCCACGCGCACGGCCCGATGACGCTGCTGCGCGGGGCCGGCGGCGACCTGCCGCTGATGTCCTGGCTGCGGGACGTCATCTGGCCGGCCGAGGGGCGGCTGCGGGCGCCGGACGTGCGCACCGGAATGCGGCTGGCGTGCGTCGAGATGCTGCGCGCGGGCGTGACGACGAGCGTCGAGATGTACTTCTACTCCGAGCAGATCGCCGAGGCGGTGCTGGAGGTCGGCTCCCGCGCGCTGGTGACGCCGGGGATCATCGCCGTGCCGGGCTGGGACCGCCTGGGCAGCTGGCAGGACATGCTCGCCGCGGTGAGCGCCTGGATCGACGCCGACGGGCTGCGCAGCGGGCCCGGGGAACGGATCGAGCTGGGCTACGGCCCGCACGCCGCGTACACGCTGCCGCCGGAGGCGCTGGTGGAGACCGCGGCGGCGGCCCGGGAGCGCGGCGCGCTGGTGCACGTTCACGTCGCGGAGTCGCGCGGCGAGGACGAGGAGCTGCGGGCCGCGCACGGGTCGGTGCCGGCGTACCTGGACGCGCTGGGCGTGCTGGCCGGCACCCGGGTGCTGGCGGCGCACGCCGTGCACCTGTCCGCCGAGGACGTGGCGCTGTTCGCGCGGCGCGGCGTGGCGGTGGCGCACTGCCCGGGCTCGAACGCGAAGCTCGCCTCCGGGGTGGCGGACCTGGCCGGGCTGCGCCGCGCCGGGGTGGCGGTGGGCCTCGGCACCGACGGCGCCGCGTCCAACGACGACCTGGACCTGTGGGAGGAGCTGCGGCTGGCGGCCCTGCTCTCCCGGCTGGCGTCGGCGGACGCCGCTGCGCTGACCGCGCCCGAGGTGCTGCTGATGGCCACCCGCGGCGGGGCGGCCGCGCTCGGCCGCGACGACCTCGGCGTGCTGCGGCCGGGGGCCTGGGCGGACCTGGTGCACGTGTCGGCCGACGGGCCGGCGTTCGTCCGCGGCACGGACACCCCGGACACGCAGCTCGTGGCGAACCTGGTGTGGGCCGCCGGCGGGCGCGCGGTGCGCGACGTCTGGGTGGCCGGCGAGCAGGTGCTGGCCGGCGGCGAGCCGACCCGGGTGGACGCCGCCCGGCTGCGGGCCGAGGTGGCCGCCACCGCCGCCCGGCTCTGAGTGCCGCCGCCGAGCCGGCGGACGCCCGTCCGAGGTCAGGACAGGTGGCCGGCCAGGTCGGCGAGCATGCTCTCGAAGAGCGGCTCGGCGTCGTCCAGGGCGAAGCGGAACTGGCCGAGCACCTCCAGCGCCACGTGGCCGTACAGCCGGGCCCAGGCCTGCAGGAAGAAGTGCACGGCACCGACCGTGACCACCTCGTCGGTGACCGCGATGCCGGCCTCGGCGACCGTGTCCAGGACGGTGCGCCGGTACGGGGTGAGGGCCGCGACCAGCTCCGGCGGCAGCTCCTCGTCGGCCGGCAGCCGGATGCCGTGCTCGGCGAGCAGCCGCACACCCACGCCGAGGAAGGCGCGGGCGAACTGCGCGTGGCCGCACCGGCAGCCGGCCGCGCAGTCGCTCGGGCAGGCCTGGTCGGTGGAGGCGAACGCCAGGACGAACTCCGCGGGGTGCGCGAGCGCCCAGCGGCGGAACGCGCGGCAGGCGGCGAACACCGCGGCGATGGACACCCGCCGGTCGTCCGCCGGCTCCAGCTCGCCGACGGCGGCCGCCGAGGCCGCGGCCAGCTCGCCGGCCAGCTCGGTGCAGATGTCGCTCGCCACGGCGCGCAGCAGGTCCTCGCGCGAGCCGTAGTACCGGTAGAGCGCAGGGGCGGTCATGCCCAGCTCGGCGGCGATGGCCCGCAGCGTCAGGCCGTCCCGGCCGCGGGTGACCAGCACCGCGCGGGTGTGCTCGCGGATCTCCTGCTCGGTCGCGACGCGCACGCGCTGCCTGCGAGCCGGCTCACTCACGCCGTGCCTCCACCCCGATTGTTAACGTCGTTCACTCAAGTTTACGATGTTCGCCACGTGAACGCCGTTCACGGAAGAGCCAGCCTAACCCGCTCGGAGGTCGTCGGGTGTTCGCGTCGTGGGGATCGTTCGTGTACCGCCGCCGCTGGGCGGTGCTCGTCGTGGTGGCGGCGCTGACGCTGGCCGGTGGCGGCTGGGGCGCCGGGGTGTTCGACCGGCTCGCTCAGGGCGGCTACGAGGACCCGACGAGCGAGGCGGTACGCGCCGCCGGCATCGCGGAGCAGGAGCTCGGCCGCCAGGGCGGGGACGTCATCGTCATCTACACCGCCACCGGCGGCACGCTCACCGAGCCCGCGGTGGCCGAGGCGGTACGCGCGCAGCTCGCCGGCCTGCCCGCCGAGCACGTCGCGCGCGCCACGTCGTTCGCCGACGAGACCGCCGGTCCGGCCGCCGCCGCGCTGCTGAACGCGGACCGCACCACGGGCCTGGCGGTGATCACGCTGGCCGGCGACGACTCGTCGGCCCAGCTCGCCGACTACGACGCCGTGAAGGACCGGCTCACCGCGCCCGCCGGCACCACCACGCAGCTCGCCGGCTGGGTGGCCGTGGGCGACGCGATCAACAGCCGCACCGCGAGCGACCTGACCCGCGCCGAGACCGTCTCGCTGCCGATCGTGCTGGTGCTGCTGGTGATCGTGTTCGGCGGGCTGGTCGCGGCCTCGCTGCCGGTCGTGGTCGGCGGCCTGACCATCCTGGCCTCGCTCGGCGTGCTGCGACTGCTCACGGTGGCCGGCGTGGAGGTGAACTCGTTCGCGGTCAACGTGGTGACCCTGCTGGGGCTGGGCCTCGCGGTGGACTACGGGCTGTTCATCGTGGGGCGGTTCCGCGAGGAGCTGGCCGCCGGGCGGGACACCGCCACCGCCGTCGCGCGCACGATGGCCACGGCCGGGCGCACCGTGGTGTTCTCCGCGACGCTGCTGGTGGTCGCCCTGGCCGGCATGCTGCTCTTCCCGCAGGGGTTCCTGAAGTCGCTCGGCTACGGCGGCATGGCCGCGGTGGCGCTGGCCGCGATCGTGGCGCTCAGCCTGCTGCCGGCGGTGCTCGCGGTGCTCGGGCACCGGGTGGACCGGCTCGCCGTGCCGTGGCGGCGCCGCACCGGCCTCACGCCGCGCCCGGACAACGGCTGGGGGCGGCTCGCCGGGCGGGTGATGCGCCGGCCGCTGCTGTACGCCGTGCCGATCGTGGCGCTGCTGGTGCTGCTCGGCTCGCCGTTCCTCGGTGCCCGCTTCGGCGAGGTCACCGAGAAGGCGCTGCCCGCCGACGACCCGGCGCGGGTGGCCACCACCGTGCTCGCCGACGAGTTCCCGGCGCTGCGCGGCGACGCGACGCAGCTCGTGGTGCGCGGCCTCGGCGGCACGCCCCCGGCCGAGGCGGCCGTCGCCGAGTACTCCCGGCGGATCGACGCGGTGCCCGGCGTGGCCTCGGTGCGCCCCACCGGCGCCGGTGGCTCCGTCGTCACGCTCGACGCCGCGCTGGAGACCGACCCGCTGGGCGACGAGGCGAAGCGCACGCTCGCGCTGATCCGCGACCAGGCGCCACCGGCCGGCGCCGAGGTGTTCGTCGGCGGCACCACGGCGCGCGTCGCGGACAGCCTGGACGCCATCGAGGCGAAGCTGCCGTGGATGGCCGTGCTGCTGGTGTCGGCGACGCTGCTGCTGATGTTCCTGGCGTTCGGCTCGGTGCTGCTGCCGGTCAAGGCCGTGGTGGCCTCGGCGCTCAGCCTGTCGGCGACGTTCGGCGTGCTGGTCTGGGTGTTTCAGGACGGCCACGGCGCGGACCTGCTCGGCGTGACGCCCGGCCCGCTGGAGGCCGGCATCGTGGTGCTCATGGCGGCGCTGGTGTTCGGCCTGTCCACCGACTACGAGACGTTCCTGCTGTCGCGCATCGTGGAGGCCCGGCACCAGGGCGCCGGCAGCGAGGAGGCGGTGCGCACAGGCACCGCGATGACCGGCCGGGTGATCAGCGCGGCGGCGCTGCTGCTGATCGTGGTGACCGGGGCGTTCGCGTTCTCCGAGGTCTCGATGATGCGCTTCGTGGGCGTCGGCATGATCCTCGCGCTCGCCCTGGACGCCACCGTCGTGCGCATGGTGCTGGTGCCGGCCCTGCTGCGGCTGCTCGGCGAGGCGGCCTGGTGGGCGCCCGGCCCGCTGCGCCGGTTCCAGCAGCGCCTGGGACTCTCCGAGATCGAACCCACGCCGGCCGCCCCGTCGCGCGTGCCCGCCACCGCGAGCCGGCCCTGAGTACATCGACGCAGAGTGAGCGTTTCAGAACGGTGCGCCAACAATCGGGTGATCGTTGAATCGTGGACTCTCGCCGGGACGCGCTCTGGGCATAGCGTGTGCGCGTCGGGGAGGGCGGAGGTTCAATGTCCTCGAGCAGGATCGCCCCCGCCGAGTGCCAGGTCCACTACCTGGGCAGCTCGGCGGATGTCGCCGCCCTGCGCCGCTCGTTGGAGGCGCGGGGCGCGGTGAGCCGGGCGCGGCTCACGCCGACCGTCACGGCGGTCGTGGTGGACGACGGCGTGCCGCCGGACCACCCCACGCGGCGGGCCGCCCGCGAGCTGGGCATCGCCGTGTACGGGCCGGCCGAGGCGATGGACCGGCTGCTGACCCTGCAGCCGCCGCAGCCGCCGCGACAGACGCGGACCACGCCGCTGCCGGTGGCGAGCACCCCGCTCATCACCGTGACGGTGCTGGTGCTGCTCGGCGTGGTCGTGCTGCTCGGCATGACCGGCATGTTCACCGACGCGGAGCCCGCCGGGCACAGCACCACCATCCAGCAGGACGTCCCGTAGTTCGTCGGAGGCCGGGCGCCGCCGGGAACGGCGAGCAGCGGCGCGGCGGAAACCCCGGCACCGCGGGCGGCCGGGCGTCAGAACAGCGTGGCGGGCAGGCGGCCCTCGTGGCGCAGCAGGACCTCCTTGCGCCAGACCGCGCCGCCGAAGCCGCCGAGCGAGCCGTCCGACATGATCACCCGGTGGCACGGCACGATGACCGGCCACGGGTTCGCGTTGAGGATCTGGCCGGCCACGCGGGCCGGCAGCTCGTCGGCGATCCCCGCCGCCGCGGCCAGCTCGCCGTAGCTCACCGTCCGGCCGTACGGCGCGATCCGCAGCAACGTCCGCAGCACGTGCCCCGGCAGGGCCTCCAGCCGCTCCCAGTCCGGCTCCACGGTGAACGTCTCGCGGGTGCCGGCGAAGTACTCGGCCAGCTCCGTGGCGGCCCGGGAGGCCAGCTCACCGGCGGCCGTGCCGGGTGCCGGGCGGGGCACCGCGTCCTCGTCGCCCATGCGCACCCGGCGCACGCCGGCCTCGCCGTCCACGCGGACCGAGAGCGGGCCGATCGGCGAGTCCACCACCACGACGGCGCGCGCCGGGGCCGTCACCTCAGACACGCAGGCTCACCGGGCGGCCGGCGGCCGCCGCGGCCACCACGTCCATGGCGATCTGGCGCAGCTTGCGGTTCTCCGCCTGCGAGGTGCGGCGCAGCAGGTCGAACGCCTGGTCGGCGTTCACCGAGCGCACCGCCATCACCACGCCCTTGGCCTGCTCGATCACCGCGCGGCTGGCCATGGCCGTCTCCAGCTGGGCGGACAACGCCTTGGCGCTCTGGTACATCCGCGAGTTCGCCACCGCCACCGCGGCCTGCCCCGCGAACAGCACTACCACCGCCTCGTCGAGCGCCTCGAAGCCGTGCGGCTCGGTGGAGTACAGGTTGAGCGAACCGATGCCCTCGGAGCGGACCAGCAGCGGCGCCGCCAGGAACGACTTGACGCCGGCCTCGGCCGCGGCCATGGCGAACTCGGGGTAGCGCTCGATCGCCTCCTGCACCCTGACCCGCTGCACGATGCGGGTGCGGTACGCCTCCAGGCAGGGACCGTCGCCCACCTTGTACTGGGCGATGTCCACGGCGAGCGTGCGCCGGTCGGTGGCCGCGGCGGTCATCGGCTCGTCGCCGGCCACCAGGGTCACGCCGGCCGAGTCGCAGTCCGGGATGGAACGGACCGCCAGCCGCGCCACGCGGTCGAGCATGCCGGGCAGATCGTCCTCGTCGACGAGCAACGAGGCGAGCTCGGCCATTGCCGCGGTCAGCTCGTCGGTGAAGTCAATCTCCGTCACCAACGCACGGTAGACGGCAGCGGACCGCGTGCGCCAGGAGACGTCAGCCACGCAGCCGCATGGACATCACGAGGTACCGATAGGTCTCCTCACCGCGGGTGTCCGTCTCGTCATCGGGGTCGTACACCGGCGTGATCACCGTCGGCCGGGTGCCCGTGGTGAACGACATCCGCACCCGCGGCGTGTGGATCGCGTTGAGGCCGTCGAGCAGGTACCCGGCGTTGAAGCCGATGGTGAGGTCGTCGCCCACCACGTGCGCCGGCAGCTCCTCGTCCGCGCTCGACTCGTCCTCGGCCTGCGCGGACAGCGCCACCTGGCCGTCGGAGAACACCAGCCGCACCGGGGCGAAGCGCTGCGCCACCAGCGACACACGCCGCAGGCCCTCGATGAGCGCGGAGGTCTCCAGCTCGGCGGTGGTCGCGGACTCCGCGGGCCAGAGCGACTCGAACTTCGGGAAGTCGCCGTCGAGCAGCCGCGTCATGCTGGTGCGGCCGCCGGCGTTCAGCCCGACGAAGCCGGTGTCGCCGCCCATCGCCAGCTCGATCTCGCTGGTGCCGCCGAGCGACTTGGCCGCCTCCGCGAGCGTCTTGGCCGGGATGACGAGCGTGTTGGTGCCGCCGTCGCCGGCCGAGGTCCACGGCACCACGCGCTCGGCCAGCCGATAGCGGTCGGTGGCGGCGAGCACCAGGCGCTCCGGCTCGATGAGCATCCGGACGCCGGTGAGCATGGGCAGCGTCTCGTCCTTGCTGGCCGCCGTGGTCACCTGCGACACCGCGGACGCGAACACGTCGGAGGCCACCACGCCGGAGCGCGGCGGCAGGTCCGGCACCGCGGGGTAGTCCTCGACCTGCATGAGCGGCAGCGCGAACCGGGAGGCGCCGCACCGCACCGACAGCCGGTTGCCGTCCACGGCGACCCGGACGTCCTTCGGCGGCAGCGCGCGGGCGATCTCGGCGAGCAGCCGCCCGGACACCAGCACCCGGCCGCCGGCCTTGTCGGTGACCGGCACCTCGATGCGGTTGGCCACCTCGAAGTCGAAGCCGGTGACGCTCAGCGCGCCGTCGGCGACCTCCATCAGCACACCGGCCGTCACGGGCACCACCGGCCGGGACGGCAACCCCCGTGCGGTCCACGCCACGGCATCGGCGAACGCGTCGCGATCGAGTTCGAACTCCACGTGCCGCCACCCCTTACGTGCGAGGAAATCAGGCCGTGAGCCTACCGAGTGGGACCGTCAGTGCTCGCGGGAGCCGCTCCATCGGGGACACCGGACGCGCTGGTGATCGGCTGTACGGTGCGTGCTGTGCGGTGGGTGCTGCACCTGGACATGGACGCCTTCTACGCCTCGGTCGAACAACTGACCCGGCCCACGCTGCGCGGCCGCCCGGTGCTCGTGGGCGGGCTGGGTCCGCGGGCCGTGGTGGCCGCCGCGAGCTACGAGGCGCGGGCCTACGGGGCGCGCTCCGCCATGTCCATGGCCCAGGCGCGGCGGATGTGCCCACCGGCCGTCGTGCTGCCGCCGCGGTTCGGGCTCTACCACGTGTGCAGCGACCGGGTGTTCGACGTGCTGCGCGGCGTCTCGCCGGTGCTGGAGCCGCTGTCGCTGGACGAGGCGTTCATGGAGCCGCCCGCGCTGGCCGGGCGGTCCGCGTCGGAGGTGGAGTCGGCGTGCGAGCGGCTGCGGGCCGACGTGCGGGCCGCCGTGGGACTGCCGTGCTCGGTGGGCGCCGGCTCCGGCAAGCAGCTCGCCAAGATCGCCTCGGAGCTGGCGAAGCCGGACGGGCACCGCGTGGTGCCGCACGGCGCGGAGGCCGCGACGCTGGCGCCGTTGCCGGTGCGCGCGCTGTGGGGCATCGGGCCGGTGGCCGAGGGGCGGCTGCGCAAGGTCGGGGTGACGACCATCGGTGAGCTGGCCGCGCAGGACGTGCGGGACACCGTGGAACTGCTCGGCGAGACCATCGGCACGTCGCTGCACCGGCTGGCGCTGGGCATCGACGACCGGCCGGTGGCGCCGCGCTCCGACGTGCGTTCGATCAGCGCGGAGTCCACGTTCGACATCGACCTGGCCGACCTCGGCTCGATCGACGGCGCGGTGACGGCGATGGCGACGTCCGCGCACCGCCGCCTGGTGGACGCGGCGCGCGCCGCCCGCACGGTGACGGTGAAGGTGCGCGGCGGCGACTTCTCGCTGGTCACCCGGTCCGAGTCGCTGCCGGCCGGCACCACGGACCTGGGCACGCTGGTCGGCATGGCGCGGCGGCTGGTGCGGACGGCGCTGCCGCCGACCGGGGTGCGGCTGATCGGCGTCGCCTACAGCGGGCTGGACGGCTCGGAGCAGGAGGCGTTGTTCGGGTTGGACGACGCCCCGGACCAGCCGGCCGCGGTCCCGCTGCCGGAGCCGGCGCCGCTCGCCTCCGCGGCGGTGCCGGATGTGTCCGGGGTGGCGCCGGTCGTCCCCGCCACGGCACCGGACGGGTCCTCCGTGCCGTCGTGGCGACCCGGGGACGACGTGACGCACGCCGAGCACGGACACGGCTGGGTGCAGGGCGCCGGTATCGGCCGGGTGACCGTGCGGTTCGAGACGCGGTGGACCGGGCCGGGGCGGGCCCTGACGTTCCCGGTGGACGACCCGGCGCTCGCCCGAGCCGACCCGGTGGGCTCGCTGGACGTGCCCTAGCCTCGCGGGCATGAGCGCGGTCCGGATCGACAACGTGGTGACCTCCGGCGTCTTCGAACTCGACGGCGGCCGGTGGGAGGTGGACAACAACGTGTGGCTCGTCGGCACCGACGAGCACGTCGTGGTCATCGACGCGGCGCACGACGCGGAGGCCATCCTGACCGGCATCGGCGGCCGCGACGTCACCGCGATCATCTGCACCCACGCGCACAACGACCACATCAACGCGGTCGGCGACCTGTGGGACGCCACCCGCGCGCCGGTCTGGCTGCACCCGGCCGACCGGATGCTGTGGGACGTCGTGTACCCCGAGGCCGGGCCGGACCGCGAGCTGGGCGACGGCGACGCGTTCGACCTGGGCGGTGCCACGCTCACCGCCGTCCACACCCCCGGGCACACGCCGGGCAGCACGTGTCTCTACTCGGCGGACCTGGGCACGGTGTTCACCGGCGACACGCTGTTCTGCGGCGGCCCCGGCGCCACCGGCCGGTCGTTCTCCGACCATCCGGCGATCCTGCGCTCGATCACGTCGCGGCTGCTCACGCTGCCGGGGGCGACGGTGGTGCGCACCGGCCACGGCGAGACCACCACGATCGACGCCGAGCGCGGCAACATCCGCTGAGGCCGCCGGCGCGCGGTGTTCGGCGCGCCGCCTCAGTCGTCCAGGCCCTGCTCGATGGCGTAGCGGGCGAGCTCCACGCGGTTGTGCAGCTGGAGCTTGTTCAACGTCGACTGCACGTGGTTCTCCACGGTCCGCGGCGAGAGCACCAGCCGCTGCGCGATCTGCCGTGAGGTGAGGCCCTTGGCCACCAGGCGCAGCACCTCGGTCTCGCGCTCGGTGAGCCGCGGCGCGCCCGCGTCACCCTCGGTGCGGCGGTACTCGCCGAGCACCAGGCCGGCCAGGCCCGCGGTGAACACGGCGTGCCCGGCGGCGGTGCGGCGCACGGCGTCCACCAGCTCGGCCACCGACGCGGACTTGAGCAGGTAGCCGCGGGCGCCGGCCTTCACGGCGGCCAGCACGTCGGCGTGCTCGCCGGACGCCGACAGCACCAGCACCCGGGTGTCCGGCAGCGCCGCGGTGATCGCCCCGGTGGCGGTGACGCCGGAGGTGGCGCCGAGCTGCAGGTCCATCAGCACCACGTCCGGCCGCACGGCCCGCGCGATGCGCACCGCCGCGTCACCGTCCGGCGCGGTGGCCACCACGTCGAAGCCGTGCTCACCGAGGTCCCGGGCCACGCCGTCGCGCCACATCGGGTGGTCGTCGACGATCATCACCCGCGGCGCGTCAGGCTCCGTCGCCATCGGCCCGCTGCTCGCCGCTCACCGGTTCGGGGGCGCGCAGGCCGCCCTCGGCGGGTTCGCCACGCCCCTCGCCCGGTGGCGCGGCCTCCTCCGGGTCCGTGGCATCGGTGCCCGCCGAGGGCGCCGGTTGTTCGCGTTCGCTGATCAGCGAGCGGATGCCGGCGTTCAGCACGGCCACCAGCGGGACCGCGAGCAGCGCGCCCACGATGCCGGCGACGACCACGCCGCCGGCCACCGCGAGCACCACGGCGAGCGGGTGCAGCGCCACCGCGCGGCCCATCAGGATGGGTTGCAGCACGTGACCCTCGAGCTGCTGCACCGCGATCACGATGGCCAGCACGATGAGCGCGGTGACGAAGCCCTTGGTCACCAGCGCGACCAGCACCGCCACCGCGCCGGCCACCACCGCGCCGATAATCGGGATGAAGGCGCTGAGGAACACCAGCGCGGCCAGCGGGACGAACAGCGGCACCTGCAGGATCCAGAGCCCGACGCCGATGCCCACCGCGTCCACCACGGCGACCAGGACCGACGCGCGCACGTAGGCCACCAGCGAGGCGAAGCTGCGCTGGCCCGCCAGGTCGGCGCGGTCGCGGTGCATGCGCGGCACGATGCGGACCAGGAACTTCCAGATGGCCTTGCCGTCGTACAGGAAGAAGATGAGCGTGAAGAGCGCCAGCAGCGCGCCCGTCACGAAGTGCCCCACGCCGGTCACCGTGGTGAGGGCGCCCGAGGTGATCTGCTCCTGGTTCTCGGTGACGGCCTCGGTGATGCTGTCCAGGACGCCGTTGAGGTCGGCCACGGACAGGTTCAGCGGCGGGCCGGTCAGCCAGTCGCGGATGGTGTTGATGCTCTCGCCGACCTCGCGCCGCAGGTCCGGCAGGCCCGCGATGAACGCCCGCACCACGAACGTCAGCACGCCGCCGACCACCGCGATGCCGCCGACCAGCACCACCGCGGCCGAGAGCCCCCTCGGCACCCCGCGGTCGCACAACGTGTCGACGGCCGGCGCCAGCATCGCCGCCAGCAGCAGCGCCACCGCGACCGGGATGACCACCAGGGAGAGCTGGATGACCAGCCAGCCCACGATGGCGAACGCCCCCGCGATCACCAGCACCCGCCAGCTCAGCGCCGCCGCCACCCGCACCGGGTACGGCACCTCGCCGTCCGGATTGCGGACCGGCGGCTCGTACGGCACCTCCGCCTTGGCCGCCGTCACCACCGAGGGCGGGAACGGCATCGGCGGCCGTGGCGCGGACCGCGCGATCGCCGCCGCCCGCCTGGCCATCAACAGCCGGAGCGCGTCCGGGACGAAGTTCCGCACCCGTGCACGGTAGCGCGCAGGCCCCTGACCAGCCGTCTGATTCATCGCAGCCCGCCGATCCCCCGCCGAGCTCCCCTTCCCCGACGCATCCCGGCCCCCGACCCCACCCCCGTCGCCGGCCACCTCCCGGTCCCCTACAGCACCCAGGGCACCGGACGCCTCCCGGGCACCCGACGCCTCCCGGGCACCCGACGCCTCCCGGCCGCCGGACGCCTCCCGGCCGCCGGACGCCCACACCGACCACCGCATCCCCACCCGGCGCAGCCCGTCCCGCCCCACGTTCCTCCCACCACTCACGTCCCGCCCCATCCCCACTCCCCCCGGCCACCCACCCGACCCAGGCACCTGACGCAGCCACGCGAGGCAGGCACCACACGCGACCACCGAGCGCAGCCACGCCGGAACAGACCACCCGACCACGCCATCCGTTTCCGGTGGCACCGCACCGGTGTACTCAGAGCAAAGGCCGCAGGACGCCACTCTGCCGTGGCCGTCCGGCCGCCCGAACCGGGGATGCCGAACCCGTGCCGGCCATCGATGTACTCAGAGCAAAGGGGCGAACCGGTCACGCGATCAGGGAGGGGTTTGGGACGCTGTGGGCTGGTTCGGGATGGATCACCAGGGGAGGCAGCCCGCGATGCCACGGTCGCCGCTGGAGAAGCGGGTGTGGGAGGCGTTCGCCGACGGGTCGGCGGTGGACGTGCGGCCGCGACCCCGGCCGAGTGATGACCTGCGGCGGGGGGCGGACTGGAGCGTCGAGCGGCAGCTCCGGGCGGAGTTCCTGGTGGATCTGCTGACCGGGTGCGACACGCCGCAGCCGGCCGGGGTGTCGGCGCTGCGGCTGGCCGGCGTGGCCGTGGTGGGGGAGCTGGGGCTGGAGGCGGCGGACGTCCCGTACCTGGTGGAGCTCACCGACTGCTGGTTCTCGCATCGGCCGGACCTGCGGATGGCGCGACTCACCGGGCTGCGGCTCACCGGGTGCCGGTTGCCGGGCTTCCGCGGCCGCAACCTCGCCGTGGACTCCGACCTGGTGCTGGAGGCGGGGTTCACGGCGGACGGCCAGGTGGACCTGTCCGACGCGCACATCGACGGCTCGCTGCGGCTCTCCGGCGCGGTGCTGCGTCGCCCAGGGGGAACGGCGTTGCTGGCCGAGCGGATGGTCGTGGCGGGCGCCATCCAGGCCGGCGTGCTGCGCGCGACCGGCGCGGTGCGCATCCCGAACTCCCGGGTCGGCGGCAACATCGACGTCAGCGGCGCCCGGCTGTCGAACCCGGACGGCGAGGCACTGCACGCGGAGGGCATCGAGGTCTCCGGCAGCGTGCTCGGCGAACTCAAGGGCGGCCGGCTGGTGGCCAACGGCCGGGTCGTGCTGTCCGGCGCGCGGATCGGCGGTGACCTGCGGCTGTCCGGGGCGCAGCTCGCGGTGGCACCACCGGCCGAGCGCTCCGGGCTGGTGGTCCCCCGCGGCACGGCGGACGACGCGAGCGCCTCGCTGGTGGCGGACCGGATCTCGGTGCGGGGCAACCTCGACCTGGACGACGGGTTCTGCGCCGTCGGGGCGGTGCGGCTGCCGGCCGCGAACATCGGCGGCCACCTGCGGCTCTCCGGCGCGACGCTGGGCCGGCCCGAGCGGCTGCCCGAGACGGAGGGCGACCGGCTCGCGCGCATCCCGGTGGCGCTGGTCGCCGACGGCATCCGGGTGGGCGGCGACCTGGACGCCCGGGCCGGCGGCGGACCGGCCGACCGCGGCCGCGAGGGCCCGCTCACCGCGTACGGGCAGCTCCGCCTGGTGGACGGCGAGGTGCGCGGCAGCGCCAGCCTGTCCGGCATCCGGCTGCACGGCGCGGGCATCGACGTGCTGTTCGCCGACCGGTTGACGGTGGGCGGGACGCTGTTCATGCGGGGCGCGCGGGTGGCCGGCTCGATCCGCCTGCAGAACGCGCACATCGGCTCGACCCTGGACTGCACCGGCGCGGAGCTGACCGCGCCACGCTACCGCCCCGACGGCTCCCCCAAGCCCTCGCTGGACGCACGGGTCGCCTCCATCGGCAAGGACGTGCTGTGCAGCCGCGGCTTCCGGGCCACCGGTGGCGTGCGACTGCGCCGGGTGGAGGTCGGCAAGTCCACGAACTTCGAGCTGGCCCGGCTCGGCGGCGAGACCGGCGCGGTGGCGTTGAACGCCTTCGGCCTGAGCACCCAGGAGCTGAACGTCCGCTTCGCCGAGGTGCCGAACGGCGACGTCATCCTCACGGCGGCGCGGGCCGTCTCGGTGTCCGACTCGGCGGCGTTCTGGCACACGCGGGGGACCGTGGACCTGGAGGACTTCACCTACCAGAGCCTCACCGCGCGGCCGGACGTGTCGGTGCGGACGCGGCTGAACTGGTTGCGGACCGTGCTGCCGGAGTACGACCCGGACCCGTACGAGCAGCTCGCCGCGATGTACGCCGGCGCGGGCCGCGAGGAGCGCAGCCGCCAGGTGCTGCTGATGAACCAGCGGCGGCGGCACGCGGCGATGCGGCTGCCGGGGCGGGCGCTCGGCTGGATCCAGGAGGTGACGGTCGGGTACGGCTACCGGCCGATGCTGGCGCTGATCTGGTTCCTCGGCGCGTGGGGGCTCGGCGCGTACTGGTTCACCGAGCACTACACACCAGGGCTCATCGACCCGGAGCACCAGCCGGTGTTCAACGGCACGCTGTTCGCGCTGGACACGCTGCTGCCGATCGTCAACCTCGGCCAGGACGAGCACTGGCGCACCGCGGGCGCCTCGCAATGGATCGCCGCGGCGCTGACGCTCGTCGGCTGGGTGCTGGCGTCGACCGCGGCGGCCGGCGTGGCCCGGGTCCTGCGCAAACCCTGAGCTCGGCCACCGCGGTGGGGTTTGTGCACGGTTTCACGTGGAACAGTGCGCGGCGCGCGCGGAGGCCACCACGGACCCTGTGGACAACCCTGTGTGCAACTCGCCGATTCCCTGTTGACGCCGCACATTCGCCTGTGGACAACCAGGGGACCGCGGTGGACGCGACGGGCGCCTGCTGACGAGGGATCAAGCAGGTCAGGCACCCCATGGGACGGCGAGCGGTGGACACCGCTGTGGACACCCGGGGTGCGCGTGGGGGCAGGCAGTGGATGACTTGTGGACCGGCCCGACACGCCCGGGACGGCCCTGTGGACGAACCAGGGGTTGGGGACAACGGCGTGTCGACGCCGTGGTCCGGCGGACCGGGGACGGCCCCGGCAGTGGTGTCCTGCCGGGGCCGTCGGGTACCCCGCGGAGGTGATCAGATGGGCATCGGACGGGGCAGGTCGACCAGACCGGCCAGCTCACCGGCCAGGCCGCGGAGCACGTCGCCGTCCGCCGGCGCACCGAGCGCCGGCAGGTCACCCGGACCCGGCCGCACCGCGCCGATCTGGTTGCCGCCCTCCGTCAGGCTCCCCACCAGCGGCAGCCCGCTCACGCCGGACAGGCCGTCCACGCCGGCCAGGCCGTCCACGCCGAGCAGGCCGTCCAGTGACGGCACCCCGTCCGGAACGGGCACGCCGCTCAGGCCGTTCGCGATCAGCAGGCCGTCCACGCCGGGCGCCGCGCTTCGGCCGCTCAGTCCGTTCCTGACAGGCAGGCCGTCCAGGCCCGGCACGGCCTCGACGCCGTCGGCGCCGGGCAGGCGGTCCGCCAGCGGGTGGTCACCGTCGAACGCCGGCAGGGTGACGGCGTCGGGGGCGTCAGCCGGGGACGCGGCGGGGTCCGCGACGTGCGTGCGGTACGCGGCGGGTGCAGCCGTGCGACCGGCCCAGGCCGGCTGCGCCGTCGCGAACGGCTGAGCCGCCTCCGGCACGGGCAGTTCGGGCAGCGCGACCTCCGGCATGGCAGGGATGGCGGGCAGCGTCCCCACGGCCGGCAGCCCGGAGCCGTCGAGCGCCGGCAGGGTCGCGGCGTCGGCGAGGTCCCCGGCCGGGATCGGCGCCACCGCGTGGTGCAGGTCGTACGACCAGGGCGCGCGGTCCGCCGCGCCGCCGGAGAACCAACCGTCGAACGGCGAGGCGACCGGGGCGCGCTCCACCGGCGGCAGCTCCACCAGCGGGTCCCGCTCGCCGGTCACCAGCGTGGTGTCGTTGGCAGCCTGCGTGGTGGCGTCGCCCAGCAGCTCGATCGGCGCGTCGTGCGGCTGCGCCACGATTCCGGCCGGCACCCGCAGGTCCAGGGCGTCGGTGGTGGTGCTGCCACCGGCCGTGCCGGCGGTGACGTTGTCGGCCCGCGCGGTGGCGTCGGCGCCCACGGCGGCCACGGCCACGGCGAACGCCTGTGCCAGTGCACCGGCCGGCGCGGACGCCACGTACCCGCTCAGCGGACCGTCGCCACCGGCCGTGGCCACGTCGCCGCCCGAGGTCAGCTCCGTGTCACTCACGGACGCGGACCGCGCCACGCCGGCGCCGGACACCGCGGAGCCGAACGGCTGCGGGGCGCCCACCGCGGGCACGTCGACCACGTTTCCGCCGAGCACGCCGTCGAACCCCGACGTCGTGACCGGGCCGCCGGCCGTCGCGCCGGTCTCATTGATGCCGGCCGAGTCGGCCGTGCCCAGGCCGGACACCGTGTCCACGTGGCCCTGGGTGGCGGCCGCCAGCGCGCCGTTCACCACGTTGCCGGAGGCGAACGCGTCGCTGCCGTCGCTGCGCAGCGCACCACCGGCCGTGGAGCCGGTGAGGTTGCTGGTGGACGACCGGCCCTCACCGGCCGCGGCCGCCGCGGCGCCGAAGACCTGTGACGGCGCGGCGAGCGGCGTGGCGACGACGTTGCCGGAGCCGGCGCCGCGGGTGCCGTACGCCGTGGCCGGGCCGCCCGCGGTGACGTCGCTCCTGCTGTCCACGGCGGACCAGAAGTCGCCGACCGCGCCGGCCGCGTTACCGAAGCCCTCCAGCGGGCCGGACACCGGGGTGTGCACGACGTTCGACGCCAGGAAGCCGGCGTCGTCGTCCGTGGTGAGCGGGCCACCGGCGCGCGCGGTCCTGGTGTTGCTCGCGGTGCCACCGGCGGTACCGGCCGCCCCTGCCGCGGTGCCCATGAGCTGGAACGGCACCGCGACCGGCGCCTGCGCCAGGTTTCCGCCGGCCACCGAGTCGTCGCCGCCGGTGCCCTGGAAGCCGCCGGCCGTGGTGGTCGCGGCGTTCCGGCCGTCGGCCAGGGTGTCGCCGCCGGCCGTCGCCGCGTTGCCGAAGAACTCGGCCGGGCCGGCCACCGGGGCGGACGCCGCCGTCCCGCCGAGCGTGCTGTCGTCACCGCGGGTGTAGGTCTCGCCGCCGGTCACCGCCTCGACGATGTTGGCGTGCCGGGCGCTCGCCCGGCCGACCGAGGACAGGCCGTTGCCGTAGGCCAGGGCCGGCAGCGACACCGGGGTGTCCGCCACCAGACCGCCGGCCGTGGAGTCGTCGCCGCTGGTGGCGTTGCCGCCGCCGGCCCGGGTCCGCGAGGTGGTGACCGTGTCGGTGGTGGCGTCGCCGCCGCCCGCCGTGGCGTTGCCGGCCAGTTGCACCGGCCCGGCGAACGGCACGGACACGATGCCACCGCTCACCGCCCCGCCGCGGCCGTCGGTGCTGTGCCGGCCGCCCGCCGTGGCGGTGGTCTCGTCCGCGTACTCCGAGGTGGCCTCCCCGGCGGCGGCGGTCGCGTTGCCCAGGCCCTGCGTCGGCAGCGCGCTCGACGCCGCGACGATGTTGCCCGCGGCGAGGCCGTTGCCGCCCGTGGTGCCGTAGTTGCCGCCGGCCGCCGTGGTGGTGGTGCCGGTGCCGGTGGCGATCGCCGTGCCGAACCCGGCCGGCGCACCGCCGGCGATGCCCGCCGGGCCGGCCTGGTTGGCGGCGACGATGTTGCCCGCGGCGGCCGCCGGGTCGCCGTTGGTCACGACGTCGCCACCGGCCCGGGCCTCGGAGAACACGTCCGACGAGGAGTGGCCGTCGCCGAACAGCGCGGCGCCGTTGCCGTTGAGCTGGAACGGCTGCGCGACGCCGGGAGCCACCGTGTTGCCGGAGAACGAGGAGTCCTGGCCGGTGGTGCCGAGGTCGCCGCCGGCGCCGGAGAACAGCTCGTGGTCGCCGGCCGCCTCGCCGCTGCCGCCGACGCCCAGGCCGTTGCCGCTCGCCTGGAACGGCGTGGCGAGGTACGGCGCGAGGACGTTGCCGCTGAACGGACCGCCGACGCCGTCGGTGTGGACGTCGCCGCCGGAGTACACGTCGGTGCTGCTGTTCGCGTCCGAGTAGGCGTTCGCCAGCACGCCGGCCGCGTTGCCGGTGGCCACGAACGGCACCACCGCGTCGGCGGCCACCACGTTGCCGGCGAACGGCCCGGACTCGCCGGTCGGGTACTCGGGACGGTGGTGGTCGAGGCGGAACTCGTGGTCGCCGGTGGCGGCGGCGTCCTCGGTGACGGCGATCGCGTTGCCGTTCACCACGACCGGCACCACGAGGTTCACGTGCCCGTGGTTACCGCGGTCGTCCACCGCCGGGAGGCCGACGGGCGTGGTCGCGGTCAGTTCGTCGGTGCTCAGCGTCTCCTCGACGCACGGCAGCGCGTACGGCCCGCCCGGCAGCCCGACGACGTTGTCGCACAGGTGCACGGGCACCGAGACGGCCGGCGCGAGCGGCGGGGTGGGGCGGTCGGGGCAGCACTCGGTGGCCGAGGCGATCCCGGCTCCGAGCACCAGCATTCCGCCGGTGAAGAACGCGGCCTGCAGGCCGCGCTTCGCCCAGGCGTTCATGGGGTCTCCTTCCGATCCTTCACGGGATTCCGGTGGGGGCGGCGCCGTCCCGCCGTGGGAGCGGTGGGTTCGGTCGTGCCCGGGGTTTGGTTCGTGAGGTGCGCTCGCTCGGGGCGCCGGGAGCCGGCCGTCCGGCGATTGCGCTGCTTCCGCCGCGCGGGCAGCCGTCGGCGGGGTCGACGCGGTGATGCGGTGATGCGCCGGCCGCATCGGCGAGCCGAGGAACCCGCGGCATCCGGCCAAGTGGCGCGCGCTCAGCGCCGGTAGCTGCTCGTGCCGGTGATTGCCCGTCACCGGTGATTGATCGGCACCGGTGATTCTCGGTGCCGGTGATTGCTCGGCACCGGTGGTTGCTCGGCGGCGCCGACGACGCCGCGTGCCGCGGTCAGTCGGGCGTGGTGCCGGGCTGGGACGCGGTGCCGGCCGGGCCGGTGGGACCGCGGCGCGGAGCGGCCCTGGCGACGAGCGTGGCGGTCGGCGTGGCCCCCGGCACCGTCTCCACGACGCACGGGCCCGCGACCGA
>DASWTI010000165.1:0-2062 GCA_036402215.1 Pseudonocardiaceae bacterium
ACGCCGTCAGGTCCAGCTCCCCCGGCGCCACCTGCACCAGGTAGCCGGGGTCACGGGTGACCAGCCGGCCACGCAGCACCCGCCGCAGCACCGAGATGCCGCTGTGCACCTGGCCGCGCGCGGTGGCCGGCGGCGCCTCGCCCCACACCACGTCGACCAGCCGGGAGGCCGGGACCACGCGACCGGCGGCGAGCAGCAGCACCGCGAGCATGGTGCGCTCGCGCCGGCCGCCGGCCCACGCCGGCCGGCCGTCCTGCCAGACCCCGACCGGCCCGAGCAGCCGGAACTCCATGCCGACCCCTCATGACGACTGTCCGTCAGTGTTCAGGCACGGGTCGTCAACCACCAGCCTGCATCCAGCCCAACCCGCGCCCCGCCGGACCAGGAGAAGATCGGGACATCGTCAGGAGCGGGCGGCGGCACCCTCGGGGGCGCCCTGACCACCCTTCCGAGGAGGCACCGTGCTGCTCCGCCTGACGCGCGTGTTCGGCATCGCCCTGGCCGCCGGCCTGGCGATCCTGCTGGCACCACCGCCGCCCGCGTCCGCCGCCACCGTCTACCTGTCGATCATGTGGATCCACTGCAACGACCAGAGCGAGCCGTTCTCCGACGAGATCCGGCTGCGGGTGGCCGGCGCGCAGGTGGGCTCGTGGGACGACGTGGACGGCGGCGAGACGCACTGGTACTACAGCAGCAGCTTCACCCGGCCGCTCAACATCCCGTTCAGCGGCGGCACCACCGTCAACGTCCACGAGCTCGACGGCAGCGACCTCGGCCTGATCGGCTGGATCAACATCAGCGAGGGCGAGGTGGACCAGGGCGAACGGCAGCAGACCGCCGACCAGTACGACGGCAGCTACACGCTCCGCTACCTGGTGACCTCCTCGCCGATCTGACGGGGACTCGCAGGTGAGGTGAACGGACCATTTGCCCCGCCGGTGCGTGCGAATGGTCCGTTCACCCGAGCGTCGAGGCGCATCGGCCGCGGCGGCTACGTGCGGCCGCGGCCGGTGCGGGAGGCGACGCGGCGCAGCACGGCGCGCGGCAGCAGCCGGCTGAAACCGACGATCGCCTTGTACTGCGCGCCGGGCACCGAGACCGCGCGGCCGCGCCGCAGGTCCGACATGCAGGTGTCCACCACCGCGTCGGCGTCCAGCCAGAGCGCCTCCGGCGTCCCGGTCATGTCGATCGACGCCCGCTCGTGGAACTCGGTGCGGGTGAAGCCGGGGCAGAGCGCCAGCACCCGCACGCCGCGGTCGGCGAGCGAGGTGGACAGCCCCTCGGAGAACATCGTCACCCAGGACTTGTCGGCGGCGTACGTGCTGCCCCGGCCCGGCATGAACCCGGCGACGCTGGACACATTGACCACGGCGCCGCGGCGGCGGCGCAGCATGCCGGGCAGCACGGCGTGCGTCAGCCGCAACACCGCCACCACGTTGACGTCGAGCTGCGCCTGGACCCGCGCGGCGTCCAGGTCCCAGAAGTCGCCGCCGTTGGTGAAGCCGGCGTTGTTCACCAGCAGGTCCACCGGTGCCAGCAGCTCGTCGCGCAGCCGCTGCTCCACCCGCTGCCGCTGGCCCGGGTCCGCCAGGTCGGCCGGCAGCACCTCCACGTGCACGCCGCGCTGTTCCCGCAGCTCGGTGGCCAGCTCGGTCAGCCGGTCCACGTCGCGGGCCACGAGCACCAGGTCGAAGCCGTCCCTGGCCAGCCGGCGGGCGAACGCGGCGCCGATGCCGGCGGTGGGTCCGGTGACGAGAGCGGTGGGCATGGCGTCACACGCTAGCCCGCTAGCGGCTCGCGGCCGGTCCGTCGCCCCCGGCGCGCCGCAACCGGTCCTCGGTGACCGCGGCGTCCTGGCGGCCGGGCGGCGCCTGGCCGGCCGGCGGGGCGTGCGGGTCGGGGCCGAACTCGGCCTCCAGCTCGGCCTCCATCTCCGCCTCCAGCTCGGCGTCCACGTCGACCGCCTCGGTGTCCCGGTGGCCGTCGGGCGCATCGGACGCGGGCGGTGCGGGGCGGGGACTCGCCGGCGACGCGGCGGCATCGGGCGTGGGGCGGGCTGGGG
>DASWTI010000166.1:0-2327 GCA_036402215.1 Pseudonocardiaceae bacterium
CGGCGGCAGCACCGGCCGCGGCGGCCGGATCGGCAGCTCCGGCGCGACCGGGGCGAAGCCGTGCACCTGCGGCGCCGGGCAGGCCACGACGTCCGTGGGGCCCACGACCGGCGAGGCGGCCGCGGTGCCGGCGCCGAGCACCCCGAGGGCGCCGGCGGCCAGGGCGATGCCGGCGGTCAGGGCGAGCGTGCGAGCGGTGGTGTTCATGGGGTCCGTCCTCCTGGTGAAGCCCGTGGGCGTGTCACCACCAGGAGCCACGGCCCCGCGCGCCGGCAACAGAAACCGCGCGGGGAACTCGCGGGAACTTCCGCGACCGCTCAGACGCCGCGCGTCACCACGCCGCGGTACCAGTCGAACGAGGACTTCGGGGTGCGCGCCTGGGTCTCGTAGTCGACGTGCACCAGGCCGAAGCGCTTGGAGTAGCCCTCGGCCCACTCGAAGTTGTCCAGCAGCGACCAGACGAAGTAGCCGCGCACGTCCACGCCGCTGTCCATCGCCGCCCGCACGGCCCGCAGGTGCGCCTCCAGGTAGGCCACGCGGTCGGGGTCGTGCACCGCGCCGTCGGCGTCCGGTTCGTCGTCGTAGGAGCAGCCGTTCTCCGTGATGTGCAGCGGGGGCAGCCGGTCGCCGTAGCGCTCGGCGAGGCCCACCAGGAGCTGGCGCAGCCCGTCCGGCACCACGGGCCAGCCGAACGACGTGGTCGGGAAGCCCTCCATCGGCGCGATCTCGAACGGCAGCGGGCCGCCCTCCGGCGGCGCGGCGAGCTTGGTCGGGTTGTAGTAGTTGACGCCCAGGAAGTCCAGGGGCTCGGCGAGCACCGCGAGGTCGTCCTCGTGGCCGGCCGGCAACGGGTCCCCGAACGCCCGCAGTTCCTCGGGGTAGCCGCCGGCCAGCACCGGGTCGGTGAACAGCCGGTTGTAGAGGACGTCCCAGGACGCGGCCGCCGCGACGTCCTCGGCCTGCCCGGTGGCCGGCCAGGCCGGGCTGTAGTTGTTGGTCAGGCCGACCGAGGTGGCCCCGGCAGCGCGCAATGCGCGGGTGGCCAGGCCGTGTCCCAGCAGCAGCGTGTGCGCGGCGGGCAGCGCCTCGACGAGCAGCGTGCGGCCCGGGGCGTGCACGCCGGTGGCGTAGCCGAGCAGCAGGTGCACCACCGGCTCGTTGAGCGTCACCCAGTGCCGCACCCGGTCGCCCAGCGCGCCGGCCACGATCGCGGCGTACTCGGCGAACCGCTCGGCGGTGTCCCGCGCCAGCCAGCCGCCGCGGTCCTCCACGGGCTGCGGGGTGTCCCAGTGGAACAGGGTGGCCATCGGCGCGATCCCCGCGGCGCACAGGGCGTCCACCAGCCGGTCGTAGAACGCGAGGCCCTTCGGGTTCGGCGCGCCCGTGCCGTCGGCCTGGATGCGCGGCCAGGCGACGGAGAACCGGTAGGCGTTGGTGCCCAGGCGGGTCAGCAGCGCCACGTCCTGCTCCCACCGGTGGTAGTGGTCGCACGCCACGGCGCCGCTGTCGCCGCCCGCCACCTTGCCCGGCGTGGCGCAGAAGGTGTCCCAGATCGACGGGCCGCGCCCGTCCTCGTCCACCGCGCCCTCGATCTGATAGGCGGCCGTCGCCGTCCCCCACACGAACTCCGGCGGAAACTCCGGGAACGGGGTCACGTGACCTCCTGATCACCACGCGTGAGACCTGCCGGCGACCCTAGACCACCGGCGGCCGGGCCCTCACCGCGATCACGCGAAGGCGTGGCCCTCACCGCGGTACGTCGGCACCGGGGTGCTGGCATCGCCGCCGATCAGGTGCAGCATGTCGAAGCGCTCGCACAGCTCACCGGCCTTGGCGTGCCGGAACCAGACGCGGTCGCCGAGCGCCAGGGTGTCCGCCGCGGCGCCGGCCACCGGGGTCTGCACCTCGCCGGCTCCCTCGGTGCCCAGCAGCCGCAGGCCGGCCGGGTGCACCGGGGTGGGCTGCCGGGAGCTGCCGGCCGGGCCGGAGGCGATGTAGCCACCGCCCAGCACGGTGGCCAGGCCGGGACCGGGCCGGCGCACCACGGGCAGCGCGAACAACGCCGCCGGGCGTGGCCGGAACGCCGTGTAGGCGTCGAACAGCGTCGGCCCGTACAGGCCGGAGCCGGCCGCGGCCTCGGTGCACACGCCCTCGGCCGCGGTCCGCTCCAGGCTGCCGGTGCCGCCGCCGTTGACGAACTCCAGGTCGGCCAGCGAACGCACCGCGCGCACGATGGCGGCCCGCCGCTCGGCGAGCTCGGCCGCGGAGCGGCGCTGCATCCAGCGGACGGCGGCGCCCCGCACCGGCGCGGACGGCGGGGCGTCGCC
>DASWTI010000167.1:0-13366 GCA_036402215.1 Pseudonocardiaceae bacterium
AGGCGACCCAACTCCGACAACGGGGCATTACGGTGGGACATGAAGACCTCCGGTGGTGCGTTCCTCGACAGCTCGCACTCCACTCGGAGGTCTTCGTCATGTCACCCAGCCACGCCGTCCTCAACGTCCATGGGCAGTACAACAGCCCGCGCCCACGGAGCCGGCTCCCCGCGTCCCGGAAACGGGTCGAATGGACGCACCGACGGGGCACCTGGTCCGTTCACCTCGCCGGCGAGCCGGCTCGTCCGGCCGGTGGAGGCGGTGCGGACCTCAGAGCAGCTCGCGCACCAGGGTCACGGCGCGCAGCAGGCCGGCCAGCGAGGCCGGCGTGGAACGCGGGTGCAGGGCGTGCGCGGCGAGCCGGAACAGCAGCGCGCGCACCAGCACCTGCGGCCACTGCGCCAGCTCCGCCCAGCGCAGCGCCAGGTTCTCGTCGGCGTCGCCCCAGGCCAGCGCGTCCACCACGATGACGGCCGCCGCCCACTCCGGTGGCCGCCAGTAGGCCGAGAAGTCGATCACCGCGGGCGCCGCCGAGCCGGCGAACAGCACGTTGCCGAACAGGTCGCCGTGCACGATCTGTTCGCGCAGCGCCAGCGGCCGCCGGTGGCCGAGCACCTCGGCGAACTGGGTGCCGCCGGTGGCCGGGTCGAGCGCCGGCGTGCCGTCGCCCCAGGCCGCGCGGTCGGCCACCGCCCACACGTCGGTGCGGTTGGCCAGGAAGCGCGGCCGCGGCAGGTGCGCCGTCGCCTCGTGCAGCCGCAGCGAGACCGCCACGAGCTCGTCGTAGCGCGGCTCCGGCCGCCCGGCCACGTACCGCGCGGCCGACCAGCCGGACACCACCCAGCGGCCGTCGGAGGCGCGCACCGGGCGGGCCAGGCGCACGCCGTCCACCCGCAGCGCGTCCAGCGTCTGCGCGACCCAGGCCGCCTCGGCCGTGCTCGCCACCGGCTTGAGCACCACGTCCTGCGCACGCCAGACCGGGCCGGTGCCGCCGTCGAGCAGCCGCGGCTCGTCCGCCCCCACCCCGAACGCCGCGCACACGTGCTGCGGCGGCGGGTTCGTGGAGGTCACGGCCGTGGACGGTACCTCAGTACGTGGGCAGCGAGGGGTCCACCTGGTTCGCCCAGCCCAGGACGCCGCCGCCGACGTGCACGGCGTCGCGGAAACCGGCCTGGTGCAACGCGGCCAGCGCCTCCGCCGAGCGCACCCCGGACTTGCAGTGCAGCACGATCCGGCGGTCCTGCGGCAGCTCGGAGAGCGCCTCGCCGGACAGGATGCGGTCCTTGGGGATGAGCACCGAGCCGGGGATGCGGACGATCTCGAACTCGTGCGGCTCACGCACGTCCACCAGCGTGAACGGCTTGCCGGAGTCCATCCACTCCTTGAGCTCGACGGGCGTGATGGTGGAGCCGGCCGCCGCCTGCGAGGCCTCCTCGGACACCACGCCGCAGAACGCCTCGTAGTCGATCAGCTCCGTCACCGGGGTGGCCGCCGGGTCCTTGCGGATGCGGATGGTGCGGTACGACATCTCCAGGGCGTCGTACACCATGAGCCGGCCGAGCAGCGTCTCGCCGATGCCGGTGATGAGCTTGATGGCCTCGGTGACCATGACCGAGCCGATGGACGCGCAGAGCACGCCCAGCACGCCACCCTCGGCGCAGGACGGCACCATGCCGGGCGGCGGCGGCTCCGGGTACAGGTCGCGGTAGTGCGGCCCGTGCTCCGCCCAGAACACCGACACCTGGCCCTCGAAGCGGAAGATCGAGCCCCAGACGTAGGGCTTGCCGAGCAGCACGCAGGCGTCGTTCACCAGGTACCGGGTGGCGAAGTTGTCGGTGCCGTCGACGATCAGGTCGTAGTCGCGGAAGACGTCGAGCGCGTTCGAGGAGTCCAGCCGCTCGGTGTGCAGCCGCACCTCGACGAACGGGTTGATCTCCTGGATGGAGTCGCGCGCGGACTCGCCCTTGGGCCGGCCGACGTCGCTCTGCCCGTGGATGATCTGGCGCTGCAGGTTCGACTCGTCCACGACGTCGAACTCGACGATGCCGAGGGTCCCGACGCCGGCCGCGGCCAGGTACAGCAGCGCCGGGCTGCCGAGGCCGCCGGCGCCCACCACCAGGACCTTGGCGTTCTTGAGCCGCTTCTGCCCGTCCATCCCGACGTCCGGGATGATCAGGTGACGGCTGTAGCGGGCGACCTCCTCGCGGGTCAGCTCCGCGGCGGGCTCCACGAGGGGCGGCAAGGCCGGCATGGTCGAACTCCTCTGCGCGTACGGATGCTCCACCTGGGGCAACGCCATCGGTGCCCGGGTTCTTCCCGGCCGTGGCCCCGGCGCCGCCCGGGTCACGTCACGGGCGGCCGGGACCTCAGCCGTTGGTCGGGTAGGGCCAGGGGTTGGCCACGCACACCAGGCCGTCGGCCGGGGCGTTGTCGGTGCCGAGCGCGGCGAGGTAGTCGTTCGCCACGCCCCAGGTCTGCTGCATCATGATCGGTGCCAGGCCGCCGTTCTCGGCGCACGGCTTGTGGCCGAAGCCCAGCGCGTGCCCGACCTCGTGGTTCACCACGTACTGCTGGTAGGCCACCACGTTGCCCTGGAAGACCACCGCGCCGCGCTCCCAGCGGGCGGCGTTGAGCACCGCGCGGCCGCCGCGCCAGCAGGAGGCGTCGAACGGGATGCGGAAGCCGCAGATGGCCCGGGCGGTGGCCTGCGAGGCGAGCGTCACCCGGATCTTCGGGGTGCCGCTGTCCACCCGCTGGAAGGCGTACCGGCCGCTGCCGACCCAGCTCTTGGGGTTGGCGAGCGTCGAGTCGACGGTGCGGGCGAAGCCCTCCGGGCCGCCGGGCAGCGTGACGCCGTCCTCGATCTCGATGGAGTACGTGAAGAGCTGCCCCGCGCCCGCCTGGGCGCCGGCGCCGGGGAGCACGGTGAAGGTGCCGGGGCCGGTCTCGGCGAACGGGCCGCCGGCCGGCAGCTCGGCGGAGGCCTTGGCCGCGTCGAACTTGGCGGCGACCTCGGGGTTGGGCACGAGCGGCGTGGGCTCGGCCGTGGTGGTCGCCGCCGGGGCGCCGCCGGCCGGGGGCGCCGCCGTGTCCCGCGCCACGGGCTCGGTTCCGCCGCGGCTGGTGTTCAGCACGGCGAGCGCGGTGAGCACGGCCAGGATGGGCACCGCGTAGGCGCGCCAGCCGTGCTTGCGCAGGAAGCCGCCGAGGCCGTGGGCCGGTGGGCGGCGCCGTACCCGGTGCTCGGCCGCCGGGTCCCAGGACGCCCGCAGCGGCTGGGCCGCGGTGCGGCGCACGGGGTCCGGCGGGGCGGAGCGCGGGGGGTGCGGATGACGTGGCGGCGGCACGCGCACAGAGGTGGCGTGGCCGCCCCGCTGCTGCTGAACCGGCCGACTCACGCGGCCAGCCTGCCACATGTTGTGGTGGGAACCACGTATCACCACCGTTCGCGGGCCACGGCGTCCAGCATTCCGAGCACCGCGCGGGCCACCGACTCCGGCCGTTCCATCTGCGCGACGTGGCCGGTGCGGGGCAGCACGAGCAGCCGCCCGCGACGGATCAGCTCGGCCGTGCGCGGCGCCTTGCGGACGCTCACCAGCCGGTCCTGCGTGCCCCACACCACCAGGGTCGGCGCCTCGATGCGGCGGGCCACGGTCCACAGCGAGCGCGGCCGCCGGGCCAGCCAGGAACGCACCAGCCCGACGGTGGAACGGCCGAGCGCGTCCCCTGCCCAGGGCATGGTGAGCCGCTCGGTCACCTCCTCCTCGGCGGCCCGCAGCCGCTGCGGCGGCACCTCCTCGGGATGCGCGAACACCAGCCGGATCATCTGCTCGGCGCGCTGCCGCGGGGGCATCGCCGCCAGCGCGCGCCGGGCCGGTCGGCCGAGGAGCGGCAGGTAGGCGAGCGGCAGCCGCGGGTCGGAGATCCGCCACGGGCTCGGCCGCAGGTCCGGCACGGCCGGGGAGACGAGCGTGAGGGTGCGCACCAGGTCCGGCCGCCCGGCGGCGACCAGCATGGAGATGGCCCCGCCCATGGAGTTGCCGAACAGGTGCACCGGGCCGTGGCCCAGTTCCTCGATGAAGCGCGTCACCACGCCGGCGTGCGCCTCCAGGGTGTACGGGAAGCCACGGGGCGGCTCGCTGCGGCCGAAGCCGGGCAGGTCCACGATGAACCCCTGCATCCGGGTGGCGAGCAGGCCCGCGAGGTCCGTCCAGTTGGTCGAGGAGCCGCCCAGGCCGTGCACGTACACGGCCGTCTCGGTCTCCGGGCCCGCCACCTCGCGGACGTACAGCTCGCCGCCGCCCCCGGTCGCCACCCGCCCGGGCCAGAGCGGGGTGTCCGGGTCCACGGGCGGCAACGGGCCGGTGAACAGCGGGACCTGGGTGAGGTTCGCCCGCCTGGCCGGCGCCGGGGGCACCTCTCGGCTGGTGGTCACCCCGCCATGGTGCCCTTGGCCGAGCGGGCCCGGCACCCCCTCGTCACCCATGTCACGCGTCGGTGCCAGGCGCTACGAGGCGGCCTTCTCCCGCTTCCCCTTGCCGGATTCCTTGGACGACGCGGCCTTGCCGGAGTCGCCGCGGGCCTTCTTGGCCGCCTCGACGGACGCCTTGAGGGCGGCGACCAGGTCGACCACGGGGGCCGCCTCCTCGGGCTCCTCGGGCCGGCGCACCTCGCCGCCGGTGGCCTTGGCCTGCACGACCTCCTCCAGTGCCTCCCGGTAGGCGTCGTGGTACTGGGTGGGGTCGTAGTCCTCGGCCATGGCGTCGATGAGGGTGCGCGCGATGTCCCGCTCGGCCTTGGTGGCCTTGCCGGCGTCGGCGACCGAGTCGAACTCCGCGGCGCGCACCTCGTCCGGCCAGACCATGGTCTGCAGCACCAGCACGTCGTCGCGCGGCCGCAGCACGGCGAGCGACTCGCGGTTGCGGATGGCCACCTTCACCAGGCCGACCCGGCCGGCGTCCTCCAGCGCGTCGCGCAGCAGCGCGTACGGCTTGACCCCGGCCTTGTCCGGCTCCAGGTAGTAGCTCTTGGCGTACGCCACCGGGTCGAGCTGCTCGGCCGGCACGAAGGCCAGCAGCTCCACGGTCTTCGACGTCGGCAGCGGCAGGTCGGCGAGGTCGGCGTCGGTGAGCACCACGACGTCCCCGCCGTCCATCTCGTAGCCCTTGGCGATGTCGGCGTACGCGACCTCCTCGCCGCACACCTGGCACACCCGCCGGTAGCGCACCCGGCCGCCGTCCTCGGCGTGCACCTGATGGAAGGACACGTCACGGTCCTCCGTGGCCGAGTACAGCCGGACCGGCACGTTGACCAGCCCGAACGACACCGCGCCCTTCCAGATCGCTCGCATGATCCCAGTGTCCACCGTGTCCGGCGGCCGCGCATCCATCAGGATGGATACATGCCTGGTGAACGGGTCAGGGTCGAGGTGGACGGCCGCGCGCTGACCCTCACCCACCTCGACCGCGTGCTCTACCCGTCCGGCTGCACCAAGGCCGAGGTGGTCGAGTACTACTCGGCGGTCGCGGGGACGCTGCTGACGCACCTGGCGGACCGCGCGCTGACCCTGGTGCGTTACCCGAACGGCGTGGCCGAGGGCGGCTTCTTCGCGAAGAACGCGCCGAGCGGCACGCCGGGCTGGGTACGCCGCAGCGTCCAGGTGATGTCCGACGGCGAGCTGGACCAGGTGCTGGCGGACAGCCCGGCCACGCTCGTCTGGCTGGCCAACCTGTCCGCTGTCGAGCTGCACATCCCGCTGTGGACGGTCACCGCGGAGACCGAGCAGGACGGCCGGCACCTGTGCGACCGGCTGGTGATCGACCTGGACCCGGGGCGCGGCGCGGGCATCCCGGAGTGCGCCACGCTGGCCCTCGCCATCCGCGGCGCGCTCGACGACGACGGCCTGACGGCGTACGCGAAGACGACCGGCAAGCACGGGCTGCACCTGCTGGCGCCGATCGCGCCGTGCCCGGTGGAGCGCGTGGTGGGCTACGTGAAGCACCTGGCCGAGGCGCTGGCCGGCGCGGCGCCGGACCTGGCCACCGCGAAGCTCGGCGAGGCGCAGCGCTCGGGGCGGGTACTGCTGGACTGGCGGCAGAACGCCTACCGGTTCACCACGGTGGCGCCGTACTCGCTGCGCGCGGGCGAGCGGCCCGGGGTGTCCACGCCGGTGGACTGGGACGAGGTGGCCGCCGCCGCGGCCGGCATGGAGCTCGTGTTCACCCCGGACGACGTGCGGGAACGCCTCGACCGGCTGGGCGACCTGGCGGCCGGCGTGCTGTCCGTGCCACTCGCCGACCGGCCGGAGCTGCCGGACCGCACGTGAGCCGCGGGCCGGGGACGGGACCGCGCCGGCCGGAGTTCAGGGTCCAACGAACCCTCGCGCACGGACGGTGGGCTCCGCGATGCTGTGGGGCATGACCGACAGCGACGTGCCGGCGTTCGACCTGATCGCCGAGCGCTACGACGAGGCATTCACCGACCGCGGTGCACAACTCGCCGCGGGGCAGTGGCTGATCGACGAGCTCCCGCCCGGGGCCCGCGTGCTCGACCACGGCTGCGGCAGCGGCCTGCCCACCGCCGTGCAGCTCGCCGAGGCCGGCCTGGAGGTGGTCGGCACCGACGAGTCCGGCCGGATGCTCGACCTGGCCCGCGCCCGGGTGCCTGGCGGCACGTTCCTGCGGCGCGACCTGCGGGAGCTCGGCCCCGACCTCGGCGAGTTCGACGCGATCGTCTCGTTCTTCTCGCTGCTCATGCTGCCCAAGGCGGACATCGCCACGGTGCTGGCCGACGCCAGGAAGCGGCTCACCGGCCGCGGCCTGCTGGCGATCAGCATGGTCTACGGCGACTTCGACTTCTTCCCGATCACCTTCCTCGGCGTCGACACGCACGCCAGCGCGTACCCGACGGCGGACCTGGTGGACGTCGTGGCCGGCGCCGGCTTCACCGTGCTCGACGTGCTGGAGCACGAGGCGCAGGCCGAGCCGGCGCGGCCCGAGCGGCAGATCTACCTCCGGGCCGCGGCGAACCCCGGCTGACCACTGAGGGTTACTCCGTCGGGGCAGCCGGCGTTACTCCTCGGTAGGGTGAGAGGGAAGAGGAGGCGCCACATGACGGAGGCCACGGACCGCCGCGGCGGTCCCGCCGCACGGGGGGTCCGGCTGCCGCGGGACGCCCGCCGGGCCGTGCTGCTGGACGCGGCGCAGGACGTGTTCGTGGCCAACGGGTACCACTCGGCGGCCATGGACGAGATCGCCGACCGGGCCGGGGTCAGCAAGCCGGTGCTGTACCAGCACTTCCCCGGCAAGCTCGACCTGTACCTGGCGCTGGTCACCACGCACGTCGACGTGCTGGTGGCCGGCGTGGTCGAGTCGATCGCCTCCACCACGGACAACCGTTACCGGATCGCGGCGGCGGTGGGCGCCTACTTCGACTTCGTGGACCGCGAGGACCAGGCGTTCCGGCTGGTGTTCGAGTCGGACCTGCGCAACGAGCCGGCCGTGCAGGAGGCCGTGGAGCGCGCCGAGCAGGCGTGCGCCGACGCGATCGCCGCCGTGGTCATCGAGGACGCCGGGCTGGACGCCAACCACGCCACGCTCATCGCGGTCGGCATCGTCGGGCTGTGCCAGACCGCGGCCCGCTACTGGCTGCGCACCGAGCGCGCCGTCCCCAAGGCGGAGGCCATCGACCGGCTCTCCCGGTTCGCCTGGAAGGGCTTCGCCGGCCTGCCGCTCACCCACCCGTAGCGACGCGACCGTCCCACCTCGGCCACGGCGGACAACCCGGCGTGAGCCGATGCCACCGCCCGGCGTCAGCCGGTGGCGGGCAGCTCGGCCATGGTGCCCAGCGCTGCCGACACCACGTCCGCGATCGCGGCGGTCACCTCGGCGGGCCGCTCGTAGGGCAGCATGTGCCCGGCGCCGGGCAGGATGGTGAGCCGCGACCCCGGCAGCCACTCGGCGATCACCGCGGCGTTGCACGGCGGCGTCACGCGGTCCCGGTCGCCCACCATCACGGTGGCCGGGCCGTCCTGGAACGCGGCGAGCGCCTCCCGGCGGTCGTGCTCGTCGAACGTGAGCCGGAAGGCGAGCATGGTGGCCGGCCGGCAGGACGCGACGACGCGCGCCACCGCGGCCACGTCGGCCGCCCGCGCCTCGACGCCGAACACCAGCCAGCGGACGAACGGCTCCAGCACCCTCGGGTGCCGGGTGAGCACCTCGCGGCGCAGCGCCGACAGCACGCTCACGCCCACCCGCTCGGCGCGGTGCACGAGCGCGGCGAGCGGCCCCGGCAGGCCGAGCGAGAGCGCCCGCGGCATGTCCCCGGCCGCGGTGGACAGCAGCACCACGCCGGCCACCCGGTCGCGCACCAGGTCCGGGTGCCGCTCGGCGAGCGCCATCACGGTCATCCCGCCCATCGAGTGGCCGACCAGCACGACCGGCCCGCTCGGCACCACGGCCGTGATCAGCTCGGCCAGGTCGTCGCCCAGCCGGTCCAGCGTGGCGTCGGCCGCCGTGGCCGGGTCGGAGGCGCCGTAGCCGCGCTGGTCGTAGGTGATGATCCGCAGCGGGGTACCGCTGGCCGCGGCGAGGCCCGGCAGCACGGGGTCCCAGTCCTGGTGGTCCAGCGCGTAGCAGTGCACCAGCACCACGGTGAGCGGCGCGCCCGCGTCCCCGTGCTCGGCGACGTGCAGGCTCGACCCGTCGGCGCACACGAACGTCTCCCGCATGGCCTGGACCGCCCTTCGCCACGTCACTGTGCCGAGTTACGCATACCCCGTCCGACTCGAGTCCTAACGCGATCTGACAGCAGAGTGTGGTCAGCGACGACGGTCTGTCAACCACCCGCGGCAGGCAACAGGTACGAACGCCGCCACAGCGGGCCGCCGTTCCCGCTGAGCAGGCCGGCCTCCCGGAAGAACGCCACCACGCGCTCGGCGGCCCAGACGAGCGTGCGCTGGTAGTGCGGGTTGCCGAGCGCCACCCGGCGCGCGGCCCGCGGGTCCAGGCCCACCGAGGCGTACACCAGCGGGTGCAGCAGGGTGCGCGACACCACCAGCGCCGCCCGCGCCGTGGTCTGCCGGTGGTAGAGCATGGAGGCGCGCGAGCGGCCGGCCACCGAGCGCAGCAGCTCCTCGCGGGCGAAGCGCACGTGCCGCGCCTCCTCCAGCACGTGGATGCGGTTCACCATGCGCACCAGCGGCTGCACGCGCTCGTCGGCCATCGCCTCGCGCTGCATGCGGTCCAGGAGCTCCTCGGCCAGCAGGATGGCGCCGTACATCGAGGGGCCGTGCGCGATGTGCACCATCAGGCCGGAGAGCACCCGCGGCAGCCGCTGCGGGCCGTACGGCGGCGCGCCCAGGCGCTCGATGGCCCGGCCGAACATGACGGAGTGCCGGCACTCGTCGGCGATCTCGGTGAGCGCGTACTGGACGTGCGCCGATGTCGGGTCCAGGTTCACCAGGTGCCGGCAGAGCATGCGCATCAGGATGATCTCGAACCACACGCCGCTGCTCGCCATGCTGGCGGCCTCGTGCTTGGACAGCTCCATGCGCTGCGCCTCGTCCAGCCGGTCCCACAGCTCCGTGCCGTACAGCGACACCCGGTGCGGCGGGATGCAGTACGCGGGTTCCAGCGGCGCGTCCCAGTCGATGTCGATCTCCGGGTCGTACCACTTGCGCGCCGACGATCCCAGCAACCGCCGCGCGGTCCTCTCCCGGTCCGCCACCTGAACCGCCTCCTCGACAGGTATACGTAACCCGAGGTAACAGTTACTTCTGGTAGCGTCCCCCGGGTGCACGACGGTGTCAAGGGAGACCGGACGGACGCGCGGCGCGAGCGGTGGCGGGCCCACCGGGAGCACCGGCGCGCCGAACTGGTGGACGCCGCCGTCGCGGCCATCGAGAAGCACGGCCGGCACGTCGGCATGGACGAGATCGCCGCCGAGGCCGGCGTCAGCAAGCCCGTGCTCTACCGGCACTTCGCGGACAAGAACGAGCTCTACCTGGCGGTGGCCGAGCGGGCCACGCAGCTGCTCATCGAGCACCTGATGCCGACCATCTCACTGGACGACGGCACGCCGAACGAGCGCATCCGGGCCATGGTGGACGCGTACCTCACGCAGATCGAGAGCCGCCCGCAGCTCTACCACTTCCTGGTCAGCCGCTCGTTCGCCGACCGCCCGATCGACGTCGACCCGGTGAGCACCAACGAGACCCTGGTGGCCACCCGGCTGGCGCGCCTGCTGGGCGACCACATGCGCGCCTACGGGCTGGACTCCGGCGCCGCGGAGCCCTGGGCGTTCGCCCTCGTCGGCGCGGTGCAGACGGCGGGCGCCTGGTGGATGGAACGGCAGACCATGAGCCGCGCCGCGCTCACCGAGTACCTGGCCCGCATCATCTGGTACTCGGTCGACGGCGTGCTCCGCGCCGGCGGCGTCGAGGTCGACCCCGATCAGCCGCTGCGCCTGCCCCGCCTCCGCATGCTCTGACCCGACCGGCCGCACCCGTGTCCCGGCCGCCCCGCACCCACCCGCGGTTCCCGCGCTCCACGTCCCTGAACGGCCCACGCGGGCCGCACCGGACCACCGCCACACCGTCACCCGTGCCCCGGGCGCGACGGCAGCGCCGGGCGAGGCTGTCGCGGGACGAGCGGCACCAGGTCCACGTGGCGCGGCCCGGGCGGCCGTGGCGGCCTACGTGATCGCGAAGCCCACCCGGCGGCTGTCGGCGGCGGCGATCTCCACGTAGGAGATCCGCGCCGAGGGGATGACGAAGCGCCGCCCCTTGTCGTCGCTGAGGGACAGCAGCGCCTTCGGGTCCTTGAGCGCCTCGCCGACCAGGGCCTCGACCTCTTCCGGCGTCTGCCCGCTCTGAATGGTCAGCTCGCGGGGGCTCTCCGCGACGCCGATCTTGACCTCCACGCCGGACCTCCTGGCTGCTGCGTGACCTACCGGATCAACCCTAGTGGAGCCCACCGCCCGCCGTCCGGTCCCGCCCCACCCGTTCACCACCGGCGCAACCCCGGCACCGGTGGGCGGCCGGACCGGGTCCGGCGCCACGGCAGGCCCGGCGCTACGACAGGCCCAGCGCCGCCATTCGCTTGGCGTGCTTGGCCTGCATGCGCTTGAACAGCGCGCCGATGCCGGCCAGGTCCCCCGAGCCGTGCACGATCAGCTCGGCCAGCCCGTCCCGCTCGGCCACCACGTACTGCGCCTGCGTGACGGCCTCGCCGAGCAGCCGCCGGCCCCAGAGCGCCAGCCGGTCGCGCACCGTCCGGTCCGCCTCGCACGCCGCCCGCACCTCGCGCTCGGCGAACGCCGAGTGCCCGGAGTCCGCCAGCACCTCCAGCACGATGCGCTGCGTCTGCGCGTCCAGCCAGCCGGCCACCTCACGGTAGAAGTCCGCGGCCAGCCCGTCGCCCACGTACGCCTTGACCAGCGACTCCAGCCAGGTCCGCGGCGCCGTCGAGGCGTGCCAGGCGTCGATCGGCGCGATGAACGGCGACATCGCCTCCACCACGTCCACGCCGAGCCCGGCGAGGTGCGCCTCCAGCAGCCGGTAGTGCCCGACCTCCGCCGCCGCCATGCTGGCCAGCGCGGCGCGCCCGGACAGCGTCGGCGCGGTTCGCGCGTCCTCGGCGAGCCGGTCGAACGCGGAGAGCTCGCCGTAGGCCAGCACCCCGAGCAGGTCGATCACGCCCTCGTCGCGCGGCTCGCTCATGGGCGCAGAGCGTAGTGCTCGGTGGGAGTGGATCGCGCGGAAGCGTCGGCCGCGACACGCACGGGGACCGTGGCCTACGGCACCGAACCCGTCACCCGCCCGATCACCGGCTAGAATGTCACTGTCGTGGCGGTTCTGCCCCACGATCGCATGGTGCGCGCGACGCCCTTCGTCGGGCTCCCGTGACTGCTGACGGCGCCGGAGGGCGCCCACCCGGACAGCCGCGGTCGAGAACCTGATCAGCGATGCGCGCTGGGACGAGAGAGGCGATCACGCTGACCGAACAAATGATCAACTACACAGTGGACCACAGTGAGACGGGGGTGCCGGAGGAGGACGACGTCTCGCACCCCCTGCAGGCCGGAGCGCCGGTGCACTCCGACGCCCCCACGTTCGCCGAGCTGGGGGTGAACCCGCGGATCGTGGAGGCGCTCGCCGCCGCGGGGATCGAGCGGACCTTCGCCATCCAGGAGCTGACGCTGCCGCTGGCCCTCGCCGGCGACGACCTCATCGGCCAGGCCCGCACCGGCATGGGCAAGACCCTCGGCTTCGGTGTGCCGCTGCTGCAGCGCGTTCAGCTGCCCGGTGACGGCACCCCGCAGGCGCTCGTCGTGGTCCCGACCCGCGAGCTCTGCCTCCAGGTCACGGCGGACCTCACCGACGCCGGCCGGCTGCTCGGCATCCGGGTGCTGCCGGTCTACGGCGGGCGCCCCTACGAGCAGCAGACGAGCGTGCTGAAGAAGGGCGTCGACGTGGTCGTCGGCACCCCGGGCCGGCTGCTCGACCTGGCCGAGCAGCGCCACCTGGTGCTGGGCAAGGTCCGCACGCTGGTGCTGGACGAGGCCGACGAGATGCTCGACCTGGGCTTC
Source organism: Pseudonocardiaceae bacterium (assembly GCA_036402215.1). GTDB lineage: Bacteria > Actinomycetota > Actinomycetes > Mycobacteriales > Pseudonocardiaceae > DASXTS01. The sequence goes on from DASWTI010000167.1 coordinate 12,589, forward strand.
CTGCCGGACATCGAGCGCATCCTGCGGATGGTGCCCGACCAGCGGCAGACGATGCTGTTCTCGGCCACGATGCCGGGCCCGATCATCACGCTGGCCCGCACCTTCCTGAACCGGCCGACGCACATCCGCGCCGAGGAGAACGACGCGAGCGCGGTGCACGAGCGCACCACGCAGTTCGTCTACCGGGCGCACGCGCTGGACAAGATGGAGCTCATCGCCCGCGCCCTGCAGGCCAAGGACCGCGGCCTGACGATGATCTTCGCGCGCACCAAGCGCACCGCGCAGAAGGTGGCCGACGAGCTCGTCGAGCGCGGGTTCGCCGCCGCTGCGGTGCACGGCGACCTGGGCCAGGGTGCCCGGGAGCAGGCGCTGCGCGCGTTCCGCTCCGGCAAGGTCGACGTGCTGGTGGCCACCGACGTCGCGGCCCGCGGCATCGACGTGGACGACGTCACGCACGTCATCAACTACCAGTGCCCCGAGGACGAGAAGACCTACGTCCACCGCATCGGGCGCACCGGCCGGGCCGGCAAGACCGGCGTGGCCATCACCCTCGTCGACTGGGACGAGGAGCAGCGCTGGAAGCTGGTCGACGCGGCCCTGGGCCTGAACAACCCGGAGCCCCCGGAGACCTACTCCACGTCCGACCACCTGTTCGCCGACCTGGGCATCGCCCCGGGCGTCACCGGGCGGCTGCCGCTCGGGCGGCGCACCAGGGCCGGCCTGGACGCCGAGCCCGAGGAGGACCTGGGCGGACGCCGCCGCGCCCGCGTCACGCGCA
>DASWTI010000168.1:0-2274 GCA_036402215.1 Pseudonocardiaceae bacterium
CGGGACCGCGGGCTCGCGGCCGGCAAGCTGGTGCCGGTGTTCGGCCCGGCCGTCGGCGGTCGCGGGGGCGGCAAGCCGGACCTCGCGCAGGGCGGCGGCACCGAGCCCGGCGGCGTCGACCGCGCGGTGGAGCTGCTGCGCGCGGAGCTCCGGCAGGCGGTGTCGGGGTAACGCCCCGCGATCATGTCCACGACTGGGAGGCCCTCGGATACTCCATTGGCGGGTAGGCGGTTGGGGGTCGACGTGGGTACGGTCCGCGTCGGTGTTGCGCTGAGTGATCCGCTCGGCGTGCTCGCGACCCCTCTGGCTACTCTGTCGAGGGATCAGCGAGCCGGCGCGGACCTAGTGCGCCTCGCCGAACTCGTCGTCGAGCACGAGGTGGTCGAAGTGGTGGTCGGTCTTCCCCGCACTCTCGCCGGTCGGCTGGGACCCGCGGCGGAGGCCGCGCGGGCCTACGCCGAGGCGTTGTCCGAGCGGATCGCGCCGGTCCCCGTCACCCTGACCGACGAGCGTCTCACCACCGTCGTGGCCACCCGGTCGCTGCGCGCCGGCGGGGTGCGCGGCCGGCGTCAGCGCGCGGTGGTCGACCAGGTCGCCGCCGTGCAGATCCTGCAGGGCTGGCTCGATGCCCGCCGCGGAGGTACTCGGTGAACGACGACCTTCAGCTCTTCGACGAGGTCGAGCAGCGCTCCGCCCGCAACCGTCGCGGCGCCAAGGCGCAGCGCGCGCGGGCCCGGCGGCGGCGCCGCAAGCGCGTCATCACCGGCGTCGTGGTGCTCGCCGTGCTGGTCCTGCTGGCCGGCGGCGTCTGGTACGGCTGGCGGGAGCTGCGCGGCATCGGCGACATCGCCGACTACGCCGGGACCACCGGCGAGAGCGACGTGGTGGTCGAGGTGGCCGACGGCGCCACCACCGCGCAGATCGGCACCGAGCTGGCCCGCGCCGACGTGGTGGCCAGCGGCGCCGCGTTCGTCCGCGCCGCCGCCACCAACGACGCCGTGCGCTCCGTGCAGCCCGGCTTCTACCGGATGCGCACCAAGCTCTCCGGCGCGGCCGCCGCCACCCTGCTCACCACCGCGGAGTCCCGGGTCGGCCAGCTCGAGATTCGCGGCGGCACCCAGCTCGACGACGTGGCGCTGCCCAACGGCGACGTGGTGCCCGGCGTGATCTCGCTCGTCGCCAAGGCCACCTGCGCCGACCTCAACGGGCAGAGCACGTGCCTCACCGCCGACGTGCTGCGCGAGGCCATGTCCGCCGGCGACGCGGCGGCGCTCGGCATCCCCGAGTGGGCGCGCGCCGCGGTCGCCAACGCCGAGCCGCGGCGGCGCCTGGAGGGCCTGATCATGCCCGGCGTCTACAACGTCAAGCCGGGTGGCACGGCCCCCGAGGTGCTGCAGGCGCTGCTGTCCTCGTCGATGATCCGCATGCAGGCGGCCGGCATGCCCGGCGCCACCGAGCCCACCGGCTTCACCCCCTACGAGGTGCTGGTGATCGCCTCGCTGGTGGAGAAGGAGGCGATCAACGCCGACTTCGGCAAGGTGGCCCGCGTCGTCTACAACCGCCTGGCCCGGCCGATGCCGCTGCAGTTCGACTCCACGATCAACTACCCGCTGGACCGTCAGGAGGTCCGCACCACCGCCGAGGCGCGGGCCACGCCGGGGCCGTACAACACCTACCTCAACAACGGCCTCACCCCGACGCCGATCGCCGCCGTGAGCGCCGAGGCCATCCAGGCCGCGGTGAACCCGGAGCCCGGCGACTGGGTGTACTTCGTCAAGTGCTCCACGGACGGCACGTCCTGCTTCGCCGCCACCCAGGAGGAGCACGACGCGAACGTGGCCCGGGCGCGCGCCGCGGGCGTCTTCTGATCGGCCACGCTCCGGCGATGACCACCGGCACGCCGGTTCGCCACGCGGCCGTGCTGGGCTCGCCGGTGGCGCACTCGCTCTCTCCGGTGCTGCACCGGGCGGCGTTCGCCGCGCTCGGGCTCGGCGGCTGGACGTACCGCGCCGTGGAGTGCGACGACGCCGCGCTGCCCGGGTTCGTGGCCGGGCTCGGCGCGGACTGGGTGGGTCTTTCGGTGACCATGCCGGGCAAGCGCGCCGCGCTGGCGGTGGCCGCGGCGGCCTCGCCCGCGGCGGTCGTGGTCGGCGCGGCGAACACCCTGGTGCGCCGGGACGACGGCTGGTTCGCCGACTGCACCGACGTGGACGGCGTGGTGGGCGCGCTGCGGGCCGCCGGGCTGTCCGGGGTACCGGAGTCCGCGGTGGTGCT
>DASWTI010000169.1:0-2757 GCA_036402215.1 Pseudonocardiaceae bacterium
CTCCTGCCCAGGCATGACGGGGGCGCGTGGCGGGCGCGGCGCCGACCGCCGGAGAGCACCGGCGTAATGCGTTCGCGCGGTGGGCGCGCGGGGAGTAGCAAGTGCGCCATGGGTGCCGTCATCGCGAAGCCGCTCACCGAGGACCAGCTCCTCACCATGGCGAGGGTCGTCTCCGGCGCGTTCTACTCCGATCCGTCGCCGCGGCAGCAGGAACTGGAGATCGCGGAGTACGACCCGGCACGCACGCACGGGCTGTTCGACGGCGGCACCATGATCGGCGGCGGCACCATGCTCGCCCGCGAGCTCACGGTGCCGGGCACCGGGCCGGTGCCGGTGGCCGCCGTCACCACCGTGGGCGTGGCCCCGGACCAGCGGCGCCGCGGCGGCCTCACCGCCCTCATGCGGGCCCAGCTGGACGACCTGCACGAGGGCGGACACGAGCCGATCGCCGCGCTCTGGGCCTCCGAGGCCGGCATCTACGGCCGCTTCGGTTACGGGCTGGCCTCGCGCCGCGGCTGGTTCGTCGTGCCGCACGGCACCGCGCTGCGGCGGGACCTGGACGACGGCGGGCGGCGGGTGCGGCTGGTCGACCCGGTGGCCGACGGCGCGGAGCTGCGGGCGGTGCACGACCGGTACGCCCGCACCCGGATCGGCGGGCTGTCCCGGCCGGACAGCACGTGGGACCTGCTGCTGCACGACCCCGAGGGTGACCGTGGCGGGGCGAGCGCCCGGCGCTACGTCATGGTCGACGACGGCTACGCCTCCTTCCGGGTCCGGCACTCCTGGGAGCGGCACGGCCCGGAGCACCCGGTGCACGTGTGGGAGCTGGCGGCGCTGAGCCCCGGCGCGCACGCCGCGCTCTGGCGTTTCCTGGTGGGCCTGGACCAGGGCGGCGAGGTCACCTACGGCAACGCCGCGGTGGACGACCCGCTGCCCTGGATGCTGGAGAACCCGCGGCACGCGTCGATGGACCTGATCGACGCCCTGTACGTGCGGCTGGTGGACGTCGACCGGGCGCTCGCCACGCGCGGCTACGCGGCGCCGCTCGACGTGGTGATCGAGATCGCCGACCCGCTGTGCCCGTGGAACGCCGGCCGCCGGCGGGGGTCCGCCGCCGCGGCCGGCGTGGTCGTCGCGGCCACCACGGACCCCGCCGACCTGGCCTGCGACGTGACCGCGCTGGGCGCGGCGTACCTGGGCAGCACCCGGCTCACCACGCTCGCCGCCGCGGGCCGGGTCACCGAGCTGCGCCGCGGCGCGCTGACCGCCGCGAGCCGGGCGTTCGCCGCCGACCACGAGCCGCACTGCCTGCTGGTCTTCTGATTCGCGCCTACATTGGGTGGCATGACCTCCGCGGTGGTGCTGCTCGTGTTGTTGGTGGTCGTGGCCGGCGGCGTGCTGGTCGCGGTCGGCGCCGGCCGGGCGCGCCGGCGCCGTGAGCTGGAGAACGCGCAGGCCGAGGCGCGCCGCTGGGTGGAGCGGCTCGGCGGCCAGGTGATGAGCCTGATCGGCACGGACACCGCCTCCCGCCAGGCGATCGCCGACGCCTCCGAGCGGTTCACCGCGGCGGGCTCGCAGATGGAGCAGGCGACGACCGTCGAGCAGACCCGCCTGGTCACGCAGACGGCGCTGGAGGGCCTGTACTACGTGCGGGCGGCGCGCACTGCCATGGGCCTGGACCCCGGGCCGGAGCTGCCCACCACGCCCGGCCAGCAGCGCGCCGGCGCCGTCACCGAGGACCGCTCCGTGGAGGTCGAGGGCCACCGCTACCTGGCGGCCACCGGCCCGTCGGACCGCACGCCGCACTACTACCCGGGCGGCGCCGTGGCCGGGCGCCCGGTGCCGCGCGGCTGGTACAGCGAGCCCTGGTGGAAGCCGGCCCTGGTCGCCGGCGCCTGGGGCGTGGGCTCGGTGCTGCTGTTCGGCGCCATGTTCGGCGGCATGATGGGCGTGCCGAGCGCCGCCGCGTTCGAGAGCGGCTACCAGGAGGGCTTCGAGGACGGCCAGGCCGCCGACGACGCCGGTGGCGGCGACGCGGGCTCCGACGCCGGTGGCGGTGACTACGGTGGCGGTGACTACGGCGGTGGCGACTACGGCGGCGGCAGTGACTTCGGGGGCGGCGACTTCGGTGGGTTCGACGCGTTCTGACGGCCGGGCCGGCGTCAGCCCGGGTGGGTCATCCAGAGGTACGGCGCGGGCTGGCCGATGTTCCACTCCTGCTCCAGCTCGGGGGCGACGCGGATGAAGCCGGCCGCGCGGTAGCAGGCGACGGCGGCGTCGTTGCCGGGCGTGACCCGCAGGAAGACGGCGGGGTGCAGCCGGCGGCCGGCGGCGACGAGGTGGGTGACGAGGGCGCGGCCGAACCCCTGGCCGCGGCGCGCCGGGGCGACCAGTACGCGGGCGATCTCCACCTCGCGCTGCTCGTCGTCCACCCACACCTCGCCGTAGCCGACCGGGCGGCCGTCGTCCAGCAGCACGTACGCCAGGACGTCCGGCTCGCGGCCCCAGCCCGCGATCACCTCCGCCGGTACCGCGGCGGCGGTGCGTGAGCACCAGGCCAGGACCTCCTCGGCGGTCGTCGCCCACGAGCTGACGACCTCGGCCAGGCCGGGGGTGAACTCCCGCAGCGTCAGGGACTCCGGTGCCTCCACGGCCCGCGAGTCCACCCCGGGCAGGGCCACCGCGTCAACCGAACAGCTGCGCGTCTCGGTCGAGCAGTTGTCGCCCGAGGGGGGTCAGCGCGTGCTCCACGGCGCG
>DASWTI010000170.1:0-5121 GCA_036402215.1 Pseudonocardiaceae bacterium
CCGACCGGCCCCGCCATCCGCCGGGGCGGCCGCTACCTGATCCTCGGGGGCCACGGCGGCCTCGGCGTGGAGGTGGCCGCGCGGTTCGCCCGCGAGGGCGCCGACCTGGTCGCGCTGGTCAGCCGCTCCGGCGCGCCCGCCGGGGGCGACGCGTCCCGGGTCGCCGCCATCGAGGCCCTCGGCTGCGTCGTCGCCTCCTTCGCCGCCGACATCACCGCGTCCGGTGAGCTGGCCGCCGTGGTGCGGCGGCTGCGCGAGGAGCACGGCGACCTGCACGGCGTGGTGCACGCCGCCGGGACGTTGCGCGACGGCCTCATCCGCACCACCACGCCGGCCGACGTGGCCGCGGTGCTGGGGCCCAAGGTCGACGGCGTGCACCGGCTGGCCGCCGCGGTGGCCGGGCAGGAGCTGGACTTCGCCGTGCTGTTCGCCTCGGTGTCCGGCGCGTTCGGCAACCTCGGCCAGGCCGGGTACGCCGCCGCCAACGCCTACCTGGACGCCTTCGCCCACTCCCGCGGCGCGCCATGGACCAGCATCGACTGGGGCCTCTGGGGTGAGGTCGGCATGGGCACGGCCGTCGCCGACCAGCTCCGGCGGCGCGGCGTCCGGCCACTCGGCACCGCCGAGGCGCTCGACGCCTTGCTGGCCGTCCTGCGCGGCCCGCACCGCCAGGTCGTCATCGCCCACCCCGACGCCGTTCCCGGCGCCACCCCCGCCCCGCCCATCACGCCGAACCCCGCGGCCACCCGCCCCCTCCCGTCACCCGCCACCACCGATCCGGTCTCCACGGTCCTCGCTACCACCCCCGCCCCCACGATCACCGACCCGGCCGCGGGAACCGCTCCCGCTGCCGCGACGACCGCTGTCCTCGCCACGGCCACCGCCGTGTCCACCACCCCCACCGCGGCCACCTCCGTCCCCGTCGCCGGAGAGCCGGGCGGCCGCGACGCGGGGGAACGGGTGGCGGACGAGCTGGCACGGTTCATGGCGGAGCGGCTCGGCGTGCCCGTGCTGGACCGGGATGCGCCGCTCGCCGACTACGGCATGAACTCGATCATGAGCGTCGAGCTCTCCGAGGAGCTGTCCCGGCGCTGGGGCACGGCGCTGCCCGCGACGATCTTCCTGGAGTACGGCGACTTCCACGAGCTGGCCGACGCCCTCGCCACCCGCTACGGCGCCATCCCGCCGGCTCCGTCCGCCCCCGAGCCCGCCGCTCCTGCCAACGCCACGTCCGAGCCAACCGTTCCCGCCCCCGCTCCCGCCGCCCCGGCCGCCGTCACCACAGCAACCACCGCCGTCTCCGGCACCGGTACCCCGGCGACCGGTACCCGCACGCCGGCCACTGGCACCCGCACCCCGGCCGCCGGCCCCGGCGCCCCGGTCACCACTCCCGCCGTCGCTGCCGAGATCCGTGAGCCGCGGCCCATTCCTCTCGCCCCGTCCCCCGGGAACGAGGCCCGGCCGGACGACGTGGCCATTGTCGCGGTGTCCGGCGACCTGCCGGGCGCCCCTGACCTGGACGGGCTGTGGGAGCTGCTGCGGTCGGGTCGTGACGCGTTCACCGAGATCCCGGCGGAGCGCTGGGACATCGAGGCGCACCACCAGGAGCGCGGCCCGTCCATGACCGGCACCTACTGCCGGCTCGGCGCATTCGTCCCGGACATCCACCGGCTGGACCCCCGGTTCTTCGGCATCTCGGTGCGCGAGGCCGACGAGATGGACCCGCAGCAGAAGCTCCTGCTGGAGCACGCCTGGTCGGTGCTCGACGAGGGCGGCGCGGCCGGCCGGCGCGACGTCGGCGTGTACGTGGGCGCCACCTACACCCACCACCGCGATGCCGCCGGGCTGGACCAGGTCGGCCCGCACACCGCGCTCGGCTCGATGAACGCCGTGCTGGCCAACCGGATCTCCTACGCGCTCGACCTCACCGGTCCCTCGCAGACGGTCGACACGTTGTGCTCGTCCTCGCTGGTCGCCGTGCAGCAGGCGGTGGCGGCGCTGCGCGCCGGGCAGTGCGGCGCGGCCATCGTCGCGGCCTGCCACGTCGGCCTCACCCCGTGGTACTACCGCAGCCTCAGCCAGCTAGGCGCGCTCTCCGCCGACCGGCCGCGCCCGTTCGACGACCGCGCCGACGGCTTCGTGCCGGGCGAGGGCGCGGTGGCCGTGCTGCTCAAGCGGCTGGCCGACGCCGAACGCGACGGCGACCGGATCTGGGGGGTCGTTCGCGGCGCCGCGGTGAACCACGGCGGCCGGGGGAGCGCGCTCCCGGTGCCGCGCAGCGAGGCTCAGGTCGCGGTCATCCGCGCCGCGCTCGCCGACGCCGGCCTCGAACCGTCCGACGTGTCGCTGGTGGAGACCCACGGCACCGCCACCCGCCTCGGTGACCCGATCGAGATCGCCGCGCTCACCGAGGTGTTCGCCGGCGCCGGGCCGGTGCACATCGGCTCGGTCAAGGCCAACCTCGGCCACCTGGAGCCGGCCAGCGGCCTCGCCGGGCTGGTCAAGGTGCTGCTCTGCCTTCGGCACCAGGAGATCCCGCCGCTCGCCGGCTTCGCCACGCCAGGCGCGCACGTCGACCTCTCGTCCGGGCGGATCGCTGTGCCCACCAGGCCCACGCCGTGGACGCCGGACGGGCCGCGGCGGGCCGGCATCAGCGCCTTCGGCATGGGCGGCACCAACGCGCACGTCGTGGTGGAGGAGTACGTGCCGGGGCCGGCCACGCCGGAGCCCGGCGGCGAGCACGCCCTGGTGCTCTCCGCACACAGCGCCGACGGCCTGGCCCGCCGGATCGCCGACGTGGAGCGGATGGTCGCCGCCGACCGCCTGGTGCCGGTGAGAGCGCTGTGCTTCTCGGCCGCCGTGGGTCGCGCGCACCTGCTGTTGCGGGTGGCCGTGCTCGGCGCCACGGCCGACGAACTCGGTGCCGGGCTGCGCCACCTGCTGGGGCGGCCGGGCGACCCGGCCGGCACCGTGGTGCGCGGCGCCGCCGTGGTCGCCGCTGCTGAGCCCGGCACCGCGGCCGACCTGGCGCTGCGCCACGTCGCCGGTGGCTCCGTCGACTGGCGCGCCGCCTACGCGGACGCCCGGCCGGGCCGGATCCCGCTGCCGCCGTATCCCTTCCGGCCGGACAGCCGGGAGGTCGAGGTGGACGGCCGGCTGCTTGCCGGGCACCGCGTGCTGGGCCGGGAGACCGTGCCCGGCGCGCTGCTGCTGGCCTCGGCGCTCGCCGGTACCCCGGTGCTGGAGGGCGTGGCGTTCACCGCGCGGATCACCGGCGGGCAGCCGCTGCGCGCGGTGCGGGCCGCCGGACGGCTCACCTTCCGGCACGGTGACCGGCCGGTCGCGCACCTCACCCCGGGCACGGCAGGCCCCGGTCCGGCGCCTGCCCCGGTCACGGCCGCCGGGCTGCGCGCGAGGTACGCGCGCACCATGGACCCGGCCGGGCTCTACGCCTGGTTCGCCGCGCGCGGCATGGAGCTGGCCCCGCCGCTCACCGCCATCACCGGTATCCACTACGGCGCGGGTGGGGTGCTTGCCACCGTGGATCCCGGCCCGGAGCCGGCCCTCGGCGTGGTTGTCGCGCTGGACACGGCGTTGCAGAGCATGGCCGTGCTCACCCTGGCCGACCGCTCCGCGCCGCCCGCCACGTACCTGCCGGTGACCGTCGGGCGCGTGACCGCCTGGGGGGCGCCGGAGACCGCGGCGTTCGTGCACCTGCGGCTCATCACCCCGCGTCCCCACGGCGAACCGGCCGGCTCGCCCGCCGCCGGGCCCACCGCGGACGGCGCGCGCCGGGCCACCGTGACCCTGCACGCCGCCGACGGCACCGTCCTCGCCGCCCTGGAGGACGTCGAGTACCGACCGGTCGCCACCACGCCGCCGGCCGGCACCGCGAATGCTACGGCCGCCGCCACTCCGGCCCCAGCCGCCGCCTCGAACGGCGCGTCCGTGGCGGCCGGTGGCCGGACGGCACCCGCGGTGCGCCGCGCCGCCGCGTCGGAGCAGGCGGTGCTCGCGCTGGTCCGCTCGGTCATGCGCGACACCACCATCACCCCGATCACCGTGCTGTCCGCCGCCGGGCTCGACTCGATGATCGCCGCCATGATTGCCGCCGAGATCGAGCAGATCTTCGGGGTGGGCCTCGGCCCGATCGACGTGCTCGACGCGCGCGACTGCCGCTCCCTCGCCGCCGCCGTCGCCGAACTCCTGCCCGCCACCCCGGAACCCGGCGTCATCACGGTCGACCTCCCCGCCGACCCGGCCGTCACCACGCCGACCACCCCGGCCGCCGTCACCGGGCCGGTCACCGATGCCGCCACCGAAACCCTCGCCGCGACCGGCACCGAACCAACCGCTTCCCAACCCGACCGGCGGGAGGACCTGGCGGTGGTCGGGCTCGCGTGCGCGCTGCCGGGGGCCGGCGACGCCGAGGCGTTCTGGTCGTTGCTGCTGGGCGGCGGCACCGGCGTCGGGGAGGCGCCGGGCTTCCGCTGGAACGGGTCCGGCCCCACCGTCGGCGGCTTCCTGGAGAACATCGCGGAGTTCGACGCGCGGTTCTTCGAGTTCTTCCCCAAGCAGGCCGAGGTGCTCGACCCGCAGGTGCGCTGGCTGCTGCGCACCACGTGGGAGGCCCTGGAGTCGGCCGGCGTCGCGCCGCTCTCCGTGGCCCGCTCCACCGGCGTCTTCGTCGGCGCCAGCTACCAGCACTACAAGGACTTCAACCTGCCGCCGGAGCTGGACGCGCCGAGCGGCCTGGGCAACCACAACGCCTTCCTGGCCAACCGGGTGAGCTACTTCCTGGACCTCAACGGTCCCAGCATGACGATCGACACGCTGTGCTCGTCGTCGTTGGTGGCGCTGCACACGGCGGTGCGCAGCATCCGTGACGGCGAGTGCGAGCAGGCCATCGTCGCCGGGGTCCGGCTCGCAATGTCCCCGTTGCACTACACGGCGATGACCAACCTGCGGGCGCTCTCGGCCACCGGTGCGTCCCGGGCGTTCGACGCCGGCGCCGACGGGTTCGTGCCCGGCGAGGGCGTGGTGACCGTGGTGATCAAGCCGCTGTCCGCGGCGCTGCGCGACGGGGACCGCGTCCGTGGCGTGATCCGCGGGACGGCGGTG
>DASWTI010000171.1:0-10028 GCA_036402215.1 Pseudonocardiaceae bacterium
CCGCCGCGCCCGCAGCGGGTCCAGCTCGCGCCGCCAGTACCGCCACAGCACGCCCGCGTAGTCCTCCAGCGGCGGCACGGTGAGCCCGCTGCCGGCCAGCGCGCGCCGGGTCGCCTCGTCGCCGAACACCGTGGGGAACGCCGCGTGCTCCACCACCTGCGGCGGGATGCCGAGCTGGCGCAGCGCCAGGTTCCGCGCCGGGCCCGCGCCGGGCAGCCGGCCCAGCAGCGTGGCCAGCGGCGCCAGCGCCCGCCCCACCGGCTCGGCCACCGCGCGCGGCACGCCCACCACGAGCCGTGGCGCCCCGGCCCGGCGGGCGAACGCGTTGTAGACGTCCACCAGCGGCTGCGGCTCCGGGTTCACCAGGTGGAAGGCGCGGCCGTCCAGGCCGTCGGCGTGCATCAGGTACGTCATGGCGTCGGCCACGTGGTCCACCGGCACCAGGTTCGTGGCGCCCAGGTCCGGCACCACCACGGGCACCGTCCGGGTGAGCGCGGCCGGTAGCCGGCCGAGCGCGTCGATCATCGGCAGCACCAGGTACGGGCCGTCCACCTTGTCCATCTCGCCGGTGCGGGAGTCACCGACCACGACGGACGGCCGGTACACCCGCCACGGCACCCGCGCGTGCTCGCGCACCAGAGCCTCGGCCTCGAACTTCGTGGCGTGGTACGGCGTGGGCAGCCGCTGCCCGACGTCCAGGTCGTCCTCGTCGAAGCGGCCGCGGTGGTCGCCGGCCACCGCCACCGAGGACACGTGGTGCAGCCGTCCCACGCGCAGCTCGTTCGCCAGCTCCACCACGCGCGCCGTGCCGTCCACGTTGACCGCGCGGTTGAGCGCCTCCGGCGCCGTCAGGTCGTACACCGCCGCCAGGTGCACCAGGTGGTCCACGCGGCCGGCCAGCGCGGCGCGTCCGGCCTCGCCCAGGCCCAGCGCGGGCGCCGTGAGGTCACCGACGAGAGGCCGCACCCGGGTGCCGCCGGGCCCGCGTTCGGACAGCTCCGCCAGCCGCCCCGTGGAGCGCTCGCGCACCAGCACCAGCACCTCGGCGGCCGGGTCACGCTCCAGCAGCCGGGTGATCAGGTGCCGGCCCAGGAATCCCGTGCCGCCGGTGACCAGATAGGTGCTCACCGGCCGATGCTGTCACGCGGGGCCCGACCGACCGCCTGGCCGGGCTCCACGTCACACCACCGACCCGTATCACCGTCACCGCTCGCCGTGGCCTCACGTCACCCGGAGTCACCGTGCGTCACCGGTGTCGCGTCTCGTCGGGTTCGTTCCCACCAATGGCTGCGCCTGACGGTGACCGAACGTCACCCGTGATCGGCGGCCTCGACGACGGCGTCGCGCAGCGCCGCGCGCAGCCGGCCGACCTCCAGCGGCGACAGCACCGCCGTCTCACCGGGCGGGGCCACCATCACCACGCGGCCCTCGTCGGTGAACACGATGATGTCCCGCCTGCGTCCCGCCACGTCCCGGCAGGTGATCAGCCAGTCCTTGTCCACCACGACCCGCCCCTCCCTCGTCGTACGCACCTCTCGGCGGTACCCCCCGCCGACGAACTGGGGACGGCGACCCACGCCGGGCATGACGTCGCAAACAGGTGGCGCTCGGCGGACCGGATCAGTGGCGGTCGGCGACCGCCTCCGCCGGCAGCTCGCGGCTACGCACAGCTACCTCGTCATGGTCCTCCTGGGCGATGAGGTGCGCGTAGGCGAGCTGACGGATGCCGGGGGCCGGTGTCACCTCGGGGTTGTCCAGCAGTGCGCACCACGCGGCCGCCAGCCGGGGGAGCTCGGAACGGGCCAGGAGCAGGGCCGCCTCGTCGTCCCCGTGGCGGGCCAGCATCACCACTTCACGCAGGTACGTCACAACGTCGTCATCCATGTCGTTCATGGGAGCTCCGTTTCACCTGATCGGGCCAACCACGTCGAGGGTGAACCACGGATCGCCCGATCGGAACGGCGCGGAGCGGATTCAGGAAGAGCCCCACGGCGTGTCGCGGTTCGGGCGCGTCAGAAGCCCCCGAACCGCTCCGAATGATCCGCATGTCCGAACATGTGGCCAGGTCACCGGCCCGGGCGCGCGAACGGAGCCGCGCCGCGCCCGGGCCCGCGTCAGGAGGTGCTGCCGTCGGCCTCGATGACCGAGAAGCCGAGGTACGGCACGAGCGCCTCGGGCAGCCGAACCGAGCCGTCGGCCCGCTGGCCCTGCTCCAGCAGCGCCGCCATGGTGCGCCCGATCGGCAGCCCGGAGCCGTTGAGCGTGGCCACGAACTCGCGCCGGTTGTCCGCGCCGCGCACCCGGATGTTGGCCCGCCGCGCCTGGAACGTGCCGCAGTCCGAGCAGGACGAGATCTCCCGGTAGCGCTCCTGGCTCGGCAGCCACACCTCGAGGTCGTAGGTGAACTGCGCCGAGAACCCCAGGTCGCCGGCCGCCAGCGCGACCACCCGGTAGGCGAGCCCCAGCTCCGACAGGCAGGCCTCGGCGTGCCGCACCATCTCCTCGAGCTGCGCCGTCGAGTCCTCGGCCCGGCACAGCCGCACCAGCTCCACCTTGGCGAACTGGTGCAGCCGCAGGATGCCGCGGGTGTCCCGTCCGTACGAACCCGCCTCCGAGCGGAAGCACGGCGTGTACGAGGTGAGCGCGAGCGGCAGCGCGTCCGCCGGCAGGATCTCGTCGGCGTGCAGGTTGGTGAGCGGCACCTCGGCCGTCGGCACCAGGAACAGCTCGCGGGCACCGACCGCCGTGGCGAACAGGTCCTGCTCGAACTTCGGCAGCTGCCCGGTGCCGGTCATGGTCTCGCGGTTCACCAGGTACGGCACCGAGTACTCGGTGTACCCGTGCCGCCGGGTGTGCAGGTCCAGGAAGAACGTGGCGAGCGCGCGCTCCAGCGCCGCGCCGACGCCGCGGGCCACGGTGAACCGCGGTCCGGCGAGCTTGGTGGCGCGCGGGAAGTCGAGGATGCCGGTGGCCTCGCCCAGCTCCACGTGGTCGCGCGGCGTGAAGTCGAACGACGGCGGCGGGCCCGACGAGCGCACCTCCAGCGCGTCGTCCTCGGTCATGCCCTCGGGGGCGGTGTCCGACGGCAGGTTGGGGATGCCGAGCATCAGCTCGCGCAGCGTCGCGGTGGCCTCCGCGGCGCGCTCCTCGGCGGCGGCGATCTCCTCCTTGAGGGCCTTGGCCCGGGCCACCAGCGTCGCCGTGTCCTCGCCGCGCCGCGCCGCCGTCTGCACCTCGGACGCCGTGCGTTTGGCCTCCGCGCGCCCGCCGTCGGCCGCGCCGATCGCGGAGTTCCGCGCGGACAGCAGCTCCTCCACCTGTCCCAGGTCGAGGTCCAGCCTGCGACGGGCCAGCCGCCGCTTGGCGTCCGTGTTCGGGTCCAGCAACATCCGCGCGTCGTGCATGGCGCCCAAGGGTAGTGAGCCACCCCCGCCCTCCGCGCGCGCGTTACCGGTTGGCGCCCGCGCCGGCCGTCAGGTGGAGTCGCGGATGATCAGCTCGGTGGGCAGCACGATGGGGCCGGGTTCGGCGCCGCCGGCGATGAGGGCGAGCAGGAGCTCCACCATGCTGGCCACGACCTCGGTCACCGGGTGGCGGACCGTGGTCAGCGGGGGATCGGTGTACTTCGCGGCCTCGATGTCGTCGAAGCCCACGACCGCCACGTCGTCGGGCACCCGGCGGCCGGCCTGGCGCAGCGCGTGCAGCGCCCCGATGGCCATCACGTCGTTGGCCACGAACACGGCGTCGAGCTGCGGGTCGTCCTCCAGCAGGTGCCGCATGGCCACCGCGCCGGACTCCCGCGTGAAGTCGCCCACCGCGACGATCGAGCGGCGGTCGGAGTCGCGCAGCACGTTGCGGTAGCCGGCCAGCCGGTCCTGCCCGCCGATCATGTCCTGCGGGCCGGCGATGGTGGCGATCCGCCGCCGGCCGCGGGCCACCAGGTGCCGCACGGCCGACTCGGCGCCGCCGACGTTGTCGTTGTCCACGAACGGCAGGTCGATCGGGACGGCGGGCCGGCCGTAGGACACCACGGGCACCCGCATCCTGGTGATCGCCGTGGGCAGCGGGTCGGCCCCGTGCATGGAGATGAGCATGACGCCGTCCACGTGCCCGCCGGCGATGTAGCGCTCGACCCGCGCGTGGCTCTTGGCGGACCCGGCCAGGATCAGCACCACCTGCTTGTCCGCGGCCTCCAGCTCGGCGGAGGCGGCGCGGATCACGGTGGAGAACATGGGATCGTCGGAGAACACCCGGGTCGGCGGCTCGGAGACGATCAGCGCGATCGAGTCGGTGCGCTGCGTGACCAGGCTGCGGGCGGCGGAGTTCGGCACGTAACCGAGCTGCTCCACGGCCCGCAGCACCGCGTCCCTGATCTGCGGGGCGACCGAGGCCTGACCGTTGACGACCCGTGACACGGTGGCCCTGGACACGCCGGCGTGCGCGGCCACGGCCTCCAGCGTGGGTCGCTTCATGCGGTCCCTCCGGGGTGCCTCCTGCTGACCCGCTGTCACCGGTGAGGACGACGATAACTCACCGTGTGTGCTCAACCCTTGATTCCGCCGGCCAGCAACCCCCGGACGAAGTAGCGTTGCAGCGACAGGAAGACGATCAACGGGATGACCGCCGAGACGAACGCGCCGGACGTCAGGCGTTGCCATTCGTCACCGCGGGTGCCCGCGAGCTGGGCCAGCCGCACCGTCATCGGTGCCGTGTCCGAGGTGCCACCGGCGAAGATCAACGCCACCAGCAGGTCGTTCCACACCCAGAGGAACTGGAACAGGCCGAACGTGGCCAGCGCGGGCGCCACCAGCGGCAGCACGATCTTGCGCAGGATGACGCCGTGCGTGGCGCCGTCCACCCGGGCGGCCTCCATGAGCTCACCGGGCAGGTCGGACATGAAGTTGTGCAGCAGGAAGATGCCCAGCGGCAGCGCGAAACAGGTGTGCGCGAACCACACCTGGATGAACCGCTGCGGACCGTCCAGGTCCCAGGCCGGCAGGATCTGCAGGCCGAACAGGTCCACGCCCTGCGAGAAGAACGACAGCAGCGGCACCAGCGCCATCTGCAGCGGCACCACCTGCAACGCGAAGATGCCGATGAACACCCAGTCCCGGCCCTTGAACGGCAGCCAGGACAACGCGTACGCGGCGAACGCGGCGAACGCCACCGGCAGCAGCACGGCCGGCACCGTGATGACCACCGAGTTGATCAGGAAGCTGGCCAGCTGGCCGGACGAGGAGGACCGGCCGAACAGGACCTCCTGGTAGTTCTCGACGGTCAGCCGCGGGTTGGTGAAGAACGTCCACCAGCCGCTGGACTTGATGTCGTCCTCCGGCCGGAACGAGGACAGCATCAGGCCGAACGTCGGCGCGGTCCAGAGCAGCGCGATGATCAGGGCCACCACGCTCGCGGTCCGGCCGGACAGCGTCTTGCGCAGGCGGCTCGCCGCGCCGGCGGTGCCGCCCAGTGCCTTCTCGACCGGGAGGTCGATGGTGGAGGGGATCGCGGTCATCTCAGGCCTCCCGGCGCTGCCGCAGCGTGCGGACCTGGTAGAAGACGATCGGCACGACCAGCACGAACAGGAAGACCGCGAGTGCCGCGCCCCTCCCGGTCTCGCCGTAGCGGAACGCCTGGTTGTACATCTCGTTGGCGATGACGCTGGTCTCGAACTGGCCGCCGGTCATGGTGCGGACGATGTCGAACAGCTTGAGCGTGCCGATGCACTGGGTGACCAGCACGACGATGACCGCGGGCCGGATCGACGGCAGCGTCACGCGGAAGAACATTTGCATGGGGGACGCGCCGTCCAGCCGCGCCGCCTCGACGATCTCGGCGGGGATGCCCTTGATCGCCGCGGACAGCACGACGGTGGCGAAGCCGGCCTGGATCCAGACCAGCACCACGATCAGGAACAGCGTGTTCGCCGGCGCGTTCAGCAGCCACTGCCGGGGCTCGCCGCCGAGCGAGACCACGATCTCGTTGAGCAGGCCGATCTGTTCCGCCCCGGGCGGCCGGTAGGCGTAGACGAACTTCCAGATGATGCCGGCGCCGACGAACGAGATGGCCATCGGCAGGAACACCAGGGACTTCGCGAGCCGTTCGAAGCGGGTGTTGTCCACGATCGTCGCGTACAGCAGGCCGATCGCGGTGACCAGCAGCGGCGTCAGCACCACCCAGATCAGGGTGTTGCGCAGCACGATCACGGCCTCGGGCTGGGTGAACATCCACGTGTAGTTGTCCAGCCCGACCCAGTTCTGCCGGTCGCCGCTGCGGAACGAGAGCACCGTCGTGCGGATGGCCGGGATCACCAGGCCGATGGCCAGCAGCACCAGCGCCGGGGTGAGCAGGATGGCGGCGGGTAGCCGCGCGCGCTGCTTCATCGGCACCCGGTCCACGGCCAGCAGCATGATGCCGACGATGGCCAGGAACAGGGCGATGCCGATGCCGAGCTGGGCGAGCTTCGGCAGCTCCTCGGCGAAGTCGAACTGGAGTCTCATCGGCCCGTGGCTCCCCTTCGAGTGGTGCGACTACCGGACGGTAGCGGCCGGCGCCGGGAGATCAAGTCCCCTGGCCACCGGCCGCCACCGCTCACCTGACTACTGGGGCCAGGACTGCTCGATGAAGTCGAGCGTCGACTGGGTGTCCTTGCCGTTGATCCAGTCGGTCATGCCCTTCCAGAAGGTGCCGGAACCCACGGCGGCCGGCATGAGGTCCGAGCCGTCGAAGCGGAACACCGTCTGCGGGTCGCGCAGGATCTCCATGGACAGCCGGTCGATCGGGTTCTGCGCCAGGCTGATGTCCACGCCCTTGTTGGCCGAGACGTAGGTGCTGAGCTTCATGCGGGCGTTCGCGAAGTCCGGGGTGGCCAGGTACTCCTGGAGCGCCTGGACCTCGGGACGGTCGTCGAACGAGGCGACGAACTCACCGGCGCCGAGCACCGGCTTGGAGTTCTCGTCGTCACCCGGCAGGTAGAAGGCGAAGACGTCGCCGTCCTCGGCCACCTTGGTGCCGTCCGGCCAGAAGTTCGCGTAGAACGAGGCCTGGCGGTGCAGCGCGCAGGTGCCGGCGGTGATCGGGACGCCGCCCTCCTGGAACGCGGTGGAGGCGATGCTGCTCACCGGGCCGTAGCCGCCGTTGACGTACTTGTCGTTCTTGAGGATGCTGCCGACCCGGTCCAGACCCGCGGCGATCTTCGGGTCGTTGAACTTGAGCTCGTGGCTGATCCACTTGTCGTACTCGTCGGGGCCGATCTCGCGCAGCAGCACGTCCTCGAGCCAGTCGGTGGCCGGCCAGCCGGTGGCCTCACCGGACTCGATGCCCGCGCACCACGGCTTGACGCCGTCCGCGGCGATCTTGTCGCTCAGCGCGATCAGGTCGTCCCAGGTCTTCGGGACCTCGTAGCCCTTCTCCTGGAACATCTTCGGCGAGTACCAGACGAAGGACTTCACGCTGGCGCCCAGCGGGGCGGCGTAGAAGGTGCCGTCCACCGTGCCGTAGTCGATCCAGGCCTCGGTCCAGCCCTCGGTCGCGGCGGTCTTCACCTTGTCCGGGGCGGGCTTCAGCTTGCCGGCGTCGGCGAACCGCTTGAGCAGGCCGGGCTGCGGGAAGAAGGCCAGGTCGGGTGCGTCGCCGCCGTCGACCCGCACCTGGATCTGCGCCTCGAACTCGCCGGTGCCCTCGTAGGAGATGTCGATGCCGGTGCACTCGGCGAACTTCGCCCAGGTGTCCTCGAAGAGGTCGGCCTCGGCGTCCCGGATCGGGGAGTAGATGCTGACGGTCTTGCCGTCGTGCTTGCCGTACTTCTCGAAGGGCGCGCAGTCACCGCTGGCCGGTTGGCCCCCGGTGGTGTTCTCGTTGTCGGAGCCGCCGCACGCCGCGGCGACCAGCGTCAGGCTCACGGCACCCGCGACGAGGGCGACTCGCGCGGGCCTGGTGAGGATCGACATTGACCTTCCTCCGTAGACTTGCCGAGTCGGTCCCACGACAGGACCGACAGGGGGCACCGCGCCCCGGTCGGCGGGTCTGCCTGCGAGAGCGCTCTCGGAGCTTTGTCCCTGGCTCTTGTGATGTCAATCATTCGTAACGTCACGGTTACCTTGCAGTGGGTCATCTTGCGCAGCGCGCGCGTGTCCTTGCGTGTCGTGGGCATGAAACCGGCGTAAGTCGCGGAGCGTGATCCGCCGCTCCCCGGACGGGGGTTGACACGGATGGCGGCCCCCGAGGAACCTCGGACGGGAGAGCGCTCTCTCGACAGGAAGGGGTGAGGCGTGACCGTCTTCGCGGAACCGACCGCCGACGCCGAGACAGGCGTCCTGCGGTTCCCCGCCGGCTTCGTCTGGGGCACCGCGACCGCGGCGTACCAGATCGAGGGGGCCTCCCGGGAGGGCAACCGGGGCCCGTCCATCTGGGACACCTTCGCCGCCACCCCCGGCGCGGTGCACCAGGGGCACAGCGGCGCGGTGGCCTGCGACCACTACCACCGCTACCGCGACGACGTCGCGCTGATGGCGGAGCTCGGCATGGGGACCTACCGGTTCTCGCTGGCCTGGCCGCGGATCCAGCCGGACGGCAGCGGCCCGGCCAACCCCGCCGGGCTCGACTTCTACGACCGCCTGGTGGACGAACTGTGTGGCCACGGCATCACGCCGCTCGTCACGCTCTACCACTGGGACCTGCCGCAGGCGCTGGAGGACCGCGGCGGCTGGACCGGCCGCGACACCGCGCACCGCTTCGCGGAGTACGCGGCCGTCGCGCACGCCAGGCTGGGCGACCGGGTGCAGACCTGGACGACCCTCAACGAGCCCTGGTGCTCGGCGTTCCTCGGCTACGCGGCCGGCGTGCACGCGCCCGGCCGCCGCGATCCCGGGGCCGCCTTCGCCGCCGCCCACCACCTGCTGCTCGGGCACGGGCTGGCCACCCGTGAGCTGCGCGCGGCCGGGGCGGCGACCGTGGGCATCACGCTGAACCTGGCCCCGGTGCGCGGCTCCGACGAGGCAGCGGTGTCCATTGTGGACGGTCTGCAGAACAGGGTGTTCCTGGAGCCGCTGCTGCGCGGCCGCTACCCGGCGGACGTGGTGACGGCGGCGGAGCGGTTCACCGACTGGTCCTTCGTGGCGGACGGGGACCTGGCGCTGATCGGCGCGCCGATCGACCTGCTGGGCGTCAACTACTACCGGCCGGTGGACGTCGAGGTGGTGCCCGGCGCGGCCGCCGAGCCCATCTACCCCGGCTCCGACGGCATCGCCCTGGTACGGACCGGGGCGCCGATGACGCCGATGGGCTGGGAGATCGTGCCGGACGGGCTCACCGAGCTGCTCACCCGGCTGGCCCGCGAGTACCCGCCGGTGCCGCTCTACATCATGGAGAACGGCGCGGCCTTCGACGACGTGGTCTCGCCGGGCGGCGCGGTGCACGACGCGGACCGGGTGGCCTTCCTGGACGCGCATTTGCGCGCGGCCCACGCGGCGATCGGCGCCGGCGCCGACCTGCGCGGTTTCCTGGTGTGGTCGCTGCTGGACAACTTCGAGTGGGCCGAGGGCTACCGCCGCCGCTTCGGCCTGGTGCACGTGGACTACGCGACCCAGCGGCGCACCCCGAAGGACAGCGCGCTCTGGTTCCGCGAGGTGGCCCGCCGCAACGGCCTGGCCGGGCCGCCACCGGAGGCGCCCGCGGAGGCCTGACCCGGAACGTTCCGGCCGGCCGTGGCCCCGCCGGGCGCGGCGGCCGGAGCCTGGTGATCGCACCGTGGCCGAACCCGTGGCCTGACGGGGTGCACGGGAGCCCCGGCCCAGATCCGTCCGCGGATCGGGCGTGGCGGCCGATCCGTGGCCCGGCCGTGGCCGGCCGAGGTGACGGAGGCCGGGCCGCACCGGCCTGACCAGGGACGGCGCCCGGGTGGCCCGCGCCCGGACCTGATGCCCCCCGCGGGAGAGCGCTCCAACAGCCGTGGGGCCCGGAGCCGGGAGTCCCGCCCGTGGGGCCGCGAGGCGCCGTGGACAGGTGTTGTGTAGACCGGCGAAGAGCGGACA
>DASWTI010000172.1:0-16465 GCA_036402215.1 Pseudonocardiaceae bacterium
CGCCCGGATGCTCACGCAGGTGCAGGAGCCGGACCCCGGCGCGCAGCGGGGCGGCGAGCCGGTCGGCGCCGGGCACGGCCACCGCGGCGTGACCGAGGTGCGCGACCTCCGCCAGGCCGGGGTCCGGGCGGTCGTCGCCGAGCAGGTGGTTCACCACGCGGTCCGGCACCCGCAGGCCCCGTGACAGGAACGGCCGGTCCGGTTCCTCCACGGCCAGCAGCCCGGCCACCACCAGCGGGGCGTCGGCGTCGAGCCGGGCCCGGCCGGCCGCCGACGCCTCGGGCACGCCGCACAGCCGCAGCGCCAGGCCGGCGGTGGCCCGGCGCCGGGTCACGTCGTCGTTGAGGTAGCCGTAGAACTGCTCGAAGCGGCTGTCCACGTCGGGCGCCACGGCCACCAGCAGCAGCTCGACGTCGACCTCGGTCAGCCCGGCGGTGGCCGCCAGGTTCCCCAGCCGGCCCGCCGCGATGGGCCGGGCGAACGGCGCGAACGGACGGCGGCGCGCGTCGAGCAGTTCGTCGATGGCCTCGTCGGACAGGTACAGGCCGCGGAACGGGTCGTCGGGGTGGGGGTCGCTGCCGCGCCGCTCGGCCACCGCGTCCCGGATGCGCCGCTCCAGCCACGCCAACCGGTCCAGCAGGTGTGCGATGTCGCTCACCGCGGCACCGGGGCGACGCCACCGGCCGGTGTCCGGTGCGCCACCGGGTCGTCGCCGTCCATGTCGAGGCGCAGTCCCTCCTCGGCGGGCGGACCGGCGGCGACGGAGCGGCCGGACTCGACGGGCGCCGACACCACGACGTCGAGCGAGGGCTTCAGCTCCCCGCCGAGCGCGGTCCACACGTCGGCGAACGCCCGGTCCTCGGGGGGCGGCAGGGCCACCGTCATGGGCACCGGCAGGCCCAGCGCGGCCAGCGAACCGTCCAGCAGCCCGGGCGGCACGGCCTCGTGCGGCAGCAGGCTCCCGAGCAGCGACGAGAGCAGCCGGTGCTCGTCCTCCGGCCGCTGGGTCCAGGCGGTGACCAGGTAGGAGAGCTTGATGTGCCGCGGCGGCAGGTGCCGGGCGGTGACCCGGCCGTTGGCGCCGTACTCGTTCAGCATCCCGCGATGCCGGCGGCGCAGGTCCTCCCGGATGTCGTACAGGTACACGTTGACGGTGGGCGCGTTGCGCCGCGCGGCCCAGTCCTTGGTGGGCGCGTCGAAGGCCACCTCGATGTCGGTGCCGCGCAGCGCGACGTCACGAACCAGCCGGCGCAGCGCCTCATCGACCTCGTGGATCACGGCGGACCTCCCCGTGGTGTGCGCCGGTCCCACGGTGCGCCGCCGTCGTTCCCGGGCGGTAGCCGCCTACCGCCGGACCTTCGGGTAGCTCCCCCTGCCCCCATGGACGCACCGCATGGGCACTCCGGATGGGCGCCCGGCCGCGCCCAAAGGGTCGTCCGGCACGCGGCTGCCGTACGGCACCGGCGCTCCTACCGTGGCCGTACAGCAGCCGGGCGAGGGAGGGTGCCGTGGTCGTGCGTGCGCGCGGGAGCGCGAGCCTGGCCGCCGCCGTGCTGCTGGCCGGTTCGCTGCTGACCGGGTCGGCGAGCTGGCCCGGCACCGCCGCCCTGGCCCAGGAACCACCGCCCGAACCCCGGGCGCCGTACCGGATCGGCTACGTCAGCGAGGACTCGCCGGAGCCGCCGGGCGAGGTCCCCGGCACGGATGTCTGGAGCGCCGACGCGCGGGGCGGCGACCGCCGGGACGCCACGAACCGGCCGGGCCTGGACGAGCGGCACCCGGCGTACTCACCGGACGGCGGCCGGCTGGCCTACACCGAGCAGACCGCCGACGGCGGGCGCCGGCTGATGGTGGCGGCGGCCGACGGCGGTGACCCGCGGCCGCTGCTGGTGGAGCCGGACCCGTACGCCTGGCACGGCGAACCGGCCTGGTCGCCGGACGGCACGCTGATCGCCTTCACCCGCAGCAGCGGCTCCGACGAGGAGCAGCAGTCGGTGCGGATCGCGCGGGTGGCCGACGGCGTGGTGATCGGTGACGTGCCGGCCCCGGCCCTGCTGCGCACCGCGGACCGGCAGCCCGCCTGGTCCCCGGACGGCACGCGGATCGCGCTGACCCGCGCCGTGGTGGACCAGCGCGGCTCCGGCGTCCGGCCGTTCGCGCCGGGCACCACGACGGCGCCGGGCACCACGGTCGGCGGGATGACCGGGACGCTGCGCACGCCGCGCTTCCCGGCCCGGCCGCAGGTGATGTTCCTGCTGGACACCACGTTCTCGATGAGACCGGCCCTGGGCCCGGCCAGGACGTGGCTGGGCGAGGTCCTCGACCAGCTCGGCCAGAACCAGCCGGCAACGGAGGTGGGCGTGGCCACCTTCCGCGACATCGGCGACGGCGGCGAGCGCTTCCGGCTGTGGCAACCGCCGACGACGAACCGGGGCGAGGTCCGAGCCGCGCTGGACGCGCTGACGGCGGACGGGGGCGACGACGAGAGCAACAGCGGCGACGACTGGCTCAACGCGCTCGCCGAGCTGGCCGAGCTGCCGGTGTTCACCGAGGCCGGGGACAGCCCGGTGATCGTGCTGGTCGGGGACACCTGGAGCTACGAGACCTGCGCCACCCATGCGCTCCCCCCGTGCTCCTCGACGCCCGGGCACCGGATCCGGTCGATAGTGCTCGACGCCCTGCGCGAGGCCGGCATCCGGCTGGTGGCGATGCCCGTCCTGGCCCCCGCCGGCGCGGGGCTGGACCGCTACGGGCAGGCCACCCAGCTGGCCGCCGCCACCGGCGGGGTGCGCCTGCCCGAGGACTCGGCGCCGGAGGCCGCCGCCGACGCGATCCTGCGCTGGCCGGCAGCCCTGCGGGTCACGGTGACGCCGCACGCCCGCTGCGACCCCGGGCTGACGCTGGCGTTCGACCCGCCGGTGGCGACGGCTCCGGGCGACACCGACGTGACCTTCGGGATCACCGCCACCGTCGGCCCCACCGTGGCCGGCGACCCGGCGCCCGGCACCACGCTGCGCTGCTCGGTGGAGTACCAGCTGGGTGGGCCGCCGCCGGCGCCGGGCGACATCGGACCCCCGGCCGGGCGGCAGGCCTGGCCGGACGGTGACCCGCAGACCCAGGTGGTGTCGGTGCTGGTCGCGCCGAACGCCTTCCCCAGGGTGCTGGTGGAGGGCGTGGTCGTGCTCGACGACGGCGCCGTGGTGGAGTACCGGGCGACCGCCGTGGACGCCGCCGGCCTGCCGCTCACCCCGGTCTGCGCGCCGGGGTCCGGGGCGGTGCTGCCGGTCGGCACGACGACCGTGACCTGCACGGCCACCGATGCCTCGGGCGCGGTGGGCACGGCGCGGACCGTGATGACCGTCCAGCGGCCGGACCAGGAGGGGTCGCGGGGCATCTGGCTGGCCGTGGTGGAGCGGCCTACGCCGGAGCAGATCGTGATCACCGACCAGACCGACCTCTCGGTCACCGTCGGCACACCGTGCGCCGTCCGCGCCGAGATCGGCAGCGACCCGCACGAGGCGCCGGCCTGGGCGCCGGACGGCCGCGGCCTGGCGTTCACCCACGGCGGCACCGCGCTGTGCCTGGTCGACGTGGTGGGCCACGCCGGGGTGGACCCACGGCGGCCGGTGGCCGGCCCGACGGGGTTCGTCCGCGACCCGGCGTGGTCCCCGGACGGCGCGCTGGTCGCCTACTCCGCGCCCGACCCGGAGACGACCGGCCCGGCGGTGTGGACGCTGCCGGTGGCGGGCGGCGAGCCCACCGCGCTGATCCGCACCCCGGGTGGCGCGGTCGAGCCGACCTTCCGGCGGCTGGCCGACCTGACGGTGACCGGCCGCGCGGTGCCGCCGTCGACCGGCGTCGGCGGCGCCGTCACGGTGGACCTGACGGTGACCAACGCCGGGATCACCGCCGCGCCGGACGTGCGGCTGGCGATCACGCTGCCGGCGGGGCTGCGGGCCGACGCGCTGACCACCGACACCGGGACCTGCGACGCGGCCACGTTGACCTGCGTGCTGGGCCCGCTCGCCGGGGATGCCGCGGCGGCACTCGCGGTGGAGCTGACCGGCGTCACGGCGGGGGCGCACGTGCTGACCGCCACGGTCACCGGCGGCGAGGACCCGAACGCCGCGGACAACGAGGCCAGGGTGCCGGTGACCGTGCTGGACGTCCCGGCACCGCCACCGCCGGAGTCCGGCGTGACGCCGACCGCCGTCGACCGCACCGAGTACCAGGGCGCGACGTTCACCGTGGACAAGGAGGTCCGCACGCCGAACGTGCCGGCCGACCCGGACGTGGTGCTGCTGATCGACGACACCGGGTCGATGGACGAGGTGATCGCCGACGTACGGCAGGACCTGGCCAGGGTGATCGGCGACGTCCGGGCCCGGCAGCCGGCGGCGCGGTTCGGCGTGGCCGCGTTCCGGGACGTGGCGGACGGGCCGGACCTGCTGTTCCGGGTGGAGCAGCCGCTGATCCCGGCGGCCACGCCGGCCCAGCTGCGGCTGCTGGACGCCGCGCTCGGCCGGCTGGTCGCGGAGGGCGGGGACGACGAACCCGAGGACTGGGTGAACGCGCTGCACCGGGTGGCCACCGACGCGGTAGACTTCCGCCCGTCGAGCAGCCGGATCGTGGTGCTGGTGGGCGACGCCCCGAGCCACGACCCGAGCGCCGGCCAGGCGCTGGACGCCGTCCTCACCGAGCTGACCGCGGCGGCCGTGCGCGTGGTGGCGGTGCCGACCGGGGCCGGCGGCCTGAACGCGCTGGGCCAGGCCACCCGGGTGGTCACCGCGACCGAGGGCGTGCTGCTGCCGCCGACCCCGGACCCGGCGGGCGTGGCCGAGGCGGTCGCGGCCGGCATCACCAGCCTGCCGGTGCGGGTGCGCCCGGTGGTCAGCAGGTGCGACCCGCGGCTCACCGTCACGTTCGAGCCCGGCGAGACCACCGTTCCGGGCGGGGACACCACGACCCTGCGGGAGACGGTGCGCGTGGCCGACGCGGTGCCGGCCGGCACCGTGCTGCGCTGCACCGTCGAGTTCCGGCTGGACGACGAGCCGGGAGCCCGGGCCGGGCACACCCAGCAGCTGACCGTGCGGGTGGTGGCGGCGACGCTCACCGTCGACCCGCCCATCGGGCCGCCGGGCGTGGTGGTCCGCGCGGTGGGCGCCGGCTTCCCACCGGGCTCGGTGGTGCGGCTGGCCTGGTCGGCGGGACTGAGCGAGATACCGGGCGAGGTCCTGGTCGGGCCGGACGGCGGCTTCGACGCGCGGGTCCTGGTGTTCCACAACGACCTGCTCGGCGAGCGCGTCCTGACCGCCGCGCCGGTGAGCGGCCCCTCGTTCGGCGGCACGGTCTCCGCGACGCCGTTCCTGGTGCACCCCCGGGCGTTGCAGCCTCCGCTCTTCCAGGCACGCTGACCACGACCACCCGGCGAAGCACGGGCCGGAACACCACGGCCGGCGCAGAAGCCAGGCCGGCGACCCGGGGCGACCGGTGTACCTCGTATCGGAGATCCGCCTCGCAAGGCCGGCCAAGAAGATCGAACGCACCTGGCATCGAACCGGCGACCGTGCAGAAACACTCGAAGCGGCGCTGAACCTTCCTGGCGCCGGTACCCCGGACAAGCCTGCCGGAGAACAGTCCGGTTGCCCCCTGGTCGCGCGTCCGGCCGGGACGGCCATCCGGACGGTCCCCGCGGGCAGCGGGGAGAGCACCGCGGTACTCCCATCCGCTCGTGCTGCGAAGCGGCGCGGCACCACAGAATCGACCCATGGGCGCTGCAGCGGCACTCCCCGCGTCGGTCACCGTGGAGCCAGGTCGGGAGGCGACCTGCCCGGTCGTGGTGACCAACACCGGATCGGTGGTGGACCAGTACCGGATCGAGGTCGTCGGCGAGGCCGCGGCCTGGACGACGGCGGAGCCGGCGGTGGTCGGGCTGCTGCCGGCCGAGTCGGCCACCGTGACGCTGCGGTTCGCACCGCCGCGCTCGGCCGGCCTGATCTCGGGGGCCGTGCCGTACGCGGTGCACGTGAGTTCGCAGGAGGACCCGCTCGGCTCGGTGGTCGAGGAGGGCGTGGTCGAGGTCGGGGCGTTCACCGAGCTGACCGTGGAGCTCTCCCCGATCACCGCGACCGCCGCCCGCCGCGCCCGCTACGAGGTGGTGGTGGACAACGCCGGCAACCACCCGGTGGACGTCGAGCTGCGCGGGATCGACCGCGAGGACCTGCTCGACCTGCGGCTGGAGCGGACGCGCCTGACGCTGGAGCCCGGCACCGCGGCCTTCGTCGCGCTGCGGGTGAGCCCGCGCCGCCGGTTCCTGCGCGGGAAGCCGGTGCGCCACCCGTTCCAGGTGGAGGCGACGTTCGGCACCGGGGAGCGGCAGGCGGCCGACGGGACCATGGTGCAGCGGCAGTTGCTCCCGCCGTGGCTGGTGCCGGCGTTGATCACCGCGTTCATCCTGGCGCTGGCGCTGGTGGTGCTCTGGCTGACGGTGCTGCGCCCGGTCGTGCGCTCGGCGGCCAGGGCGGCGGCGCAGGCGGAAGTGGCCGAGGTCGCCGAGCAGGCCCAGCAGGCGGAACAGGCGGCCGGCGCGGCCCAGGCGGCAGCGGGCGCGGCCCAGCAGGAGCTGGGCACCGCGCAGGAGGACATCAAGGCAGTGGCCAAGAAGGCGGGGCTGGACCCGGACAACCCGCAGGCCGACGTGACCACCACGGAGGAGCCGGCGTCGGACCTGATGGACTTCCGGATTCAGGCCAACTCCCGGGTGGTCACCAACCCGCGGGCGTTCACCGAGTTCCCGTTCACGCCCACCGACAAGGCGAACGAGGTCTTCCTGCTCACCGACCTGGTGCTGCAGAACCCCCGCGGCCACCGCGGCACCCTGCAGATCCTTCGGGAACGCGAGGACGAGACCTCCGTGCTGTACGAGATCGGGCTGGACAACTTCCGCGACCACGACCAGCACTGGGTGGCGCCGTGGCGGTTCCGCGCCGGTGACCAGGTCATCGTCGCGGTGAGCTGCCAGAACCCCGACGCCACCGTGCCGTGCACCCCGGCGGTGTCGTTCTCCGGGCGCATCGAGACCGGCGAGTGACGGGTGCGGTCAGATCAGGCCCTCGCGCAGCGCGAACGCCACCGCGTGGGTGCGGTTGCGGAGCTGGAAGCGGTTGGTGATGTCGTGCAGGATGCTCTTCACCGTCCGCGGCGAGTAGCAGAGCAGCTCCGCGATCTCCTTGGTCTCCAGGCCGTCGGCCACCAGGCGCAGGACCTCGGTCTCCCGGGCGGACATGCCGGCCAGGTTCCAGCCCCGCGGGTTGAGCACGTTCTGCTGCAGCCGCGACATGCGGTTGAGCAGCCGGCCCAGCAGCTGCGGCGGCAGCGTGCCCTCGCCGGCCGCGGTGGCCCTGACCAGGCGCACCAGCAGCTCGGGCGTGGCCTCGGCCCGCCGGATCACCGCGGACACCCCCAGGCTCACCACGTCCAGCAGCGCGGCGTCGTCCAGGTCCCCCGTGACCAGGACGATGCCCGCGACGCCGCGACGCCGGAGCGTACGGAGGGCCTGCTGGGTCTCCTCGTCCAGCCGTTCCACCACGACCAGGGCGACCGCGCCGGAGCCGCCGCCGGGGCCGCCGTCGTCGTCGGGGTCGGCCAGCCGGATCTCGGGACGGCACCGCAGGGCGGCGGTCACCCCGCCGTGGGTGATGGCGTCCGTGGTGTGCAGCAGCACCGGAACCGAGTCGATCATCGTCATGGAATCCCCCGGGCTCGAGAGCGTCGCGCCGACGGGTTACATGGTCCTCAGCGTGGTGTCCCGGCGGTCAGGTGTCCGTTGTCCCGTCCCGGTCCCGATTTCTGTCCCGGAGACGGATTTCCCGGACCCGGGCGATGGCCTGCACGCGATCCGCCACGTGCAGCTTGCGGTAGATGTTGGACACGTGGTTGCGCACCGTCTTCGGGCTGAGCACCAGCCGGCGGGCGATGGTGCCGTTGCTCTCGCCGCGGGCGATGAGCCACAGGATGTCGCACTCCCGCTCGGTGAGCTCCGGGAACTCCTCGGCACGCGGCGGCACGGCGCCGGCGAGGAAGGACAACAGCCGGGTCGCGATGGCCGGCGCGAAGACCGCCTCGGAATCGCCGACCGCGCGCACGGCCCGCGCCACGTCGGCCGGGGCGGCGCCCTTCGGGAAGTAGCCGCGGGCCCCGGCCCGCATCGCGTCGAGCACCGAGCGGTCGTCCTCCAGCATGGTCAGCATCAGCACGCTCACCGCGGGGTGGCGCTCCATGATGCGGCGGGTGGCCTCGATGCCGCTCATGTCCGGCAGGTTGATGTCCATCACCACGACGTCCGGGCACAGCACCGCCACGGACTCGACGGCCGACGCGCCGCTGACCGCCTCGCCCACCACCTCGATGTCCGGCTCGGTGCCCAGCGAGGCCCGCAGGCCGAAGCGGAACAGCGGGTGGTCGTCCACGACGAGCACCCGGATCACGGCGGTCGGAAGGTCATCCGCGGCCGACCGGGAGGGTGGCGGCCACCCGGGTGCCGCCGGGCGTGGCCGGTCCGACCGCCAGCCGGCCGCCGAGCGCGGAGGCCCGTTCCCGCATGGAGCCGAGCCCCGCCCCGCCGGCCAGGTCGTCCGGGCCGCCGCCGCTCACCGCGCCGTTGCCGTTGTCGATGACCTCGAGCTGCAACTCGCCGTCGAAGCGGATGCGGACCGTGCAGGACCAGGCGTCGGCGTGCCGGCTCACGTTGGTCAGCGCCTCGCGCAGGATGCGGTAGGCGGCCACCTCGACGGCCACCGGCAGCTCGGGCAGCTCGCCGCACACCTCGACCTCGATGCGCAGCGGCCGGGCCGCCGAGGACATCCGGCTGCCGAGCGTCTCGGCGTAGCGGCGGACCGCGGCCACGAAGCCCAGCCGGTCCAGGATCGGCGGGTGCACGTCGTGCGCGAGCCTTCGGATCTCCGCGATGGCGGAGTGCAGTTCCTCCTCGATCCGCAGCAGAACCTGGTCGGCGGCGGCGCGGTCGCTCGCCAGCAGGTTGCGTGCCGCGTGCACGCCGAGCGCGGCGGCGGCGAGGGTGGGCCCGATGGAGTCGTGGACGTCGCGCAGCAGCCGGCGGCGTTCCTCGTCAGGGCCCAGACTCGCGACATCGGGCGGCACGGTGAACGTCCGGCGCATGCCTCACCCCCAGCGACGGGTATTGGACCCTGAGTCAGGGTAGCGGGACCGGGGGTTCTCGTACCGCCTCTTTACGAGCGGACGGAGGCGTCGTGTCGATGACCAATGGTGACGTGACGCGGCAGCCTTCACCCAATCACGCGACGCCTATCCCTGGCTCGGCGTAATACGTGTAGACGATTCTATCGAGTGGACCCGGCCGGCGTGATGCCCATTGATGGCCACCGAGGCGAGCAGCGGGACGGAACGGGCGGCGGGGCCGGCCGCCCCGTGGGGACGACCGGCAAATCGCGCCTGCCGTGGGGTGAGTGACGGGACTTGAACCCGCGACACCCGGGACCACAACCCGGTGCTCTACCAGCTGAGCTACACCCACCATCGCGCCGTGCCGAGCACGGCCGCGCAATCGTAGCCTGCCCCGCCGCGGGCCGACGACGGGTATCCGGTTCAGCGGGCGGGGGGGACGCCGATGGTGGTGTCGGCGGCGATGGCGGCGGCGACCGCCTGGGCCTGCTCGCTGGTCGGGCCGGGCTGCGCGACGAACGCGGTGCGCCGGTAGTAGGCCAGCTCGCGGATGGACTCCCGGATGTCGGCGAGCGCACGGTGCGAGAGGCCCTTGCCGGGCTGCGCGAAGTAGATGCGCGGGTACCAGCGGCGGCACAGCTCCTTCACCGAGGACACGTCCACCATGCGGTAGTGCAGGTGCGCGTCGAGCGCGGGCATGTCCCGGGCGATGAAGCCGCGGTCGGTGGCGATGGAGTTGCCGGCCAGCGGCGCGGTGCGCGGCTCCGGGACCCACTGCCGGACGTAGTCGAGGACGGCCTGCTCGGCGTCGGCGAGGGTGACGGTGGAGCGGCGCACGGCCTCGGTGAGCCCGGACCGGTGGTGCATGGTGCGCACCACGTCGATCATCGAGTCGAGCAGCGCGTCCTCGGCGTGGATGACCAGGTCCACGCCCTCCCCGAGCACGTTCAGCTCGCCGTCGGTGACCAGCGCGGCGATCTCGATCAGGGCGTCCCTGCCCAGGTCGAGGCCGGTCATCTCGCAGTCGATCCACACCAGTCGGTCGGTCACGCGGCGACCCTAGCGTGCCGCCACGCTCCGGCGTCACAGCAGCTCATCCCGTGTCCGGCCGGTGCACCGGCCGGTCTACCCTCGGGGCGACGCGGAGCGGGGAACAGGGAGGGATCGGCGTGGAGGACACGGAGCGGCAGTCCCCGGCACGGGCCATCGCGGCCGGGTACGCCACCGAGGGCGCGGCGCTGGAGCTCGGCACGGTGCTGGTGGACGGGCAGGCGGACCCCGAGGCCCGGGTGCGCATCCCGCTGGCCACGCTCAACCGGCACGGCCTGGTGGCCGGTGCGACCGGCACGGGCAAGACCAAGACGTTGCAGGTGATGGCCGAGCAGCTCGCCGCGGCGGGCGTCCCGGTGCTGATGGCGGACGTCAAGGGCGACCTGTCGGGGCTGACCCGGCCCGGTGCGGCGGGCGAGCGGATCACGGCGCGGGCGGCGGACACCGGCGACGACTGGCAGCCGGCGGCGTTCGGCACGCAGTTCCTGTCGCTGGGCACCGCGGGTATCGGCGTGCCGGTGCGGGCCACGCTCACCGCGTTCGGGCCGATCCTGCTGTCGAAGGTCATGGGGCTCAACGACACCCAGGAGTCCACCCTCGGGCTGATCTTCCACTGGGCGGACGGCCGGGGGCTGCCGCTGCTGGACACCAAGGACCTGCGCGCCGTCATCCAGTACCTGACGAGCGACGAGGGCAAGGCGGACCTCAAGGGCATCGGCGGGGTGTCCCCGGCGACGGCCGGCGTTATCCTGCGGGCGCTGGTGAACCTGGAGGCGGCCGGCGGCGACGAGTTCTTCGGCGAGCCGGAGTTCGACCCGGCCGACCTGATGCGGGTGACCGACGGGCGCGGCGTGATCTCGTTGCTGGAGGTCGGCGAGCTGGCCTCCCGGCCGCAGCTGTTCTCCACGTTCCTGATGTGGCTGCTGGCCGAGCTGTTCGAGACGCTGCCCGAGGCCGGCGACCTGGACCGGCCCAAGCTGGTGTTCGTGTTCGACGAGGCGCACCTGCTGTTCGCCGATGCCTCGAAGGCGTTCCTGGAGCGCATCGAGCAGACCGTGAAGCTCATCCGCTCCAAGGGCGTCGGCGTGTTCTTCTGCACGCAGCTGCCCACGGACATCCCGGACGGCGTGCTGTCGCAGCTCGGCGCGCGGGTGCAGC
Source organism: Pseudonocardiaceae bacterium (assembly GCA_036402215.1). Classification (GTDB taxonomy): domain Bacteria; phylum Actinomycetota; class Actinomycetes; order Mycobacteriales; family Pseudonocardiaceae; genus DASXTS01. The sequence continues at coordinate 11,410 of DASWTI010000172.1, forward strand.
ACGCGCTGCGGGCGTTCACGCCGAACGACCAGCAGGCGCTGGCGACGACCGTGCGGACGTACCCGACGACGCCGCACTACGACCTGGAGGAGGCGCTCACCTCGCTCGGCACCGGCGAGGCGATCGTCACCGTGCTGTCCGAGCGGGGCGCGCCGACGCCGGTGGCCTGGACCCGGCTGCGGGCGCCGCGGTCGCTGATGGACACCATCGGCGTGGACGCGATCCGGGCGGCGGCGACGTCGTCGCAGTTGCACGGGAAGTACGGCGCGACGGTGGACCGCGAGTCGGCGTACGAGGAGCTGGGGCGGCGGCTGGCCGCCGAGGCCGCACCGGACGACGACCCGGCTCCGGCCCCGTTGCCGCCGCCAGGTGGCGAGGCGCGTGCCGAGCGGCCGGAGCGCGAGGAGCCGTCGACGGTCGAGAAGGTGCTCGGCAACTCCGCCGTGAAGTCCTTCCTGCGGTCGGCAGCCAGCGCACTGGGCCGCGAGATCACCCGCGGCATCTTCGGCACCCGCCGCCGTCGCCGCTGAGGACGACCAGCCGACGCCGGGGGAGCCGGATCCGCACCACTCCCACGAACCTGACCGTGCTCCGTGAGGCCACGCCCGGTACCTGTGCTGCCGATCGGCTGCCGGTGAAGCGCCCGGACGTCCCGAAGGGCGGATCTCCATCTGGCGTAGCGGGGCGGGACAGGCGAGGCTTGTGACATGGGCAAGGACGTCGAGGCGACCGTCTTCACGCGGGAGGACCGGCAGCGGTTCCGGCAGAAGGTCCGCCGTTGTCTGGACACGTTCGCGCGAATGCTCGCGGAGTCGCGGTTCGATGCCGACCGGCCGATGGCCGGGCTGGAGATCGAGCTGAACCTGGTGGACAACAACGGTGATCCGGTGATGAAGAACGCCGAGGTGCTGGACGCGATCGCCGACGAGGCGTTCCAGACCGAGCTGGGGCAGTTCAACATCGAGATCAACCTGCCGCCGCAGCAACTCTCCACCGGCGGCATCACGAAGTTCGAGGAGGGGGTGCGGGCCAGCCTGAACGCGGCCGAGGAGAAGGCGAACGGGCTCGGCTCGCACATCGTGATGATCGGCATCCTGCCGACGTTGCAGCAGCGGCACATGAGCCTGGAAACCCTGTCGGCCAACCCGCGGTACAAGCTGCTCAACGAGCAGGTCTTCGCGGCCCGCGGCGAGGACCTGGAGATCGCGATCTCCGGGGACGAGCGGCTGGTGACGACGGCGGACACGATCGCGCCGGAGAGCGCGTGCACGAGCGTGCAGTACCACCTGCAGGTGGCGCCGGACAGGTTCGCGCGCTACTGGAACGCGAGCCAGGCCATCGCGGGGCTGCAGATCGCGATCGGGGCGAACTCGCCGTTCCTGTTCGGCAAACAGCTCTGGGCGGAGACCCGGATCGCGCTGTTCGAGCAGGCGACGGACACCAGGCCGGACGAGCTGAAGGCGCAGGGGGTGCGGCCGCGGGTGTGGTTCGGGGAGCGGTGGATCACGTCGATCTTCGACCTGTTCGAGGAGAACGTGCGCTACTTCTCGGCGCTGCTGCCGCTGTGCGAGCCGGAGGACCCGGTGGCGGTGCTGGAGCGCGGGGACACCCCGGAGCTCGGGGAGCTGCGGCTGCACAACGGGACCATCTACCGCTGGAACCGCCCGATCTACGACGTGGTGCGGGGGCGGCCGCACCTGCGGGTGGAGAACCGCGTGCTGCCGGCCGGGCCGACGGTCGTCGACACGATGGCCAACGGGGCGCTGTACTTCGGCCTGGTCCGCGCGCTGGCGGACGCCGACCGGCCGATCTGGACGCAGATGTCGTTCTCCGCGGCCGAGGAGAACTTCCACTCGGCGGCGAAGGCCGGCATCGACGCCAAGCTGTTCTGGCCGGGCCTCGGCGAGGTGCCGGCCACGGAGCTGATGCTGCGGCGGATGCTGCCGCTGGCGCACCAGGGGCTCGACTCCTGGGGCGTGGCCGCGGCGGACCGGGACCGGCTGCTCGGCATCGTCGAGCAGCGCTGCCTGCGGGGCCGCAACGGCGCGACCTGGCAGACCGATGCGGTGCGGGCGCTGGACGAGGAGCGCAACCTGGACCGGCCGAGCGCGCTGCGGGAGATGACCCGCCGCTACGCCGACCACATGCACACCAACCAGCCCGTCCACGAGTGGCCGACGGGGTCGTAGGCTCACCGCCGTGACCGCGGCGTGGATCGTCCTGCTGGCCGTCGCGATCCTGGTGCTGGCCTTCGGGATCGTGGCGTTCGTGATGTCCCGGGTGCGGCGTTCGTCGGACGCGAGGATCGCGGCGCGGTTCGGGCCCGGCGAGGTGGTGCTGCGCGACCCGCTGGCCAACTACCAGGGCCTGGCCTCGCGCGGCGGGCGCCAGCTGGTGGGCAACGGCGCGCTGGTGCTCACCCGGGACCTGTTGTGGTTCCACCGTTTCGGGGCGGGCGAGCCACTGGAGATCCCGCTCTCGCGGGTGCGCGACGCCGACCTGGTGCGGGCGCACGCCGGCCGTTCGGTCGGCCGCGACCTGGTGCGCGTCGAGTTCGAGGGCGGCCCGGACGGCGTGGACTCCGCGGCCTGGTGGGTGCGCGAGCCCGGCCCGTGGCTGGAGGAGCTCAGAGCACGTCGGCGCTGAGGCCGGGGAACACCTTGCCCACCTTGGCCAGGATGTAGTCGCCGTAGGTGCCGCGGAAGTCGTGCGGGCTGGCGCCGTCCCAGCGGTCGGTGACCGCGGCCGGCGCGGCGGCGGCCAGGCCGGCGGGGCGCACGTCGGCGTGGAAGTTGGGCTCGAAGAAGAACGGCCAGGACAGCCGGCCGCGGTCCCGGGACGGCAGCACCCGGTGCGGCGTGGACACGTAGTGGCCACCGGTCAGCCGCTCCAGCATGTCGCCGATGTTGCACACGAAGGAGTTCGGGATCGGCGTGGCGTCGAGCCAGCGGTCGCCGGCCCGCGGCCGCACCTGGAGGCCGCCGACGTCGTCCTGTTTGAGAATGGCCAGCAGCCCGTAGTCGGTGTGCGGCCCGACACCCCACGGGGCGCGCTCCTGACCGGGCTCCGGCAGCGGGTAGTGGAAGATCCGGAACAGGGTGAACGGCGTCCCGGTGTACCGGTCGGCGAAGTAGCGCTCGTCGAGACCGAGGCTGAGCGCGATGCCGGACAGCAGCGTGGCGCCCAGCGCGGTCATCGCGTCCAGGTACTCCAGGACGGCCGGCCGCAGCCCGGGCGGCTCGGCGGGGAACAGGTTGGGGCCGTGCATGGGCGTGCCGGCCAGCACCTCCGGGTGGTCCGGCGGCAGTTCGTCGCCGAAGTACAGGCCCTCCTTGAGGTCCGGCTCCCCCGACGTCAGCTCGGCGCCGACCGGGAAGTAGCCGCGCCAGGCCCGGCCGCCGCGCGCCATGGCCACCTGGAGCTTGGTGTCCAGGTCGAGCGCGAAGAACTCCCGGCTGTGGCGCTCCAGCCGCTCCTGCAACCCCTCGTCCACGCCGTGCCCGACGGCGTAGAAGAAGCCGTGCTCCCGGCAGGCCCGGCCGATCTCCGCCGCCACCCCGGCGCGGCCCGGGGCGCCGGCCACCAGCGCGGACACGTCGACCACCGGAATGTCGCCCATACCGGCCATCACACCACCACGGGCCGCCGCCTCCCACCGGGCGAACGGAGCATTCCGCCGGACCGGGCGCCGGGGCGAGTGGACCAGGTGCCCCGAGATGGTCCACCGGCCGGCCCCGGGGCTGTGGGGCACGGCCTAGGGTCGGGCGGTGCTGTACGTGGGCGGGTACACGGCGGAGCTGGGCCAGGGCGAGGGCATCGTGGGGGTGCCCGATGACGGGGTGGCGCGGCTGCTGGCGCGGACGCGGTCGCCGTCGTTCCTGGCGCGGCACCCGCGGCTGCCGGTGCTCTACTCGGTCACCGAGGCCGACGAGGGGGCGGTCAGCTCCTGGGCGATCACAGCGGACGGGTTGCGGCGCACCGGGAGCGGGCCGACCGGGGCGGGGCTGCCGTGTCACCTGGCGGTGGCCGGCGAGTACCTGGTGACGGCGAACTTCGGCGGCGGCATCTCGGTGCACCGGCTGGCGGCGGACGGAGCGGTGGTGGTGCGGACCGACCTGGTGCGGCCGCGGCAGCCGTCGCATCCGCACCAGACCACGGTGTTCGGGGCGACGCTGCTGGTGACCGACCGGGAGGCCGACCTGGTGCGGCGCTTCCGCCTGGTGTCCGGGCGGCTGGTGGCCACCGGCGAGGCGCGGCTGCCGGCCGGCACCGGGCCGCGGCACCTCGCGCGCGGCGGCGACGGACGCTGGTACCTCAGCGGCGAGCTGAGCGGCACCCTGACGGTGCTGGACGAGGCGCTGGACGTGCTCGCACAGGTCCCGGCGAGCGGCGGCGACGGTCGCAACGAGCCCTCGGACGTGGTGGCGGGCAACGGTGTCGTGTACGTGGCGAACCGGGGGCCGGACACCGTGTCGGTGTTCCGCGGCACGGCGGACGGCGTCGAGCGGGTCGCGGAGGTGCCGTGCGGCGGCAAGTGGCCGCGGCACCTGTCACTGCGCGACGGCGTGCTGTGGGTCGCCAACCAGCACTCCCACGGCGTGGCCGTGTTCCGCGTCGACCCGGGCACCGGCATCCCGCACCACGTGAACACGATCGCCACCCCGAGCCCCTCCTGCGTGCTCCCCCCGCCGTGACCCCACGGCCGATGTGACTGAAAGGCGCCATCAGCCGCCTGAGGTGACTGAAAGGCGCCATCAGCCGCCTGATGTGGCCGAAAGGCGCCTTCAGCCGCTTCATGTGACTGAAAGGCGCCATCAGTCGGCTCAGGTGGCTGAAAGGCGCCATCAGCCGGGGGCGCCGCGCCGGCTGCCGGTCGGCGGGCAACTTGTGGCGGCGTTCACCACGTCTGTGGTGCATGCGGGCAGGAACGAGGGCGGCCGCGGTGGTCGCGCTGATGGCGCTGGTCACGGCGGTGGCGGGCTGCGGCGAGGCGACGCCCACGCCGGGCGGGCCGGCGGCCGAGGGGCCGGCCGGCGGGGCGGTGCCGGACGGTGCG
>DASWTI010000173.1:0-1602 GCA_036402215.1 Pseudonocardiaceae bacterium
CCGTCGAAGCCGCCGTCGCGGATCGGCGAGTACCAGGGGCGCGGCGCGCTGCGCACGCTGCTGCCGGCCATCATGGCGGTGCCGTTCCTGCCGCTCTGGAACCTGATCGGCAACCCGGTGCTGGCCGCCCCGGTGAGCGCCGGCGCGACCACCGGCGAGGCGGCCGGCCTGCCGGTGGGCGTGCAGCTCGTCGGGCCGCCGGGCGCGGAGCGCACGCTGCTGCGGCTGGCGCTGGAGTGGGAGCGCGAGACCGGCTGGGCGCGGCGCCGCCCGGGGGCCGCGTGAGCCCGCCGCCGTCACTGCCCGCGTGGTACGTGCTGGGGTCCCGGGTGCGGGGCGTGGCGACCACCGCCGGGTTCGTCGGCGTGCTCGCCGGCGTGCTGTGCGGGCTGCTGCTCGGGTCGGTGCTGCCCGGCGCCGTGCTGGTCGTCATGGGCGTCCTCGGCTTCCTGCTGCTGACCGTCGGCACCGCGCTGAACTTCCTGCCGGGCGCGCCCAGGGTGGCGCCACGGGTGATCGCCCCGCCGGTGCGCGGCCGCTGGTCGGCCCTGAACAGCCCGGCGAACAAGGTGCCCAGCCACGGCACCCACGGGTACGGCCAGACGTTCGCCGTGGACCTGATCTTCGAGCCCGCCGACGACAGCCGCCCCCGGTTCGGCCGCGGCCCCGGATTCCGCCCGCCCGCCGACTACCCCGGCTTCGGCCGGCCGCTGCTCGCCCCCGACGACGGCACCGTCGTCTCGGCCCGCGACGGCGCCCGCGACCACCTGAGCCGCTCGTCGTGGGCCGCGTTCGGGTACCTGATGCTGGAGGGCGTGGTGCGCGAGCTGTTCGGCACCCGGTTCATGCTCGGCAACCACGTGGTGCTGCGCCTGGACGACGGCGTGTACGCGCTGCTCGCCCACCTGCGGCACGGCTCGGTGGCCGCTGCCCCCGGCCAGCGGGTGGCCCGCGGCCAGGAGATCGGGCAGTGCGGGAACTCGGGCAACTCGAGCGAGCCGCACGTCCACGTGCAGCTGATGGACTCCCCCAGGCCGTTCCTGGCGGCCGGCCTGCCGTTCCTCCTGGAGGGTGCTCCCGCCCTGCCGCGCAACGAGCAGGCGGTCACGATCGGCGGCGAAGCAAGCTGACCAGCCCGTATCGCGTTACGGTTGGGGCAGCCGACTCCGCAGGAGGACCCCATGGCCGGCCTCATGTCCAAGCTCCGCCGTTTCCTGTCCACCCCCCAGGGCCGCCGCATCGTCGACCAGGGCCGCCGCGCCGCGGCGGACCCGCGCAACCGGGCGAAGGCCAGGATCTTCCTCGACCGTTTCAAGAAGCGCTGATCACGGTCCCGGCGGCGGGGGAAACCGGTCCGCGGCCACAACCCTGATCCGTCGCAACCGCCGGCGATCCAGGGCCTGAGGCCGGCCCACCGCCCGTTCTGACCGCTCAGGCGCGGCCGAACGCGTTGCCGGTGGGGATCTTCGGCCTGCCGAGCGGCCGCTCCGGGCCGGCCGTGGCACCCGCGTAGACCCGCGCGGTGGCGGCGGCGATGTCGTCCCAGTCGAAGTCCGTGCCGAGCCGGGCCCGGGCGGCGGCGGCGCGGCGGCGGGCGGCGGC
>DASWTI010000174.1:0-2154 GCA_036402215.1 Pseudonocardiaceae bacterium
GGACCCCGGCCGCCAGCAGCCGGGCGGCCAGCGCGCCGGAGCGGTCGGCCAGGGCGCCGTAGGTGAGGGTCTCGCCGCCGTGCACCGCCGCCGTGGCCCGCGGCCGGACGGCGGCGACGGCCAGCGTGAGCTCGTGCAGGACATCGGCGGTGACGGCCGGGGCGGCCGATGGCCGTGGCGCGGTGAGTGGTCCGGTGAACAGCACGAATGGTCCTTTCCAAGGAAAGGGGAACGAGCAGAATCAGGTCGCCGGGTACGTCAGCTGAACTCGGCGGCGAATTTCGCGAAGTCGGCGGTGCGCCAGAACTGCGGACGCATGCGGAAGCACACGTCGCCGGTGAGCTGGTGCTCGTTGGCGGCCAGGTAGGCCTCGGCGGTGTCCGCGTCCAGGTAGCGGTGGGCCAGCGCGGACCGCACCGCCGGGTCCAGCGGGTCGTCGACCGCGACCACCGGGCCCTCGACCGCGACGTACCGGTAGGGCGCGGTCTCGTCCTGCACGCACAGGCCGAACCGGCCGGCCTGGCCGATGAGGTTCGCCTTCAGCGAGTCCCGGCCGGTCTGCACCAGGACGTCCCCGCCTGGCTCGTAGCCGTACCACACGGGCACCTGCAACGGCGCCCGGCCGGGCCGGGGATCGGCGACCCCCAGCACCGCCACCCGCACCTCGGCGAGGAATTCGATTCGCTGCCCGGTGGGCATCGCGAGGTCCATGACAACCCCATTGGTCTCGGCGGAGTTCCTTGATCACGGTGAGGGCCGATCCTGCCGACCCTGGCCCGGCCGAGCATCTTCTGGATTGCTCTGCGCACCTTTTCGGGCGACCACGGACGCAATGTGACCGCGTTTTGCGCGGAGCGTCACGAATTACCTGAGAACAATTCTGCCGTTATCAGCCGCCGCTGGAGCCGGGACCGAGTGCGGCCGTCGCCACGGCTCGTGCCGCGCTCGTGGACGGCCCGTCCGGCGTCACCCGCGGCCGCCCGCCGGGACGGGCCGCCACGGCGGCAGCCGGCCGCCCGGCGGGAGGGCCGCCACTGCCGCCACCGCCACCGCCTCGGCCGGCGAGCGGCCACCGCGGCCGGCACCTTCCACCGGGAACGGCCGTGCGGTGCGTCGCGCGTCGCACGTCGGGACCGATTTTGTGATCCGATGACAAATCGCGGCCGCTGAATTGTCATGATTCTTCGACAGCGACCGGCGTGCTTGTCCCACCGGATGGCACTGGCTAACATACCGGCCGGTAACAAATGCCGCCGCGGTGTCGGAATGCGATGCCGGGCCAGTCGATGCCGCCCGTCGCCCGGTGGCACCAGCGGAGGTGTGGTGGGGGTCGAGGTCGCCACGGAGGGCCTGCGAAAGGCCTTCGGGCCGCAGGAGATCTGGCGCGACGTGACGCTCACGCTGCCGCCGGGCGAGATCAGCGTGCTGCTGGGACCGTCCGGGACCGGCAAGTCCGTGTTCCTGAAGTGCCTGGTCGGGCTGCTGCGGCCGGACGCGGGACACGTCTGGGTGGACGGCGTGGACGTCAGCCGCTGCGCCGAGCACACGCTCTACGAGGTGCGCAAGAAGTTCGGCGTGCTGTTCCAGGACGGCGCGTTGTTCGGCTCGATGAGCCTGTACGACAACGTCGCCTTCCCGCTGCGCGAGCACACCAGCCGCACCGAGGCGGAAATACGCCGGACGGTGCTCGAGAAAATGGACATGGTCGGCCTGTCCGGCGATGAGCGGAAGCTGCCCGGCGAGATCTCCGGCGGCATGCGCAAACGGGCGGGGCTGGCCCGCGCGCTGGTGCTGGACCCGCAGGTCATCCTGTGCGACGAGCCCGACTCGGGGCTCGACCCGGTGCGCACGGCCTATCTGTCGCAGCTCATCGTGGACCTCAACGCCCAGACCGACGCCACCATCCTCATCGTCACGCACAACATCACGGTCGCCCGCACGGTGCCGGACCACATCGGCATGCTGTTCCGCCGCCGGCTCGTCATGTTCGGCCCGCGCGAGGTGCTGCTGACCAGCGAGGAGCCCGTCGTCGCGCAGTTCCTCAACGGGCACCGCCAGGGCCCGATCGGCATGAGCGAGGAGAAGGACCGCACCACGCTGGACGCCGAGGGCCTGGGGCCGCGGCCGGCGCGGCTGCCGGTGCCGGAGCAGCTG
>DASWTI010000175.1:0-2218 GCA_036402215.1 Pseudonocardiaceae bacterium
CACCGCGCTGGCGCTGGACCCGCGCGACGGCCGCGCCGGGGGCCCGCCGGACGTGAGCTGGTGCTCGGGCCTGGCCGGCACGGTGGCGGCGGCCGCCACCGTGTGCCGGGCCTCGGCCGACCGGCAGGTCGAGGCACTGGCCACGCGGCCGCTGCTGCGTGACCTCAGCCTGTGCCACGGTGAGCTCGGCGCGATCGAGCCGCTGGTGCTGCTGGCCTCCCAGGGGCATGAGGTGGCGGCCGCCGCGGTGCGCCGCCGGGCGGGTCTGCTACTCGGTGCGATCGGCCAGATCGGTACCGTGACGGGTGCACCCGGGGGAGTCCCCACCCCAGGGCTGTTGACGGGACTGTCGGGAATCGGGTACGGACTGCTGAGGCTGGGTCATCCCGGCCTCGTGCCCTCCGTGTTGCTGCTCGAACCGCACCCGTCAGCAGAAAGCGAGAGACCCCGATGAGCGAGCCGAACGTCGATCCCGTCGAGGAGACCCAGGACGACCCCGTGGGCCCGGTGACCCTGCCCGGCCGGGTGCGCGCCGGCGCCCGCGTGCTGGCGCTGAGCGGCATGGTGCTCGGCATCAACGCGCTCGGCGTGGCCACCGTCGTGGCGCCGCCGTTCACCACGATCAGCGTGCACGGGCCGGTGGGGTAGCCCGCCGCACGCCGCCCGTCGTGAACCCGTCGGGATCGCCGCCTCCCAGGTGATCTCGACGGGCCGGTTGACGCTGCCATCACACGTCCGGCACGCCCTCCCTGGATAGAGTTTCCTCATGCAGACCCGGTCGCCGATCGTCGTCGGTCGGGAGGCCGAGTCCGGCGTTCTGCGGCGCGCGATCGGTGACGCGCGGGGCGGACGCGGCGGCGCGGTGTTCCTGGTCGGCGAGCCCGGCGTGGGGAAGTCCCGGCTGGCCGCCACCGCCACCGGCCTGGCCTTCGACGCCGGCCTGCACACCCTGCGCGGCCGCGGCAGCGTCATCGGCCCGATGGTGCCGTACCGGCCGCTCACCGAGGCGCTGCTGTCGCTGCTGCGCGCCGGGGACCTGCCGGACCTGGACGAGCTGGGCGGCTACCGCCCGGTGCTCGGCCGCCTGGTGCCGGACTGGGCCACGCCCGGTGCCACCACCGGCGGTTCCGTCGTGGTGCTCGCCGAGGCCGTGCTGCGGCTGCTCGCCATCGCCGGCCGCGGCCGCGGCTGCCTGCTCGTGCTGGACGACCTGCAGGACGCCGACGCCGAGACGCTGGCCGTTGTCGAGTACCTCGTGGACAACGTGGCCGGGCAGCCCGTGCTGCTCGCCGGCACGGTGCGCGACGAGCCCGGCGCCGCCGTCGACCTGGCCCGGTCGGCGAGCCAGCGCGGCGCGGCCGAGCTGCTGGAGCTGGCCCGGCTGAACCGCGGCCAGGTCACGCTGATGGCCGCGTCCTGCCTGGACACCGCCCCGGAGCGGGTGCCGGCGGCGGTCGCCGAGCAGCTCTGGGCGGACAGCGCCGGCAACCCGTTCGTCGTCGAGGAGCTGCTGCACGGCATGGTGGCCGGTGGGCTGCTGGTGCCCGGCGGCGACGGCTGGCAGGTGGCCGGCGAGCTGCGCACCGAGGTGCCGGCCGCCGTGGTGCGCAGCATCGCGCATCGCACCGACCGGCTGGGCGAGCCGGCCCGCACGCTGCTCTCGGTGGCCGCGGTGCTCGGCCACCGCTTCCCGCTCGCCGTGCTGCGCGCCGCCACCGGGACCGACGACCGCACGATCCTGGCCAACCTGCACGCCGGGGTGGCCGCGCAGCTCGTGACGCCCGACGAGCCCGCCCCGGACTGGTACGCCTTCCGGCACCCGCTCACCGCCGAGGCGCTGCTCGCCGCGCTCGACCCCGGCCGCCGCGCCGACCTCTCCGGCCGCGCGGCCGACGCCGTCGAACAGCTGTACCCCGGCCTGGCCGGCGACTGGTGCCCGCTGGTCGCCTCGTTGCGGCTCGCCGCGGGCGACACGGCACGCGCCGGGGAGCTGTTCGCGGTGGCCGGCCGGCGGGCGCTGGACGACGGGGCCACGCAGTCCGCGGTGGCGCTGCTGGAGCGGGCGCACGGCCTGCTCACCGACGTGCCGGCGCTCGCCGGGGCGCTGGACGACCTGCTGCTGGCGCTCGGCGAGGCCGGTGAGTTCGACCGTGCGCTCGGCCTCGCCGGCGAGGTGGCCGAGCTGGGCCGCCACGGCCTCGCCGACCGGCGGCGGATC
>DASWTI010000176.1:0-3305 GCA_036402215.1 Pseudonocardiaceae bacterium
GGGGAGCGGCGGGGGAGGCGGCCGGCGGTTGCGGCACCGGGTGCCCGTGCTCGTCCAGCCGCGGCATCGTGCCGCTGTCCGAGAGGATGCGGTCGATGATCGCCTGCGGGGCCGTCTCCTCCGGGTCGGTGGCCCGGCGACGGCGGCGTCCACCGCCGGCCGCGGAGCCGCTGCCGTACTGCGCGAGCAGGTCGGCGACGGACCGCTTGGAGTCCTCGTTGGCGTCGCCGTCCCGGGAATTCATCGTGTTCACCGTGCCCCGTCCGTGATCGTACGTCCAGTGTCGGGGCGCAGATCGCCGTTCCCCACGGCGTGCCCGTTGGCCTCCAGCACGGCCTCCAGTTCGGTGTCCAGGCGGCGCAGGATGATCCCCTCGCGCAGCGCCCACGGACAGATCTCCACCTCGGCCAGCCCGAGCGCGCGCATGGCGGCCTCGGCCACCAGCGCGCCCGCCACGAGCTGGTGCGCGCGGCTCGCGCTGACGCCCTCCAGCTCGGCGAGGTCCTCGGCGGACATCCGGGAGACGAACGCGATCAGCTGGCGCAGCCCCGCGTCGGTCAGCGTGCGGCGCACCCGGAGCCCGGCGCTGGACGGCGCCGCGCCGCACAGCCGGGACAGCGAGCGGAAGGTCTTCGACGTGGCCACCGCGCGGTCCGGCGCCCCGGCCCGGCGCAGCCGCTTCACCGGCCCCGCGAGCTGCTCGTCCAGCCACTCGCGCAGCTCGTTCACCTGCGCCCGCGTCGGCGGACCGTCCGGCAGCCGCTCCCTGGTGAGCCGCCCGGCGCCCAGCGGCAGCGAGACCGCCACCTCGGGATCCTCGTCGAGCCCGCTCGCCAGCTCCAGCGAGCCGCCGCCGATGTCCAGCACCTGCAGCCGCCCCGCGGACCAGCCGTACCAGCGGCGCACCGCCAGGAAGGTGTAGCGGGCCTCGTCCTGGCCGGAGAGCACGCTGACGTCCACCCCGGTGTTCTTGCTGATGCGGCCGAGCACCTCGCCCGCGTTCGACGCGTCGCGGATCGCCGAGGTGGCGAAGGCCATGATGTCCTTGCAGCCCAGGTCGACGGCCGCGGCGCGCGCGGTCTCGACGGTCTCGGTGAGCCGCTCGGCCCCGGACTTGGTGAGCTTGCCGCCCTTGACCTGCTCGGCCAGCCGCAGCACCCACTTCTCGGAGCTCATCGGGGTCGGGTGTGCCCCCCGGTGCGCGTCGACCACCAACAGGTGGACCGTGTTCGACCCGACGTCGAGCACCCCTAGCCGCATGCGGTGCACGGTACCCGTCACGTGCCCTACGGTTCCTGTCGTGAGCAGCCCGTACGATCCGCAGCAGCAGCCACAGCAGGACCCCCGGTACCCCCAGAACCCCCAGTATCCCCAGGCCCAGCCGCCGCAGTACCCCTACCAGCCGGACGCCGGAGGGTACGGACAGCCGTACGGCCAACCGGGTTACGGGCAGTGGGGTCAGCAGCCGGTGCCGCAGCCGCCGCCGCGGCGCCCCGGAGTGCTCACCGCCGCCGGCGTGCTGTGGATCCTGGCCGGCGCGTTCCTGCTGCTGTTCGGGGTGCTCACCGCGGTCGCCGACCAGCTGCCCGGCTTCGAGGAGGCCATGGCGCAGCAGAACCTGAACCTCGACCCCGGCCTGCTGCGTGGGGTCGGCATCGCCGGCGCGGTGTTCGGCCTGGCCGTGATCGGCCTGGCGATCGTCGTGTTCCGCGGCGACACCTGGGCGCGGATCGGGATCGTCGTGGTGGTGCTGCTGCCGACGCTGGTGATGCTCACCACCATCGTCTTCCCGCTGCTCGTCATCGTGGCCGCCGTCCTGCAGTTCCTGCCCGCGGTCAACGAGTACACCCGCGCCAGGGCACGCGCCCGCGCCGCCGGATGAGCGAGCCCGCCGCCCCACCCGGTGGGGACCACGTGCCGGTGGGCGGGCCGGGGCCGCAGGACGTGGCCCCGGTGAACTACCCCGCGTACCCGTCGTCCGCCGAGGGCGCCGTCGCCCACCAGGCATCCCCCGCTGACGTCTCCTGGCCGGCCCCACCGGCCGGCATCGCCTACCCGGCCGGCACCGGGTACCCGTACCCGGCCTACCCCGCGCCCTACGCCGCGGCACCGGGGAGCGACGGGTACCCGGCGTACCCCGGATACCTCTATCCCCAGGGCTACCCGGCCGGATACGGCATCGGCGGGCACCCCGGCAGGTACCCGGCCGCGCCGCCCGCCGAGGAGCCGCCGCCGCGCCCGTCCGTGGTGCGCGCGTCCGGCTGGCTCTGGGTGGCGGCCGGCGTGCTGTACGGGCTGGGCTGGGTGCTCGCCGTGTTCCTGGACGCGCCGTTCATGGCGGCGGACATGGCGGCGAGCGACCCCGAGCCGGCCACCTCGGGCGACGCCCTGCCGGTGGCCGCGATCGTGCTCGTCATCGCCGCGCTCGGCGCGTTGCTGGCGGCCGCCGTGCACGTGGTGATCGGCGTGCAGCTCTGGTCGCGGCGCACGTGGGCGCGGGCCGTGCTCGCGGTGCTGGGCGGCGTGATGCTGCTCGTGGTGCTGCTCGACGTGCTGATCGGCTGGGCCTGGCGCTCCGGGCTGACCGTGCTGCCGGACGGCGACCCGAGCCCCTGGACCGGCTACGCCGTGCTCGCCTCGTTGTCCGCCGCGCAGTTCGTGGTCACCGTCGCGGCGATCGTGACGATGTTCCTGCCGTTGTCCAACCACTACTTCGCCGGAGGCCGCCGTGGCTGATCCAGCGGGGCACGACGACCAGCCTGTGCTGTACGCCGAGCCCGGGTCCACCTGGTGGCCGCTCGCCTGGGGGCCGGCGCTCGCCCTCGTCGGCGTCATGCTCGACGCGCTCAGCGGCCACGCCGTGCAGGTGTGGCTCTGGCTGCCGGTGGCGGTGCTGTTCACGCTGATCAGCGCCGTGTCGGTGTCCGCGCGGCGCAAGGTGCGGCGGGTCCTGCTGACCCCCGAGGCGCTGCACCAGGGCCGCGAGCGGCTCGCCGTCGCCGAGATCGAGTCCGTCGGCGAGGCCGGCGTGGCGATGGGCGCGCCGGTGCTCGGCGGGAGCTGGCTGGTGCCCAACGGAACCGACGGCCTGCCGCTGCTGCTGCGCGACGGCCGCTCGGTGCTCGCCTGGGCCCGCGACGTCGAGGCGTTCGAGGCCGCCCTGCGCCGGATCGTGGACCCCGGTGACGCCGCTCCCGGCCCTGGTGGACGCCCCGACGGGCCCGGTGACTCCGCCGACTCCGACCCCGACCCCGTCGCCGGATAACCTCCGCGTCGATGAACTCCCCGCAGCCCGAGCCGCCGCG
>DASWTI010000177.1:0-5202 GCA_036402215.1 Pseudonocardiaceae bacterium
GGCCGCCGCGGCGGCTCCGGCGTAGCACCGCCGGCAGCCAGGGCAACGCGGCCAGCAGCGCCAGCACGGCCAGCAGCGGCACCCGCCAGAACGGCGTGACGGTGGCCGCCGGCGCCGGCACGCCCTCGGCCACCCACGGCCGCGCGGTGCGCGACCAGGCCAGGAAGGCGTCGCCCACCGGCAGGATGCCCAGGCCGTAGCGCTTGGTGCTCCACGTGTGCAGCGGCAGGCCGGTCAGCTCGGCGAACCGGGCGAGCGCCGTGGCGAGGGGCTCGTCGCCCTGGACGCGGGCCGCGCCGAGCGTGACGACCGTCGCCGAGAGGCTGGCGCCGAGGACCAGCGGCCCGGAGTCCACGTCCCCCGCACCCTCGGTGCCAACCGGGTACTCGCGCACGGCCGGCGCCAGCCCCAGCGGCCGCACCACGAACCGCTCCCGGAACCGCTCGTACTGCTCGCGCGCGAAGGCCGGGTCCACCTCCACCAGGAAGCGGTGCACGACGCTCTGCGAGCTGCCACGGGCGCCCTCGACCGGTGCCCCGGTGCGCGGGTCGGCGCGGTGGCCCAGCAGGCCGGTGGCCGGGTCCCGGCGCTGCCGCGCGGCCGCGACCCACCGCTCGGCGGTGACGGCGAAGCGCGGGCCGAGCACGTGGTCGTGCAGCCGCAGCGAGGCGACCGCGACCACCGAGTCCACCGGCCACGCCTGCCCCGGGTACGCCGCCAGGAACGGCGTCCCCGCCTCGTCGAACGCCGCCGCGAGCTCCGCCGAGCGGTCGCCGAACTCCCGCCGCAGCTCCTCGTCGCCGGGGTCCAGGGCGACCAGCGTGCCCCGCAGCCAGTTCGACCAGCCCGCGTGGAACACCCCGTACCGCGGCCGCAGCCGCTCGTCGAACACCGCCGTGCCGGCCGCCGAGTCGAGCCGCCGCAGCGCCTCCCGCCCCTCCCGCAGCGCCTCGTCACGGTGTTCGGGCTCGTGGCGCCCGAGCTCCGTCCAGGTCAGCCCGTACAGGGCCCACGAGAAGAAGTAGCCCTCCGGGAACAGCCGCTGCATCCGCTCCGCCGAGCCGGCGTCCAGCTCGCCCCGCAGGAACTCCAGCTGCGCCCGCGTCCCCCCGGCCGGCACCGTCAGCCGGTAGGCCCCCACCAGCGCCACCAGCACCAACCCGGCCGCCACCACCCGCCGCACCACCACCCACGCACCTCGCACACCCCCTGGACGCACCACCCACCCGGCCGGTGCCACCCACCCCGCACCGCCACCCAGCCCGCACCGCCGCCTGGTGCACCGCCGCCCTGGTGCCAACGGACCATTCGCACGCCCCGGCGGGGGTAGTGGTCCATTCGCCGTCGGCGGGCCGGCTCAGGTGAGCCGCCGGAGGGGCCAGCCGGATACATAGCCCCGGGATGCCCGTCGGCACCGTCGGCCAGGCCGTTCGAGGCACCCCGAAACAGCCGACGACCTGCGAAAAGACCACCTTCCCCCCTTGCCATCCGCAGGGCGATTACATAGGATTACTATGTGATGGTGCGAGCGAAGGCCGACCTGGCCGCGAGGTTGTCCTCGCTGCTCGCCGCCCTCACCGTCCTGCTGCGCGCCGGCGGCACCACGACCTCGTTGTCGCAGGCCCGGGTGCTCGGATCGCTGCGCGAGCGCGGACCCCAGCGGGTCACCGAGCTCGCGGCCCGGCAACTCGTGGCGCAGCCGTCGATGACGACCTTGATCAACCGCATGGAGCGACAGGGCCTGGTGACCCGCCGCCCCGACACGAGTGACCGACGGGCGGTCCGGGTGGGCGCCACCCGCTCCGGGATCGCCCTGCTGAGCCGCACGCGCGTCGCCCGCGAGAGGGCGCTGCGCCGCGAGCTGGACGGGCTGGAGCCCGACGAGCGGGCGGCCCTCGTGGCCGCCCTGCCGGTCCTCGAGCGCTTGATCGAACGAATCGAGGGCGCCGCACGCGCCTGACAGCGAGCCGGCCAAGGGCCGGAAACCCGACCGACGGGGACGAGACGGAGCACCGGAGCCGGGCAGGAAGCGGCCCGGGAGGGCCTACTGGGGGCCCGCGGAGCGCTCTGAACCGCCCCCGAACGTCACGCAGAGGCCGCACGTAGGTCACGTGTCGGCCACTTTGTGCTGCGTAACTCACCGCAGTCATCCACAGGCATAGTCACCCACATCTGGGGACAACCCTGTGGATGACTGGGGACGGCTGTGCATCGATCGGCCCAGCGCGAAGCTGTCCACGGGTCGGGCCGATCCATGCCCAGGTACCGGGCGTAGCTGTCCACACGCCGCCGCGCCGTGCCACCAGCGCGGACGGGCGTTGTCCACACTGCCCACAGCCCCTATTACTGCTGCTGTTGATCTCTTCAAAGGAAAAGATCCTCAAAACAGCGGCTGTGGACCGACGCGCCGCCCGCCGCCGGGGGCGAACGAAAGTCGACAATCTCGACGTTCTACCTTGGCCGACGTGCAGCTAGGACTTGTCGGCCTCGGCCGGATGGGCTTCAACATGCGCGAGCGGCTCCGCGCCGCGGGCCACGAGGTGATCGGTTACGACCGCAACCCCGAGGCGAGCGACGCGAGCTCGTTGGCCGACCTGGTCGACCGGCTGGCGGCGCCACGGACGATCTGGATCATGGTCCCGTCCGGGGAACCCACCCGGGCCACCGTGCACGAGCTGGCCGGCCTGCTGGCCGAGGGCGACCTGGTGATCGAGGGCGGGAACTCCCGCTACACCGACGACCAGGCGCACGCCGCCACCCTCGGCGAACACGGCATCGGCTACCTCGACTGCGGGGTGTCCGGCGGCGTCTGGGGCCGGGAGAACGGCTACGGCCTGATGGTCGGCGGCAGCGCCGAGCACGTCGAGCACGCGATGCCGATCTTCGACGCGCTGCGCCCGGAGGGGCCGCGCGACGAGGGCTTCGCGCACGCCGGGGCGGTCGGCGCCGGGCACTTCGCCAAGATGGTCCACAACGGCATCGAGTACGGCCTGATGCAGGCCTACGCCGAGGGCTACGAGCTGCTCGCGGCCGCCGGCGCCGTGACCGACGTGCCGGCCGTGCTCAAGGCCTGGTCGCGCGGCACCGTGGTCCGCTCCTGGCTGCTGGACCTGCTGGTCCGCGCGCTGGAGCAGGACCCCGGCCTCACCCGCATCCTCGGCTACGTCGAGGACTCCGGCGAGGGCCGCTGGACCGTCGAGGAGGCGATCAACCACCGGGTGCCGGCGCCGGTCATCTCGGCGGCGCTGTTCGCCCGGTTCGGCTCCCGCCAGGACGACTCCCCCGCCATGAAGGCCGTGGCCGCGCTGCGCAACCAGTTCGGCGGCCACGCCGTGCAGGACGCCGGCCCCACGTCCGGCGCCGGCGAGGTCAGGTAACCCACGCGGCCGCCGGTCGCGCGGCGCACCGCCGCCTTCGCCGGTCCGGCCGATCGGACCCACGCGGCGCCGGACCGCCCGGCGCACGAGCCGGCCACCCGACCGCGCCACCACCGCGCGGCACGCCGGAGTCGCGTCCGCGCCGGGGTACCGTGGGCGGCCCCCGCGTGAGGGCCGTCCGCCAGAGCGACCGGGAAGGACGCCGTGCACGTCAGCCAGCTCGAGGTCGTCGACTTCCGCTCCTGGGAGTCGGCCCGCCTCGACCTGCGCCCCGGCGTGAGCGTGCTGGTCGGCGCCAACGGCCAGGGCAAGACCAACCTGGTGGAGGCGCTGGGCTACCTGTCCACCCTCGGCTCGCACCGGGTCGCCACCGACGCCGCCTTGGTCCGCCGCGGCGCCGACCGGTCGATCCTGCGGGCCACCGTGGTCAACGGCGCCCGGCAGCTGCTGGTCGAGCTGGAGCTCAACCCCGGCCGGGCCAACCGCGCCCGGATCAACCGGGCGCCCGCCAAGCGGCCGCGTGAGCTGCTCGGCATCCTGCGCAGCGTGCTGTTCGCGCCAGAGGACCTGGCGCTCGTGCGCGGCGACCCGGGCGAACGGCGGCGCTTCCTGGACGACCTGCTGGTGGCCCGCACGCCGCGCCTGGCCGGGGTCCGCGCCGACTACGAGCGGGTGCTCAAGCAGCGGTCCGCGCTGCTCAAGACGGCCGGGGCCGCGCGCCGCGCCGGTGGCTCGGGAGACCTGCGCACGCTCGACGTCTGGGACGGCCACCTGGCCTCGCACGGCGCCACGCTGCTCGCCGCGCGGCTCGACCTGGTCGCCGACCTGGCGCCGCACCTGACCGCGGGCTACGCCTCGGTGGCCCCGGAGTCCGAGCCGGCCGCCCTGCGCTACCGCTGCTCGGCGGCCGGTGACCTGCCGCCGGGGTACGGGGTGCCGGACGGCGAGCGCGCGGACGCCGAGCTGCTGGAGGCCGTGCTGCTCGCGGAGCTGGCCCGCACCCGCGCCGCCGAGGTGGAGCGCGGCGTCTGCCTGGTGGGGCCGCACCGCGACGAGCTGGACCTGCTGCTCGGCGGCGAGGTGGCCCGCGGGTACGCCTCGCACGGCGAGTCCTGGTCGTTCGCGCTGGCGCTGCGGCTGGCCAGCTTCGAGCTGCTGCGCTCCGACGACACCGGCGGCGGCGACCCGGTGCTCGTGCTGGACGACGTGTTCGCCGAGCTGGACCGGCGGCGGCGGGCCCGGCTGGCCAAGCTGGCCGGCGACGCCGAGCAGGTGCTGGTGACCGCGGCGGTCGCCGAGGACATCCCCGAGGAACTCGACGGCGAGCGCTTCGACGTGCACGACGGGCAGGTGCGTCATGTCCGATGAGACCCTGTTCGGCCCATCCGTCCACAGCCCGGCGAACCTGGGGATGAATGCTCCGCCGCCCCCGCCGGTGATCACCGAGAGTGGCGATGACCTGCGGCCGAACGGGCGTAGCCGGGCCGGCATCACCCGATCGCAGTCAGGCTCGGACACCAGATATGGCGATCATCGGCCAGTTTCTGGGGACAGACCTGTGGACAGTGTGGACAACTCGGCTCCACGGTCACCCGGTGCACGCCCCCGGGCGAGTGCAGCCGACCGTCGTACTTCGCCACGGAGCGTCACTGAAACGCCCGCCGCGCCCTCGCCGTCGTCTCCGGCGGCGCAGCCCGGGCCTTCCGCGCAGCCCGCCCCGTCCGGGCCCGATCTCGCCAGGGCGGCGCTGGAGGCGGCCAAGCAGGCCGCCCGCTCCCGCGGCCGGATGCCGGCCCGCCGTCGCCCGGTGGTCGGCCCGGGTGCC
>DASWTI010000178.1:0-5386 GCA_036402215.1 Pseudonocardiaceae bacterium
TCCAGCGGCGGCGGCACGGTGGCGATGGCCGGCACCGGGGCGCGCAGCGCGCCCACGAGCTGCTCCAGCGAGTCGGCCGGCCAGGGGATCTGCCGCGGCCGGCGCCCGGCGGCGAGCGTGTAGAGGGTGGCGCCGAGCGAGTAGATGTCGCCCGACGGCCCGGGCGCGGTGTGCGCGAACACCTCGGGCGCGGCGTAGTTCGGGCTCAGCGCGCCCACGGTCACCGTGGTCTCGGCGTGCGCGTCCAGGATGGCGGCCAGCCCGAAGTCCGCCAGCTTCACCGCGCCGAACGCGTTGACCAGCACGTTGGCCGGCTTGATGTCGCGGTGCAGGATGCCGGTGGCGTGCGCGTGCGCCAGCGCGTCGGCGAGCTGCGCGCCGAGCTCGGCGACCCGCGCGGGCGCCAGCGGCCCCTCCCGCTCCAGCACGTCGGCCAGCGAGCCGCCGGTGCACAGCTCCATCACGATGTACGGGTGGCCCTGCGCGGTCACTCCCGCGTCGTACACGTTCACCACGTTGGGATGCCCGGACAGCCGGGCCGCGGCGCGCGCCTCGCGCAGGAAGCGCTGCCGGTCGCGGTCGGTCGGCAGGCCGCGGTTGTCGAACTTCACCGCGACCTCGCGGGCCAGGTGGTCCTGGCGCGCCAGGTACACCGTGCCGAAGCCGCCCTGGCCCAGCCGCCGCAGCAGCGTCAGCCCGGGGACGTGGGGGAGCTGGTCGGACACGCGCGCGACCCTAGCCCCGCCCCGTCCTCACCTCGCCGGAACCCCGCAGCGGGCCCGAACCCCGTCACGACCCACGGCCGGCCGGGGAGCGTCACGCGCGGACCAGCTCCATGTCGAAGTCGGCCTTGGCCGCGCCGCAGTCCGGGCAGGACCAGTCGTCCGGGATGTCCTCCCAGCGCGTGCCGGGGGCGATGCCGTCCTCCGGCCAGCCCTCGGCCTCGTCGTACTCGAAGCCGCACTGCGCGCAGCGCCACACCCTCATGCCGGGATCTCCTCGAAGTCGATCTTCTCGCGGACGCCGCAGTCCGGGCAGCACCAGTCGTCCGGCACGCCGGACCACGGCGTCCCCGCCGGAAAGCCCTCGCGCGGCTCGCCGGCGGCCTCGTCGTAGACGTACTCGCACACCGGGCAGCGGTACGCGCTCATCCGGCCGCCACGCCGTAGCGCGCCTCGCGCCCCGGCCGCACGTTGGCCAGCGAGGCGTCGCCGCCGTAGTGCGCCAGCACCCGCCGGTCCATCAGCCACCGCCACAGCGGCGGCACGTAGGCCACGGTGATCATCGCCGCGTACCCGGACGGCATCTGCGGCGCCTCGTCGACGTGCCGCAGCGCCTGGTAGCGGCGGGTCGGGTTGGCGTGGTGGTCGGAGTGCCGCTGCAGGTGGAACAGCAGCAGGTTGGTGGCCACGTTGTTGCTGTTCCAGCTGTGCCGCGGGGCGCAGCGCTCGTAGCGGCCGCCCGGCTCCCGGCGGCGGGCCAGGCCGTAGTGCTCGATGTAGTTCACCACTTCCAGCAGGCTGAACCCGAACACCGCCTGGATCAGCAGGAACGGGATGATCCGCGGCCCGAACGCGGCGATCAGCACGCCCCACAGCACGACGCTCATCAGCCAGGCGTTGAGCACGTCGTTGCGGATCGTCCACGGCGAGGAGCCGCCGCGCGCCAGCCGCGTCCGCTCCAGCCGCCAGGCCGAGGTCAGGCTGCCCCACACGGAGCGCGGCAGGAACCGCCAGAACGACTCGCCGAGGCGGCTGCTCGCCGGGTCCTCGGGCGTGGCCACCCGCACGTGGTGGCCGCGGTTGTGCTCGATGTAGAAGTGCCCGTAGAAGCTCTGCGCGAGCGCGATCTTGGACAGCCGGCGCTCGACGGACTCCTTCTTGTGCCCCAGCTCGTGCGCGGTGTTGATGGCGATGCCGGCCATCACGCCGGTGGTCAGCGCGAGGCCCAGGTAGCCGAGCGGGGTGAGGGTGCCGCTGCCGGCCAGCCAGCAGGCGGCGACCAGGCTGACGAACTGCACCGGCAGGTAGGCGTAGACGCACCAGCGGTAGTAGCGGTCCTCCTCCAGCGACCGCAGCAGCTCGTCCGGCGGGTTCTCCGCGTCGCGGCCGATGGCCAGGTCGACCACCGGGATCACCCCGTACACCACGATCGGGCCGATCCAGAGGAACACCGTCAGGTCGCTCATCGCGTACAGGCCCATGGCCGCCAGCGGCAGCAGGGGGATGATGACCCCCAGCAGCCAGAGGTAGCGCTTCGTGTCCACCCACTCGACGGTGGCCTCGGGGGATCCTGGGCTCGCCATGGTCGCTCCTTGACACGGAGGGCTCTTTGTCAAGACTGTGGCATCAGCCCGAGTCTCCGTCAACACGGGGTACAAAATCTGAGAACTGTCAGGTGGAGTGATCTCCAACCGTGACAAGAACCGGTCACTAGATCACTCGCGCGGCGGCCTGCTGCGGGCCCCGGATCGGCGGTACCGTCGAAATTGGTTGAGTCGGGTTTTCGGAGCAAGGCTCACCCCCGGGAGGCCCTGATCGTGGCTGTGACCAGCGCGAGGGGGCCGGCACCTGGCCCTCGTGGCCGAGGTCGCTGACGCCGTCCGGCGTCCGCGCACCGCGGTCCTCAGGATCAGTTGCCCGGCCCACCGAGTTCGCGGACGCGGTGCCGCGTTCCGCCAGGGAGTTGCCGTGACAGCACGACGCCCCGCCGGCAGATCCACCTCCGCCTCGACCGGACCGCGGTCCGGGTCATCGTCCGAGCGCCTGTACGTCCTGGACACCTCGGTCCTGTTGTCCGACCCGTGGGCCCTGTCCAGGTTCGACGAGCACCACGTGGTGCTGCCGCTCGTCGTGATCAGCGAGCTGGAGGGCAAGCGGCACCATCCGGAACTCGGATGGTTCGCCCGAGAGGCGCTGCGCATCCTCGACGACCTGCGTCTCCTGCACGGAAGGCTGGACGCGCCGGTGCCGGTGGGCACGGGCGGCATGCTGCACGTCGAGCTCAACCACACCGACCCGGACGTGCTGCCCGTCGGCTTCCGCACCGACACCAACGACTCCCGCATCCTGGCCTGCGCGCTCAACCTGGTGGCCGAGGGCAACGACGTCCTGCTGGTCACCAAGGACATGCCGCTGCGGGTGAAGGCCGCCGCGGTGGGCCTGGCCGCCGACGAGTACCGGGCCCAGGACGTGGTGCCGAGCGGCTGGACCGGCATGGCCGACGTCGAGGTCGCCAAGTCCGACGTCGACACGCTGTTCCGCGAGGGCGTGATCGACGCCGACGCCGCGCGGGACCTGCCGTGCCACACCGGGCTGCGGTTGCTCGCCGGCACCTCCTCGGCGCTCGGCCGGGTCACCGCGGACAAGCGGGTGCGACTCGTGCGCGGCGACCGCGAGGCGTTCGGCCTGCACGGCCGCTCCGCCGAGCAGCGGGTGGCGCTGGACCTGCTGCTGGACCCGGACGTGGGCATCGTGTCCCTCGGCGGCCGGGCCGGCACCGGCAAGTCGGCGCTGGCCCTGTGCGCCGGCCTGGAGGCCGTGCTGGAGAAGCGGCTGCACCGCAAGGTCGTGGTGTTCCGGCCGGTGTACGCGGTCGGCGGCCAGGAGCTCGGCTACCTGCCGGGCACCGAGAACGAGAAGATGAGCCCCTGGGGCCAGGCCGTGTTCGACACCCTCGGCTCGGTGGTCTCCCAGGACGTCATCGACGAGGTGCTGGACCGCGGCATGCTGGAGGTCCTGCCGCTCACCCACATCCGCGGCCGCTCGCTGCACGACTCGTTCGTCATCGTGGACGAGGCGCAGTCGCTGGAGCGCAACGTGCTGCTCACCGTGCTGTCCCGGCTGGGCTCGAACTCCCGCGTGGTGCTCACCCACGACGTGGCGCAGCGGGACAACCTGCGGGTCGGCAGGCACGACGGCATCGCGGCCGTGATCGAGAAGCTCAAGGGGCACCCGCTGTTCGCCCACGTGACGCTGACCCGCTCCGAGCGCTCGCCGATCGCGGCCCTCGTCACCGAGATGCTGGAGGGTGACCTGGCCTGACGCCGTCGCGGGCCGTTCGGCGTGGCCCGCGTGGCTCGGGGGGCCGGGCGTCAGGCCCGCAGGCCGGTGACGGCGAAGCGCTCGACCTCGGCCGCGTGACCGCCGGTGGAGACCACCACGGTGAGCGCCGGGCCGGTGGCACCCTCGAACGGCACGGTCACCGACCACGGGGTGCGCTCGCCGCCCGCCGGCAGGCAGCAGGACTCGCCGAGCGGCTCGTCGCGGCCGAGCTGGCGGACCTGCACCCGCAGGCTCTCGTCCACGCCGGTCACCTCGCCGCCCACGGTGAGCGGTGAGACGGCCGTGCTCCCGTACGCCGGCGTGGTCAGCGTCAGCGTGCTGTCGCGGGTGCCGACGACCTCCCACGGCGCGTCCTCGCCGGTGCCGTGGCGCACCAGGTGCACCTCCGCGGCGACCGCCGGCGGCCCGCCCTGGACCGTGCGCCCGACCGCCACCCAGGCCTCGTCGCCCTCCACGGTGGCGGACACGACCGTGTCCAGCTCGGTGAAGCCCAGGTAGCCGGTGGTGAAGCCGAGCGCCGTCCGCTCGGGGTCCAGGTGCCACGGCTGCGCGCCGCCGGCCCGGTGCTGGGCCTGCCAGGCGGCCACCGCGGCGGCGTCCGGGAACGGCCACAGCGCCTGGTACTCGAACGCCGGCGCCGTGGGCGGTGGCCCACCGGTCGGCGAGGGCGACTGCGCCGCCGGGGACGGCGACGGGGACGCCGGGGCCTCCGCGGCCGGCCGGTCGTCACGGCCCACCAGCATGCTCGCCACCACCGCGGC
The DNA here is from genome assembly GCA_036402215.1 of Pseudonocardiaceae bacterium. Taxonomy (GTDB): domain Bacteria; phylum Actinomycetota; class Actinomycetes; order Mycobacteriales; family Pseudonocardiaceae; genus DASXTS01. The sequence goes on from DASWTI010000178.1 coordinate 4,826, forward strand.
CACCGCCAGCAGCACGGCCACCGCGGCCGTCGGCACCAGCCAGGGCTCGCGCCGCCGGTTCCCGCCGGTCCCCGCGATGACACCCACCTCCGTCCGTACCGAGTGCACACCCGCGCCGCCCCCACGGCAAGTCGGTCCGCGTGGTCCACCCGGTCCCGTGATCCGTTTCGTCAGGTGATCGCAAGCTGCCGGAGCGGCAGCCGTCACCGAACGGGCGGAGGCTGGGGACATGAGTGCTCCCGCGTCCCGTCCGCCGCCCGTCCTCGCGCTGCGCCGTCACCAGGACGCCGTCATCCTCACCGTCCGCCCCGCGTCACCGTCCGCCCCGCCCGGCGACGCGGCGTCATCCACGTCACCCACGCTGCCCACGCCGCCCACCACGAGGCCGCGCGGCACGCCGGCCGGGGCCAGGCCATCGGCCGTCACCCGTGACGCGACGCCACCGGGGGCAGCGGCGTTGCGGCGGGCGCTGGCCGAGGCCGCGGCCTGCCGGGTTCCCCTCGTGGTGGTGGACCTGACGGCGGTGCGCCCGCTCTCGCCGGCCGCCGCCGCGGCGCTGGC
>DASWTI010000179.1:0-29354 GCA_036402215.1 Pseudonocardiaceae bacterium
GACGGCACGGCGGCCGGCGACGCGTTCACGGCGGCGCTCGTGGTGGCCCTGCTGCGCGGTGACCCGGACGCCGGCGCGCTGCGGTTCGCGTGCGCCGCGGGGGCGCTCACCGCCTCCCGGCCGGGGGCGCAGCCGTCGCTCCCCACCGCGGCGGAGGTGGCGGCAGTATGGGCCGGGTGATCCCCCTCGTGATCGACACCGACCCGGGCGTGGACGACGCCGTGGCGCTGCTCACCGCGCTGGGCAGCCCGGAGGCCGAGCTGCTGGCGGTCACCACGGTGTTCGGCAACGTGGACCTGGCCACCACCACGGTGAACGCCGGCCGACTGCTGGCGCTCGGCGGACGCCCCGACGTGCCGGTGGGCATGGGCGCGGACCGGCCGCTGGTGCACCCCCAGCCGTACCGCGCGGCCGAGTGGCACGGCGACGACGGCCTCGGCGGGTACGCGGGCACGCTGCCGCCACCGGCCGCGCCGGTCGACCCCCGGGGCGCCGTTGGCCTGCTCGCCGACGTGCTGCGCACCGCACCGGAGCCGGTGACGATCGCCGCGGTGGGACCGTTGACGAACATCGCGCTGCTGCTGGCCGTGCACCCGGAGCTGGCGCCGCGGATCGGGCGGCTGGTGGTGATGGGCGGCGCGCTGAGCGGCGGCAACACCACCCCGGCGGCGGAGTTCAACATCTGGAGCGACCCGGAGGCGGCGCGCCGGGTGCTCGTCGAGGAGCGGGTGCCGACCACGCTGGTGCCACTGGACCTGACCACGCGGAGCTGGGTGGACGTGGCCTGGCTGGACACCCTGGCCGCCGCCGGGCCGCGCGGCGCCACGCTGGCCTCGGTGATCGAGCACTACCGGGCGCGCTACCGGACCACGTACGGCCGCGACGGCGTCGTGCTGCACGACGCGATCGCCGTGCTGGAGGCCGTCGTGCCCGGCATCCTGCGGACCACGCCGCTGCCGCTGGAAGTGGCCTGCGACCACGGCCCGGCCCGCGGCGCCGTGCTGGCCGACCGGTCACCCCCGGCCGACGCCGCGCGACTGGTGGACGTCGCGCTGGACGCCGACCTGGACACTGTGCGCGCCGAGGTCCTGCGCCGCATCACCGCAGCCTGACAACTCACCCGGTCGTGACCACCGAGCGTGACCGGAACCGCCCTACGCTGCCGTCATGGACCTGGTCTGGGCGGTCACCGGCGCCGTGCTGGGCCTGGTCGCCGGCGCGGCCCTCCGCGGCCCCGCCCACCGCCTGTCGGTGGCGTCCGGCACGCCGTGGCGCACCGCGTGCCCCGCGTGCGGGCGGCCGTACCCCGGCCCGCTGACGCCGCGCTGCGCCGGCTGCGGCGACCGGCCGCTGCCGATGTTCGTGGTGGAACTGGCGACTGCCGCCACGCTCGCCCTGGTGCTCGGCCGCCTGGCCGGCCGGTGGGAGGTCGCCGCCTTCGCCGTCCTGGCCGTCCTCGGCGTGCTCCTGTCCGTCGTGGACCTGACCGTCCGCCGCCTGCCGGATCGCGTGACCCTGCCCGCCTACCCGCTGGTGTTCGGCCTGCTGACCGTGGCCGCCGTGGCCGGGGACGATCCAGGGGCGCTGCTCCGGTCCGCTCTGGGCGGCCTGGTCCTGGCCGCGGCGTACCTGGCGCTGGCGCTGCTCCGCCCGGGCCACCTCGGCGGCGGGGACGTCAAGCTGGCGGGCCTGCTCGGCCTCGCCCTCGGCTGGCTCGGGTGGCACGCCCTGCTGTGGGGCACCACGCTGGCGTTCGTCCTGTTCGCGCTGGTCGGCCTGGCACTCCTCGCCACCCGCCGCATCACCGCGCGCAGCCACCTTCCCTTCGGGCCCTTCATGCTGGCCGCCACCCTCCTCACCGTCCTCCTGTGACCGGCACCCGCCGCGCCGCCGGTGGCCACGGCCGGCCGTCAGGTGCGTTCGGCGTGGCAGAGGAACGCGGTGGGGGTGCGGCCGATGCGGGTGAGCACCACGGTGAGTGAGGCGTCACCCCGCAGCTTGAGGCGGGTGCGCAGGGCGTTGGGGTCGACGTCGAGGCCGCGGACCAGGATCTCGGCGGCGCCGGCGTGGTGCCGGTGGAGGGCGGCGCGCAGGGACTTCTCGGTGTAGTGACCGTGCTCGAGCACGCGGAAGGCGCGGATGCCCGGCGGCGGCGCGTCGCCGGTGAGGTAGGCGATGCGCTCGTCCAGCATGCCGAGGCCGTGCCGCGCCCCGTAGTGGCGCACCAGGCCGGCCCGCACCACGGCACCGTCCGGGTTCACCAGCCACTCCCCCGGCGGCCGCACCGGGCAGTCGTCGGGCTCCGCGTCGGTCACCATCCAGGCGCCGCCGTCGCCGCTCAGCACGGTGGCGCGGCGCCCCGCCGTGGCCAGCTCCGCGGACCACAGGCAGGCCTCCCGCACGTCACCGTCCAGGGACACGAGCTCGACCTCGGCGGCCCACGGCACCAGCGCGAAGTCCAGGCCCGGCGCCGACTTCACCACCAACGGTCGTCCATTGTGGACGGTCACCAGATGGTCGAGCCGCGGCGCCAGGTCGGACGGCCGCCAGGTCCGCCGGCCGTGCGTGTCGCGGCGCGCCGGGTCGGCGTACACGACGGCGCCACGGCTGACCACGGAGAGCGCGTCGGCGCGGACCACGGCGGCGGAGCCCCGGTGCCGCGCGGCGGTGACCCGCAGGTTGTGCCGCGCCATCGCCAGCCGCACCGGGTCGAGGTCGGAGCCGAGCGCGTCCAGTCCGGCCGCCGCGAACGCGTCCAGGTCCGAGCCCACCGAGCACGTCACGTCGTGCACCGCGCCGGCGCCGAGGCGCGCCAGCCGGGCCGCCCGGTGCGCCGCGACCACGGACGCACTCGCCTGCTGCACGGCCTCGTCGGTGAACAACCAGCCGGCGGCCGCCGCGATCCGCCCGGCGGCCCGCCGCCGCAGCACTGCCGTCTCCAGCACCGCCGCCGCGCGCTCCGCCCCCACCAGCCCCCGGACCGAGGCCACGTCCGCCAGCCGCGAGGCCGCCGTCAGCGGCAGCTCGGCCGCCGCCGCCAGCGCCGCCGCCCCGCCCGCCGACCCGAGGAACTCCACGTCCCCCACCGTGAACCCGTACCCCACCTCGACCTCCGCCGTCCCGAGCACGGCAGCGTACGTCGCGGGCGCCGCGGTACCCGCCTTGCCACCCCAGGAACGTCGACGCCCAGCCGGAACGACCCGACAGCATGGCGTCATCACCGAGCGAAACGAATGATCCGCTCGGCTTCCGCAGAAACTCACCCAAAAGTGTCCACCACGACTATCGAGAACGCCCGCTCGACCAGACCGGCACCGTTCGGCGCAGCGTAACAATGTCCCATTGACAAGCCGCCGCGTTACGTACAGCAGCAACGACACTCGATCAGGCGTCCACGCAATGGCATGAAAGACTCGCAAACGCGCACGGGAGTTACCATGAGCGCGATATTGCGGCCGCAAGCCGTCAGAAGCGCGCCGGAGGTAGTCACGCTCCCGAGGCCCCTCGGACGCGCTGAGCTGCGCCGACCAGGTGCGACGGGCGGACGGTGGCCGACCCGCAACAGTGGTCATGAGTTGATCATGGATTGCCGTTCGGCGTTCCGGATCGACCGCTCGACCCCAGAGCCGCCGGCTTCGCCGCCCGTGACGACAGGCACCGCTCGCCAATACCGTTGACGCGTCGGCGCGAAGCACCCGAAACTCTTTGAGACAAAGGGAACGCCCCTCGACCGTGAGGCGGAAGAGGGGCGTTCGGACCTTCGCGAGCGGCACCGCAGTTCCAGCACGAACCGACGACCAGTACCGCCGCGAAGGAGTACGCGACACCATGGACAACGTTCCACGGCCCGGCAGGCAGCGGCCGCCTGGCCAGAATGACCTGATCAGCGTCGACACGCCAGGCATCGCCCCCGGATCGGGCGGGGAGGGGGACGAACCGGTCACCGGCGGTGACCCGGGCTCGGCCGGATGGTGGGTCCGCGACTGGCCGACCGTCGCCCGGCTCGGGGTACTGGCCACCGTGCTGGCACTCGTCGGCGTCGGGGTGGCGCACACGCTGCCGCCGATCGACGTCCGGCTGCCCGGCGGCGGCGGAGTGCACGTGCCGGCCGGTTCCTGAGTGCCGGCCGTCAGAGCCCGCTGTGGGCGAGGGGCTACAGGCGGACGGGTGGCTCGGGCTTCGTGCCGGTGACGAGGACGTTGTAGAACGCCGAGCGCGGCACCACCCGGGACAGCAGCGTGTCGTCCAGCCAGGAGAGGCGCTGCCAGGAGCGGTAGGCGAACATCGCCCAGCGCATGCCGAGCCGTCCCGGGGGCACGGCGGCCTCGAAGGTGCGCACCGGCCAGCCGAACAGGGCGGCGGCCAGTTCCTCCGTCACCGCGCGGACGTCCACGAAGCCGGCGCCGAGCGCCGTGCCCTCCAGGGCGGCCGGGTCGAAGGTGTGCAGGTCGACCAGGGCCTCCAGGGCAGCCGCGCGGGAGGACTCGTCGAGCTCCGCCTGCGGCCGCCGCCAGGCGGACAGCGCCGGCAGCCTGGTGGCCCGCGTGGTGGCCCACCAGGTCGCCCGCCCCAGCCGCCGCGCGTACCAGTCCCCCACCTTCGTGGGCTCCCCGGCGAACACCATGCGGCCGCCCGGCTTCAGCACCCGCAGCACCTCGCGCATCGCGGCCGGCACGTCCGGGATGTGGTGCAGCACCGCGTGGCCCACCACCAGGTCGAACGTGTCGTCGTCGTACGGGATGCGCTCCGCGTCCGCCACCCGGCCGTCGACGTCCAGGCCGAGCGAGGCCGCGTTGCGCAGCGCCACCTGGACCATGCCGGGCGACAGGTCGGTCACCGAGCCGCGCTTGATCACCCCGCCCTGCATGAGGTTCAGCAGGAAGAACCCGGTGCCGCAGCCCAGCTCCAGCGCGTGGCCGTACGGCTCGGCGGGCACCCCGGCCACCCGGTGGAAGCGCCCGGTGGCGTAGTCGATGCAGCGCTCGTCGTAGGAGATCGACCACTTGGAGTCGTAGCTGTCGGCCTCCCAGTCGTGGTAGAGGACGTTGGCCAGCTTGGGATCCCGGCGTGCGGCCTCGACCTCGGCGGCGGTGGCGTGGGGGTTGGGCGCCGGGTCCGGCGACGCGTCACTCACCGGTGAAGACCGCCTTGCCCGGACCGCTCTCCATGAACGACTTCATGCCGATCCGCGCGTCCTCGGTGGCGAACATGCCGGTGAACAGGTGGCTCTCCAGGCGCAGCCCGTTGGCCAGGTCCATGTCCAGGCCGCCGTCGACGGCCGCCTTGGCCGCGGCGAGCGCGCGGGCCGGTCCGGCGGCGAACTGCGCGGCCCAGCGGTGCGCGGCGGCGTACACGTCGTCGGGCGCCACGACCTCGTCCACCATGCCGATCGCCAGCGCCTCCTCGGCGCCGACGAAGCGGCCGGTGAAGATCAGGTCCTTGGCCCGCGCCGGGCCGATCAGCCGGGCCAGCCGCTGCGTGCCGCCGGCGCCGGGGATGAGGCCGAGCAGGATCTCCGGCTGGCCGACCTTGGCGTTGTCACCGGCGATCCGCCGGTCGCAGGAGAGCGCCAGCTCGTACCCGCCACCCAGGGCGTAGCCGGTGATCGCCGCGACCGTCGGCTTCGGGATGGCGGCGACGGCGCTCAACGACGACGACAGGCCCTCGGCACGCGCCGCCATGTCGCCGTACGACATGGTGGAGAACTCCTTGACGTCGGCGCCGGCCGCGAACACCTTCTCGCCGCCGTACACGATCACCGCCCGCACGTCGGCGCGCGCCGTGGCCTCGCCGGCCGCCGCCCGCAGCTCCTCCTGCACGTCCTTGTTCAGCACGTTCATCGGAGGGCGGTTCACCCTGATGGTCGCGATGCCGCCGTCCACCTCGAAGCTGACGTACTCAGTCACGCCACGCAGGCTATCCGGCGAGCCCGGCGGCGGGTACGGCCCGCCGCGCGAAGTACCGGCCGTCGATCTGGTCGAGCACCAGCGGCTGGCCGAACGTCACCGACAGGTTCTCGCTCGTGATCACGTCGGACAGCAGCCCCTGGGCGACGACGGCGCCCTCGCGGATCAGCAGCGCGTGCGTGAACCCCGGCGGAATCTCCTCGACGTGGTGGGTGACCAGCACCATGGCCGGGGAGTCCGGGTCGAGCGCGAGCGCGCCCAGCCGGGCCACCAGGTCCTCGCGGCCGCCGAGGTCGAGGCCCGCCGCGGGCTCGTCGAGCAGCAGCAGCTCGGGGTCGGTCATCAGCGCCCGGGCGATCAGCACGCGCTTGCGCTCGCCCTCGGAGAGCGTGCCGAACTCCCGGTCCGCCAGGTGGGCCACGCCGAACGCCACGAGCAGCGCGTCGGCGCGGCCGGTGTCCATCGACTCGTAGGGCTCGCGCCAGCGGCCGAGCACCGCGTACCCGGCGGACACCACGAGATCACGCACCCGCTCCTGGGCGGGCACCCGGCCGGCCAGCGCCGCCGAGCAGAACCCGATGCGCGGGCGCAGCTCGAACACGTCGGTGCGCCCGAGGCGTTCGCCGAGCACCTCGACGACGCCGCTGCTGGGGTGCAGCTCGGCGCCGGCCAGGCGCAGCAACGTCGTCTTGCCGGCGCCGTTCGGCCCCAGCACCACCCAGCGCTCGTCCAGCTCGACCCGCCAGTCGATCGACCGGACCAGGTCGGCGGTTCCCCGGCGTACCCCGACGTCGCTCATGGCCACGACGAGGTCCGCGTCCGATATCGGCCATGGCTCGTTCACGGCGGCTATTGTTCCCGCGCCCGGCGAAACCCGCCGGGATCGGCGCGCGTCAGTCGGTGAAGATGTGACACCGCGCGCCGGGGAGCGCGCCGGGACGAGAGGGTGGTCGTGTCCGGGTACGAGGCGAACCTGCCGTACATGGCGAGCAAGATCGGGGAGCTCAGAGGCCTCTCGGACAGCGTGGGCAACATCGCCACGGCGCTGTTCGGGTGCGGCGCCGGCGACCTCGGTCCCGGGGACATCAGCGGCGCCGTCCGCGAGCTCGGCGAGCAGTGGGAGTTCGGGCTGAAGGAGATGGGCGAGCGCATCGGCCGGATGGCGGAGAGCGTGAGCGGCGCGATGGACAACTACCAGGCGGTCGAGGACGCGGCGCGGGACGCGTTCACCCGGCCCTACGACGGGTACGGGGGCCGGACGTGACGAGCTACGCGGGACTCGGGTTCGACCCCACCCCCGGTGAGCCGGGCGCGGTGCGGGACTCACTGGCGGCGCTGGCCGCCGCCGGGCAGCAGCTCGGCATGGTCATCGGCAACCTGGAGAGCGCGCTCTCCCTGTCCGACGGCTGGAGCGGCGACGCCGCCGACGACTTCCACGACAACGCCGACGACCTGCCGACCGCGCTCACCAAGGGCGCCGAGTCCATGGGCAAGGCCGCCGACGCGCTCGTGACGTGGGCCGAGCAGCTGGTGGGCAACAAGCAGCAGACCGAGATCCTGGACAAGCTGGCCCGGGAGCTGAAGAAGCAGATCGCCGCCGCCGAGGGCGCGGTGGCCGCGGCGGCGAGCGGCGCCCGGATGGCCCGCGGCGCGCAGGCCGGCGCGGCGCGCGACGCCTACGACTCGGCGGTGGCCGACCTGGCCTCGTTGCGCGAGCAGCTCGCCGCGGTGATCGACGAGGCCCGCACGCTGGAGGCGACGCACCTGGGGCAGGCCGAGGCCACGGCGGCGAAGATCCGCGGCGCCAAGGGCGACGCCTTCGAGCCGGTCGGCGGCTTCTCGCAGGCGGTCGGCGTGGTGAGCACGGTGATGGGCGAGATCTCGGCCTGGACCGGGCGCGCCGCGTTCGTGGCGGCCCTCATCCCGGGTGGGCAGCTCGCGGCCGGCGTGCTCGCCGCCTCCAGCGCGGCCACCGGCGTGGCGGGCGCGGCGGGCGGCATCTACGCCAAGTCGCAGGACGCCCCGGCGTTCGCCAACCGCAGCTACCTGAGCCTGGGCGCGGACGGCGCGCTCTCGCTGGGCGGGCCGGCCGGGCGCGGCGTCAGCTCGTTCGCCAAGGCGCTCAAGGCGGGCCCGCGTGGCGCGCTCAAGGATCTCAGGCGCTCGGTGGCGACGCACGCCTCGACGGCGGCCGTCAGCAAGAGCGGCTACGCCAGGGAGATGGCCCGCAAGCTCGTGGACGACGCCCCGCTGGGCCGGGCCATCAAGCAGTACCAGGACGCCCGCGGCGCGGACAGCGTCACCGAGGCGATGCGCCGCATCGGCCAGATCCGGGCCGACGACATGGCGGAGCGCACTGTGCTGGACAAGGCCCTGGAGGGTGTCTCGCACGGCACCTCGGGCGCCGTGGGCGCGGCGGACCGGCTGGACCGGGCGACCGGCGGCGACGGCGTGCCGGACTGGATGAAGCCGGTGGCGAAGGCGCCGCACCTGGGGTCGGCGACCGCCGAGGGCGTGGCGCTGGGCCAGCGCAAGCTGCTGGACGGCGTGGACTAGATGATCCGTTTCCCGTTGCCGGACTGGGTGCAGCCGGTGCCGCTGTCGGACGTCGAGACCGCCACCGCGCGGATGACCGAGCTGCTGGTGGCGGCCCAGGAGCGCGGCCGGGTGGGCCGTGGCGAGCTGGAGTCCGCCGCCGGCCAGCTCGTCGAGGACGCCGTGGACCAGGGCATCTGGCTGCTGGCGCTGGCCCGGCCGCCGGGTCGCCCGGCCGCGCTGCTGTCGGCGGTCGGGTTCCCGGCGCCGGCCCGGCTGGACCGGCACTCGGCGGTCGAGCTGACCAGCTACCTGACCGACCGCGGCGGGCCGGGCGTGGCCGGCGTGGAGTCGGTGCCACTGGCCTGGGACGACCGCGCGGTGCTGGCGCACCGGTCGGACGCGAGCGGCGCGCAGGCCCAGGCGCTGCTGACCGACGCCGACGGCGGCACCTGCTACCTGCTCACGCTGGCCGGCCAGGAGGCCGACCGCGGGCCGGAGCTGCTCGCCGTGCTGCGTGAGCTGGTGGCCGCCGCCGTGGTGGACGACGGGTCCTGAGGACGGGGGCGCCGAGCGCCCTGACACGGAGCGGGCGGCGTAGGCGATGATCGGGGCGTGACCGCGGACCGGCCCTTCCCGCTCGGGGCGCACGTGGACGGTGACGGCGTCCGGTTCGCCGTCGCGTCCACGTGCGCCGAGGCGGTCGAGGTGTGCCTGGTGGACGGCCCGTCCGGGGCGCTCACCGAGCGGCGGGTGGAGCTGACCGAGCGGACCTTCGGGGTGTGGCACGGCGTGGTGCCCGGGGTGGGCGCCGGGCAGCGGTACGGGTTCCGGGTGCACGGGCCGTACGACCCGGTGCGCGGGCTGCGCTGCAACCCGGCGAAGCTGCTGGTGGACCCGTACGCGCGGCGGATCACCGGCCGGGTGGACCCGCACCCGGCGATCCTGGGCTACCAGGACGACCCGCGCACCGGCCTGCCGTCCACGGTGGACTCGCTGGGCCACGTGCCACTGTCGGTGGTGACGCCGCACGTGCCGGACGCCGGCGGCCTGCCGGAGGTGCCGTGGGCGGACACGGTGGTCTACGAGTTGCACGTCCGCGGGTTCACCATGGCGCATCCCGAGGTGCCCCCGGCGCACCGCGGCACGTACCTGGGGCTCGCGCACCCGGCCGTGCTGGAGCACCTGCGGGGGCTCGGCGTCACGGCGGTGGAACTGCTGCCGGTGCACGCCGTGGGCGACGAGCTGTCGCTGCTGCGGCGCGGCGCGCGCAACTACTGGGGCTACTCGACGCTCGGCTTCCTGGCGCCGCACCCGGGGTACGCCGCGGTGCCCGGCGAGGAGGTCCGGGAGTTCCGCGCCATGGTGGACGCGCTGCACGCGGCGGGCATCGAGGTGATCCTCGACGTGGTCTACAACCACACGTGCGAGGGCGGCGTGGACGGGCCGACGCTGTCCTTCCGCGGGCTGGACGCGCCGGAGTACTACGTGCACCGGGTGGACGGCACGCAGGTGGACATCACGGGCTGCGGCAACACGCTGGACGCCGGCTCGCCGACGGTGGTGCGGCTGGTGCTGGACTCGCTGCGGTGGTGGGCCGGGGCGATGGGCGTGGACGGGTTCCGGTTCGACCTGGCGTCCGCGCTGGGACGGCCGCACGCGGCGGCGTTCGACCCGCACGCCACGCTGCTGACGGCCATCGCCTGCGACCCGGTGCTGGCGCGGCGCAAGCTGATCGCGGAGCCCTGGGACGCGACCGGCGACGGCTACCGGGTGGGTGGCCACGGCGTGCAGTGGGCGGAGTGGAACGGCCGCTACCGGGACACCGCGCGGGACTTCTGGCGCGGTGCGACCGGGGTGCGGGACCTGGCCTACCGGCTGGCCGGGTCGTCGGACCTGTACGCCGACGGCGGCCGCCGGCCCTGGCAGTCGGTCAACTTCGTCACCGCGCACGACGGCTTCACGTTGCGCGACCTGGTGTCCTACGAGCGCAAGCACAACGAGGCCAACGGCGAGGGCGGCGCGGACGGCACCGACGACAACCGCTCGTGCAACCACGGCGTGGAGGGAGACCCGGCGCCGGAGCACGTGGTGGCGCTGCGCCGCCGGCAGGCGCGCAACCTGCTGGCCACGCTGCTGCTCTCCACGGGGACGCCGATGCTGACCGCGGGCGACGAGCTGTGGCGCACCCAGGAGGGCAACAACAACCCGTACTGCGTGGACGGGCCGCTGTCCTGGGTGGCCTGGCCGGCCGGTGAGGAGCCCCTCACCACGTTCACCCGGCGGCTGCTGGCGCTGCGGCGGGCCGCACCGGCGCTGCGGCAGGCCGCGTTCTTCGACGGCCGGGACCATCCGGCGGAGCTGCCGGACCTGATGTGGCTGCGCGCCGACGGCCACGAGATGACCGAGGCCGACTGGTTCGACGACGACCGGCGCACGCTCGGCATGTGGATCGACGGCTCGCACCTGGGCTCCGACACCTGGCTGGTGCTGCTGCACGGCGGCGAGGAGGCCACCGAGGTGACGCTGCCGGGCCCGGAGTACGGGCCGGCCTACGAGCCGCGGCTGGACACCTCGGCGGAGGACGGCGTGCCGGCACCCGGCACGCACGCCGCCGGGGAGGTGGTCACCGTGCCGGCCAGGACGGTGCTGCTGCTGCGGCTCGCGACGGGCTGAGCCGCCGCGACGCGCCGGGTGCGGCGGTGGTGCCGGCGGGCGAGCAGCGTGAGCCAGGGCAACCCGGCCAGGATCACGGCGAGTCCGGAGCCCGCGACGAGCACCCCGAACGCGGCGCCCAGCTCGGCCCAGGGCTCCTCCGGCGCCGGTGGGTCCAGCCGGAGCACCAGGTCGGTGAGCGGGCCGACGGCGAGCGTCAACAGCAGCACGGCACCGGCCAGGGTGGCGAGCGCCAGCAGTGCCGCGTGCCGCCCGCCCCGGCACAGCTCGCGCCAGGACCAGGCCTGCAGCACGGTGCCGGCCGTGCCGACCGCGAGCGCCACCCCCAGGCCGAGTTCCCCACCCTCGGACACGACGCTCGCGGTCAGCAGTCCGGCCGGCACCGCGCACCACCACGCCACCCCGGCGCCCAGCAGGCCGAACGCGGCCCACCCGATCACTCCCCGTCTCTCGTGGTCCATGAGCTGAGCCTCCCGTCCGGGTGAACTCGGCACATCCGTAGAACTACCCACGCTCCCCGGACGCGGGAACGACGTCACCGCGCGTAGCGTCCGTGTGTCGTGAGGGGTGTGCTGAGGGTGCTGGCCAGGCCGGGCTCGTGGTTCGTGCTGGGGGCGGTGGTGGTGGCGGTCGTGCCCGCTGTGGCGCGGGGCTCGGCGGGCGGCGCCGGCCTGGCCCTGCTGGGCACGGTGCCGGGGGCGCTGATCGGGCTCGCGGCGTTGCAGCTGGGGATGCTGGCCGGGGCGCTGGCGTTCGGCGCCCGCGTGCACAACGTCGTGATCGGCGTCGGGCGGCGCTGGAAGGAGTGGCGCTCGGCGCGCCGGACGGTGGCGCTGCGCGGGCTGCCGGTGCTGCTGTCGGTGGGTGTCGGACCGGGGTCACGGCCGCCGCGGCGGCTGCGGATGTGGGCGGCCGGGTTGTGCTCGGCGCTCGCCGGGCTGGCCGCCCCGGTGCTGCTGTGGCTCGGCACCGGCGCCGGGTCCGGCGAGGGCTCCTGGTTCGGCGTCGGCCTGGCGGTGGGCGCGACGGCGACCGTGCTGCACGCGCTGCTGCCGCGGCAGAGCGCCACGTCCACCTCGACCGGCTGGGTGCTGGTGGGGCTGCCCCGGATGACGCCGGAGCAGGTGGCGGACCTGGAGGCCGGGGCGCTGGCCGACGAGGCGATGTCGGCGATCACCGAGGGCGACCTGGCCACCGCGGAGACGGTGACCGCGGAGCTGGAGCGGCGCTACCCGGACCTGCGGGCGACCGGGGCCACCCGGGTGGCGGTGCTGGAGGCGCACGGCCGGTACGCCGAGGCGCTGGCCGCGGTGCTCACGCTGGCCACCGACCCGGCGCAGACCGAGCGCGACGCGGCGTTCATGATGGCCGGCCTGGCGGGGCTCGCGGCGAGCGCCGTGGAGGCCGGGCAGGTGCCGGCCGAGGCCGCGCTGCCGACCGCGCGGCAGGCGCTGAGCGACGCGGTGCAGCTCGGGTACCCGTCGTTCAAGCTGGACGGCACGCGCGCGGTGCTGGCGCTGCTGGACGGCGACCCGGAGGCCGCGGCGCGGCTGGCCCGGACGGCGGCCGACGGCAGCGACCACATGCTCGGCCGGGCCGACGACCTGGCGACGCTGGCCAGGGCGAAGATGGCCGGCGGCGACAACCGGGCCGCCCGGGCCGCGCTGGCCGAGGCGGAGGCGCTGGCCTCCTGGTGGCCCCGGGTGGCGGCCACGCGGTCCCGGCTGGACCTCTGAACGAGCAAGGCCCCCAACCGGCCGGCTCCCGCCGTGGGCGAATGGACCGTGTGCACGCGGATGCGGGGCAGGCGGTCCATTCGCCCAACGGGGAGAGCGGTCAGGAGGCCAGGACGACGCGGCCCAGCTCGACCGGCGAGGCGAGCAGGTCATGCCGCGGCAGCACCCGCACGGTGTAGCCGATGACGCCCGCCGCGGGCAGCGCCACGGTGGCCTCGAAGCGCGCCGCACCGTCCGCCGGGCCGGCCGGGATCATGTCGGTGGCCACCGGGGAGTGCAGCTCGTCGTGGTCGTCCACGCGGCCGACGAGCACCTGGACGGTCACCTCACGCGGGTCCAGGCCGGCGAGCTCCACGGCCGCGCGCACCGTGAGCGGCGTGCCCATGGCGAGCGAGACCGCGGCCGGGCCGTCCGGCACGCCCGTGGTGTCCACGTGCGCGACCCGCACCCGCGGCCAGGCGGCCTCCATGCGACCGCGGTAGCCGGCCAGGTCCCTGGCGCCGCCGAAGTCCGCGCCGAGCACGGCCGCCGAGGACCGCGCGGCCGGCGCGTACCAGCGCTCCACGTACTCCCGCACCATGCGGGTGGCCTGGACCTGCGGCCGCAGCGTGGCCAGCGTGTGCCGGACCATGGCCACCCAGCGGGACGGCACGCCGTCCTCGGTGCGGTCGTAGAACATCGGCCCGACCTGGGTGTTGAGCAGCTCGTAGAGCGCGGCCGCCTCCAGGTCGTCACGGCGGTTCGGGTCCACGACGCCGTCCGCGGTGGGGATGGCCCAGCCGTTCTCGCCGTCGTAGAACTCGTCCCACCAGCCGTCCCGGATGGACAGGTTGAGCCCGCCGTTGAGCGCCGACTTCATGCCGGACGTGCCGCACGCCTCCAGCGGGCGCAGCGGGTTGTTGAGCCAGACGTCGCAGCCCCAGTAGAGGTAGCGCGCCATGGACATGTCGTAGTCCGGCAGGAAGACGATGCGGTGCCGGACGTCGGACTGGTCGGCGAAGCGCACGATCTGCTGGATGAGCGCCTTGCCGCCGTCGTCGGCCGGGTGCGACTTGCCGGCGATGACGAGCTGCACCGGGTGCTCGGGGTGCAGCAGCAGCGCGCGCAGCCGCTCCGGGTCGCGCAGCATCAGGGTGAGCCGCTTGTACGTGGGGACGCGGCGCGCGAAGCCGATGGTGAGCACGTCCGGGTCGAACACCCGGGCGGTCCAGCCGAGCTCGGGGGCGGACGCGCCGCGCTGCACCCAGGCGGCGTGCACCCGGCGGCGCACCTCCTCCACGAGCCGGGTGCGCAGCGTGCAGCGCAGCTCCCAGAGCAGCGCGTCGGTCACCGGCTCGAACGCGCCGCCGCCGTCGAGCGCCAGCCGCGAGCCGGACTCCGACTCGCCGAGCAGGGTGGCGATCTCGCGCGCGGCCCAGGTGTGGCCGTGCACGCCGTTGGTCACCGAGCCGATCGGCACCTCGCGGTCGTCCAGCCCGGACCACATGCCGCGGAACATCTCGCGGGACACCGCGCCGTGCAGCTGGGAGACGCCGTTGGCGCGCTGCGCGAGCCGCAGGCCCATGTGCGCCATGTTGAACACGCCGGGGTTCTCCTCGGCGCCGAGCGCGAGCACCCGGTCGGTGGGCACGCCGTCGAGCAGCGAGCCGGCGGAGCGGCCGTCGCCGAAGTAGTGCCGCACCATGTCCACCGGGAACCGGTCGATGCCGGCCGGCACCGGGGGGTGCGTGGTGAACACGGTGCCGGAGCGCACCGCGGTGAGCGCGGTGTCGAAGTCCAGGCCGTCGCCGGCCATGTGCTCGCGGATGCGCTCCAGGCCGAGGAAGCCGGCGTGGCCCTCGTTGGTGTGGAAGACCTCGGGCTGTGGGGTGCCGGACAGCGCGCAGAACGCCCGGACGGCGCGCACGCCACCGATGCCGGCCAGGATCTCCTGGCGCACCCGGTGGTCCTGGTCGCCGCCGTAGAGCCGGTCGGTGATACCGCGCAGGTCGTCGTCGTTGTCCTCGATGTCGCTGTCCAGCAGCAGCAGCGGGACCCGGCCGATCGGCGCGTTCCAGATGCGGGCGCGGAGCTGGCGGCCGCCCGGCATGGCCACGTGCACCAGGACGGGCGCCCCGTCGCCGTCGGTGACGAGTTGCAGCGGCAGGCCCTGCGGGTCCAGCGACGGGTAGTGCTCCAGCTGCCAGCCGTCCAGGGACAGCGACTGGCGGAAGTAGCCGGAGCGGTAGAGCAGGCCGACGCCGATGAGCGGCACGCCGAGGTCGGAGGCCGCCTTGAGGTGGTCGCCGGCCAGCACGCCGAGGCCGCCGGAGTAGTTGGGCAGCACCTCGGAGACGCCGAACTCCATGGAGAAGTAGGCGATCGAGACCGGCAGCGAGCCGTCCTCCTCGCGGCGCTGCTGGTACCAGCGCGGCTCGGTCAGGTAGCGCTCCAGGTCCTCGGCGAGGGCGCGGGTGCGGGCGACGACGTTCTCGTCGCCCGCCAGGTCGGTGAGCCGGGCGGGCGGGATCTCCCCGAGCAGGCGCAGCGGGTCACCCCCGACGGCGGCCCAGGTCTCCGGGTCGAGCGCGGCGAACAGGTCCTGGGTCGGGGGGTGCCAGGTCCATCTGAGGTTGGTGGCCAGGGCCTCCAACGCCGACAGCGGCTCGGGGAGCTGGGCACGGACGGTGAAACGGCGCAGTGCTCTCACGGGATCAAGACCCTAGCCCGGCCGGTCCGGGCGGCCCGCACGCCGCCCCCCGCTCCCGGATGCCGGGACGACGCGTCCCCGGCCCCGCGGGAGGCGGTCAGTAACGGAGATCCCGCAGGTAGTCGTAGCCGACGCGGGCCGTGGCCAGCGGGTCGGACGGCTGGTCGTGCTCGACGATGTACTCGAAGCGGCCGCCGGAGCGGGTCTCGCGGAAGATCCGGCCGAAGTCGATGGTGCCGGCGCCGAGGTCGGCGAACGAGCCGTCCGGGGCGCGGTCCTTCACGTGGAACTGGCGGAACCGCCGCGGGTCCCTGGCCACCACCTCCACCGGGTCGGCGCCGCCGGTGACCGCCCAGTACAGGTCGAGCTCCATGTGCAGCGCCGGGTCGGTGCCGTTCAGCAGGATGTCGTAGCCGGTGCGGCCGTCGGACAGAGTGGCGAACTCCTGGGCGTGGTTGTGGTAGCCGTACTGCAGGCCCTGGCGGCGGGCCAGCAGGGCGGCGGCGCTGAGCCGGTCGGCGAGCGCGGACCACTCCTGCGGCGTGGTGTACGCGGCGTACGGCATGGCGGCGTACCGGCAGCCGAGGGTGAGGCAGTCGTCCACGGTGCGCGCGAAGTCGCCGTCCGGGCCGACGTGCGCCGAGGTGGCGCGGATGCCGGTGCGGTCCAGGATCCGGCGGAACCCGGCCGCCGTCAGGCCGTAGGTGCCGGCCAGCTCGACCTTGCGGTAACCGATGCGGCGCAACGACTCCAGCACCGGCTCGGGGTTGTTTCCGATGACGGACCGCAGGGTGTACAGCTGCACGCTGATCTGTTCCCTGGGTACCCGCCGCCCCGGCCGGTGGCCGTGGCCGTCGGTGCCGGCGGCCTCGGTGGCCGCCGCGGTGGCGGACGAGCCGCCGATCAGGGCACCCGCGGCGACCACGCCGGTGGCGGCGAGTCGTAACGCGGTCCTGCGGTCCATCCCGGGAGTGCACATGACGAGATCAGCTCCTGTCGCTGGAGAAGGCGGCGTCGAAGGCCGCCGACGGCGGGTCGAAGGCGAGCCGGGCGACGAACTCACGGGCCTCGGGGGCGCCGACCAGGCGGTCCATGCCGGCGTCCTCCCACTCGATCGAGATGGGCCCGTCGTAGCCGATGGCGTTGAGCGCGCGGAAGCAGTCCTCCCACGGCACCTCGCCGTGCCCGGTGGACACGAAGTCCCAGCCGCGGCGCAGGTCCGCCCACGGCAGGTGGCTGCCCAGCCGGCCGTTGCGGCCGTTGCCGACGCGGCGCTTCGCGTCCTTGCAGTCCACGTGGTAGATGCGGTCGGCGAAGTCGAGGATGAAGCCGACCGGGTCGAGGTCCTGCCACACGAAGTGCGACGGGTCCCAGTTGAGGCCGAACGCGGGGCGGTGGCCGATGGCCTCCATGGTGCGCACGGTCGTCCAGTAGTCGTAGGCGATCTCGCTGGGGTGCACCTCGTGGGCGAAGCGCACGCCCACCTCGTCGAACACGTCCAGGATCGGGTTCCAGCGGTCGGCGAAGTCCTGGTACCCGGCGTCGATCATGGCCGCGGAGGCCGGCGGGAACATGGCCACGCACTTCCAGATCGCGGAGCCGGTGAAGCCGACCACGGTGTTCACGCCGAGCGCGGCGGCCACCCGGGCGGTGTCCTTCATCTCCTCGGCGGCGCGGCGGCGGACGCCCTCGGGCTCGCCGTCGCCCCAGATGCGCGCCGGCAGGATGTCGTGGTGCCGCTCGTCGATCGGGTCGTCGCACACGGCCGGGCCGACGAGGTGGTTGCTGATGGTCCAGACCTTGAGCCCGTGCCGGTCCAGGATCTCCTTGCGCCCGGCGAGGTACGCCGGGTCGGCGAGCGCGGCCGCGACGTCGAGGTGGTCGCCCCAGCAGGCGATCTCCAGGCCGTCGTAGCCCCACTTGGCGGCCAGCTGACAGACCTCCTCGAACGGCAGGTCGGCCCACTGACCGGTGAACAACGTGATCGGACGCGACATGGTGCTCCTTCGTCGTGATACCCGGGCGGGCGCCGCCGGGAGCCCGGCGCCCGCCCGGGGTGATGTCACCGCACGGCTCGGCCGAACCGGGCGGAGTTGACGGACCCCTGGATGGCGTCGATGACGGCTTCGGCATCCCGGACCAGCGTGGCCCGCACCTCGGCGTCCGGCACCCGGACGGGCCGGTTCGCCAGGGTGGCGAAGTCCCGCAGCAGCCGGACGGCGCGCTCGTCGCGGCCGGCGGCCTCGGCCACCCGCGCCTGGGAGAGCAGCCGGCTGAGGTCGTCGTACGCGGCCCCGGGCAGCCGGTTGGTCGCCCGGAAGCGGTCCAGCAGCTGGCCGAGGTCGCGCAGCGAGGTGGTGGTGGCGAACGACACGGTGCGCACCGTGCGGTTGCCGGCCGCGTCCACCGCCTCGGCGCGCAGCTGGTGCACGCCGAGCGGCAGCCGGTACAGCGCCACCAGCGCGCCGCTGGCCAGCGCCGTGCCGTCGAGCGTGGCGCCGGTGCCCGCGAGCCCCGAGGTGGCGTCCGAACCGGCGTAGGAGACCACCAGGTCGGTGGCATCGCCGTAGACGCGGTTCTCGGTGATCCCGCCGACGGTGAGCGCGGGGGCCACCGTGTCGATGTCCACCGCGAGCGAGCGGGTGACCTCGACGTTGCCGGAGTCGTCGGTGGAGCGGTACTCCACGGTGTGCCGGCCCTCGGCGGTGACGGTGAACGGCGCGGTGTACGCGGTCCAGGCGCCGCCGTCGACGCGGTACTCGGTGCTCGTCACGGTGCCGCCGCCGGCATCGGAGGCGGTGAGCGTCACGGTCACCGGCGCGGTACGGAACCAGCCGCCGGAGCCGTTCGGCTCGTCGGGCGTGGTGGCCGCGAGCGTGGTCGGCGCCGCGGTGTCGAGCTCCTTGATCCGGATGTTGCGGAAGTACACGTCGTCGCCGTCGCCGTGGTTCTGGATGCCCACGAAGCTCGGCGCGTTCATCCGGTTCGGGTCGGTGTCGGTGTAGTCGTTGATCAGGACGTCGTTGAGGTACACGCGGATGCGGTCCCCGGTGACGACGATCTCGTAGGCGTTCCACTCCCCCGGCGGGTTGAGCGCCGCGTCCCTGGCCGCGAGGTCCGCGGACCGGAACGCGTAGATGGCGCCGGTGGTGCGGTCGGGGGCGTCGGTGGCGTCGATCTGCACCTCGTGGCCCCGGTTCACCGCCACCCAGGGGTCGGTGCCCGGGTCCGGGAAGCCCACGAAGACACCGGAGTTGTCGTCGCCGGCGACCTTCCAGTCGAGCTTGAGCGAGTAGCTGTCGAACGACTCGGCCTGGTACCAGTACAGGCCCAGGCCGCCGCGGGACAGCAGCTCGCAGTTCACCAGGTCGAAGCCGCCGGGGCCGGCCTGCGCCCAGCCGGCGGTGCCGGTGCCGTCGAACAGGCTGCGGTAGCCGGCGCCGGGGTCGGCCGGCGCGCACTCGGCCGGTTCGTCCAGGGTGAACGAGTCGAACCGGGCACGCTCACCGGCGACGCCGTGGAAGGCGGCCAGGCCGACCCGGGGGTTCGGCAGGTTGGCCAGCGACCGGGCGGGACCGACCTGCTGCCAGTTCTGGCCGTCGGCGGAGACGGACACGGTGAGGGTGCCGCCGTCGGCGTGCAGCCGCAGCCAGGCGTCGGAGTTGATGCCGGCCGGCAGCGGGCCGCTCTGGTCGGCGACCGACTGGCCGTTGACCGTGCTGCCGTTCTCCAGCCGCCAGCCCTGCCCCGGCATGTGGATGAGCACGGCCTTGACGAAGTTCTGGTCCGTCGAGTGCGCGATCAGGCCACCCTGCACGTAGTCGCTGGTACCGGTGATGGACATCCGGGTGGTCGCCGTCCAGCGGCCGCCCGCCGGTGCCGGCTGCAGCACGATGTTCTGCGCGTCGACCGTGCCGTTGTACATGTCGCCGGGCCGGGCGTCGATCTCCAGCGCCCCGCCGGCCACGCGGTAGCCGTCGGGGTACTCGCGCAGCACGGTCGGCCAGCGGCAGCGGTCCAGCTCGTCGCCGTCGAAGGTGTCGCTCGGGTCGACCGGGGCGCCCGGGTCCTCGCACGGCGGCTCGGGTGGCACGCCCACGCCGCCGACCAGGCGCACCAGGTCGACGTCGAACAGCCCGCCGGTGCCGGTGCCGCGGAACACCAGGTACAGCGGCCCGTCGCCGGCGGCCGCGGTGATCGGCGCCGGGGCCAGGTCGAGGTAGTTGTCCCAGCCGCCGGTGCTCGGCACCTGCACGGTCTGCACGAGCGGGCCGTCGACCGCGCCGGAGCGCACCTCGATGGTGCCGCCCGCGCCGCCGGAGGAGATCCGGTAGCCGATGTCCGTCACGCCCTGCAGGTCGAGCGGGTCGAAGGCGATCCAGTCGCCGTTGTCGATGTAGCCGACGCGGCGTCCGCCGCTGGCCTGCGCCTGGTCCACCACCGTGATGCCATTGGCCTCGGCGAAGTGCTCGGCCTGCTTGGCCCGCGGCTGCAGGACCGCCTCGTCGGAGCCGGTCAGCGCGGGTTGGCCGTTGGCGCCGCCGTCGGTGTACGTGGCGTTGACGACGCCGAACACGTTGGCCTCCGGCCCGTGGCCCTCGTCGGCCACGGTGAGCAGTTCGCCCTCGCAGCCGGTGGCCCGGGAGAGCGGGTGCCCGTGGTCGTCGTGGCCGAGGATGTACTCGACGACCACCCGCGAGCAGTCGATGTTCGCGCCGTCCTCGGGGTCGGTGACCGTCACCCGGAACGGCACCCGGTCGCCGAAGGAGAAGACGCCGCCGTTGGGCGGTGGGTCGAGCACCACGGTCGGCGCGGTGTTGCCGACCACGATGCGCACCGTGGCCACGGAGTCGCGGCCGGTCGAGTCGGACACCGTGAGCCGCGCGGTGTAGGTGCCGTTCGCGGTGTACGTGTGCTCGACCGGGCCGGGCTCGGTGGAGTCCACGGTGCCGTCGCCGGTGAAGTCCCAGGCGTAGGTGATCGGGTCGCCGTCCGGGTCCTCGGTGCCGGCCGGGTCGAAGCGCACGGTGAGTGGCGCCTGCCCGGAGGTCGGGTCGGCGGACAGCCGGACCCGCGGCGCCCGGGTGCCCTGCGTGTAGTCGATGCGGTAGACCGCCGACTCGGGGCTGCCGCCGAAGTACCCGGTGCCGTAGTCGAGCACGTAGAGCGAGCCGTCCGGGCCGAACTCCAGGTTCATCGGCCGCACCAGCGTCATCGAGTCGAAGAACGGATCGATCTTCTCCGCCGAGCCGTCGCCGGCCAGGGTGACGGCCTTGATCCAGCTGCGCTCCCACTCGTGCAGGAACACCTTGCCGTCGTAGTACTCGGGGAACTTGGTGGGCGAGGCCAGCGCCGGGTCGAAGTCGTAGACCGGGCCGCCCATCGGCGACTCCGAGCCGCTGCCGAACTCGGGGCGGCTCGCGCCGTCGTACGGCAGCCAGGCCGCCTGGGCCGGTGGCAGCTGGCGCAGGCCGGTGTTGTTCGGCGAGTCGTTCACCGGGGCCGCGCAGTCGAACGTGGCGCCGGAGGGCCCGGACGGGAACTGGTAGTCCACGTAGGCGAGCTGATCGCCCGTGCAGTACGGCCAGCCGAAGTTGCCGGGGCCGGTGATGCGGTTGAACTCCACGGTGCCGCCGGGGCCGCGGCCCGGGTTCGCCGCACCGGCGTCCGGGCCGTAGTCACCGAGGTACAGCACGCCGGTCGCGCGGTCCACGGCGAAGCGGAACGGGTTGCGGAAGCCCATGGCGTAGATCTCGGGCCGGGTCCGCTCGGTGCCCGGTGCGAACAGGTTGCCGGCCGGCACGGTGTACGTGCCGTCGGCGCCGACCGTGATCCGCAGGACCTTGCCGCGCAGGTCGTTGGAGTTGGCCGAGGTGCGCTGCGCGTCGAACGCCGGGTTGCGCGTGGCGCGCTCGTCGATCGGCGTGTACCCGTCGGAGGCGAACGGGTTGGTGTCGTCGCCGGTGGACAGGTACAGGTTGCCGGCCGCGTCGAAGTCGATCTCGCCGCCGGCGTGGCAGCAGATGCCGCGGTTGGCCGGCACCTGCAGGATGCGCTGCTCGGAGGCCAGGTCGAGCGTGCCGTCGTCCAGGAAGCGGAAGCGGCTGAGCTGGTTGTACCCGTTCCAGGGGTCGAAGGTGCCCGGCGGCCCGTCCGTGGGGGCGTCGCCGGCGGGGGTGTCCAGCGGCGGCGCGTAGTAGAGGTAGACCCAGCGGTTGGACTCGAAGTCCGGGTCGATCGCGATGCCCTGCAGGCCGTCCTCGTCGTGCGTGTAGACCGGCACGCTGGCGGCCAGCGAGGTGGTGGCTTCCGGCGTGGTCAGCCACACCCGGCCGTCGCGCGAGGTGTGCAGCACCCGGCGGTCCGGCAGCACGGCCAGCGCGATCGGCTCACCGGTCTTCTCCTCGCCCATGGCGAGCGTCACCTGGTCGAACGACTCGTCCACGGTGGCGCCGCAGTCCGCGCTCTCGTACCCGGCGGCCGTGCGGATGCCGCCCAGCAGGTGCGCCAGGGCCTCCGGCTCGGAGTACGAGGCTGCGGTGTGGCCGATGCCGGTGTACCAGGCGCGGCCGCCGTCGACGTTCTGGCACCAGGAGATCGGGTGGTCGTGGCCCATGGCGCCGGCCCCGGGGGCGTAGCTCGCCTCGTCGAGCGCGGCGAGCACGTGCACCCGGCCGCGCGGGTTGGCGCGGAAGTTGTACCACTCGTCGGTGCGCGTCCAGCGCTGCGGCAGGCCCTCGGTGGACGGGTGCACCCGGTCCGGCACCACGATGTCGGCCTGCTGGATCTGCGGGTGGGAGGTGAAGTAGGCGCCGACCAGCTCGCCGTACCAGGGCCAGTCGTACTCGGTGTCCGAGGCGGCGTGGATGCCGACGTAGCCGCCGCCGGCCCTGATGTAGCGCTCGAACGCGCCCTGCTGCTCGGCGTTCAGCACGTCGCCGGTGGTGGACAGCCAGATGACCGCGGCGTACCGCGCCAGGTTGGCGTCGGTGAACGCGGCCGCGTCCTCGGTGGCGTCGACGGCGAAGTCGTTCGCCGCGCCGAGCTGCTGGACGGCCGCGATGCCGGCCGGGATGGAGTCGTGGCGGAAACCCGCGGTCTTCGAGAAGACGAGCACCGAGAACTGGTCGGCGGGCGGCTGCGCGGCCGCCGTGGCCGGGACGGCGAGCAGCCCGAGCACGGTGGCCAGCGCGGCGAGCAGCGCGAGGAAGGGTGCGGCGGGGCGATGCCGGGTCGGCGTGGCCGACACCGCCCCACCGCGTCCAGGGCCGCGCGACGGTACGCGCGGCGGCTTCGAGGTTCGGTCGGCGTGCTCTGCTCGTGGCGCGGAACTCTCGCGCACGGTCAGCTCCTTTGCTCCGTGACGGTGCGGGGCCGGCCGCCGACTGCCGGTTCCGCCGTTCTCCTGGGTCCGGTGACGCTGCTCCGAGGGGTCGTGGGGTCAGCCGGCCGCGGTGACCACGGCGCCGGCGACGGTGTCGCCCACGCCGTCCACGGCGGTGAATCGGGAGCCGTCGGCCGCGCTGCGCTCCACGGCGTCCAGCACGCGCTGCACCTGCAGCCCGTCGCGGAACGTCGGGTGCACGGTGCGGCCGTGGCCGATCGCGGTGAGCAGGTCGTACGCCTGGTGCGTGAAGGCGTGCTCGTAGCCGAGGCCGTGCCCGGCGGGCCACCAGCCCGCCACGTAGGGGTGGCCGGGCTCGGTGACCAGGATGCGGCGGAAGCCCGCCGTCTCGGCCGGCTCGGTGTCGTCGTGGAAGTGCAGCTCGTTCATCGACTCGAAGTCGAACGCCAGGCTGCCGAGCGAGCCGTTGAGCTCCAGGCGCATGGCGTTCTTGCGCCCGGTGGCGAACCGGGTGGCCTCGAAGGTGGCCATCCCGCCGCCGGTGAGCCGCGCGGTGAACACCGCGCAGTCGTCCACGGTGACCCGGCCGGTGCCGGAGCCGTTGCTGTCCGCGGCGAGCCCGGAGGACGCGGCGGGCAGCGGGCGCTCCCGCACGAACGTCTCGGTCTGCGCGGACACCCCGGTGATGAGCTCGCCGGTGACGTACTGCGCGAGGTCCACGATGTGCGCGCCGATGTCGCCGAGCGCGCCGGAGCCGGCTTTGTCCCGTTCCAGCCGCCATACCAGCGGGAACTGCGGGTCCACGATCCAGTCCTGCAGGTACAGGGCACGGACGTGGCGCACCTCGCCGATGCGCCCGTCCGCGACCAGCTCGCGGGCCAGCGCGATGGCCGGCACGCGACGGTAGTTGAAGCCGACCATCGCCACGGTGCCGTGCGCGGCCGCCGCGGCCTCGGCGGCGGCCGTCATCTCCTCCGCCTCCGCCACCGAGTTCGACAGCGGCTTCTCGCACAGCACGTGCTTGCCCGCGGCGAGCGCGGCGAGCGCGATCTCGGCGTGGGTGTCGCCCGGCGTGCACACGTCCACCAGCCGCACGTCGTCGCGCCCGACGAGCTCACGCCAGTCCGTCTCGACGTGCGCCCAGCCGAGCGTGGCGGCGGCCTCGGTGGCCCGCTGCCGGTCCCGGCCGCACAGGGCGACCAGGTCCGGGGTCACCGGCGGGTCGAAGAACCGGTGCACGTTGCGCCAGGCCTGCGAGTGCGCCTTGCCCATGAAGGCGTAGCCGACCATGCCGACGCCGATCCGAGAATTCATCGCGCTCCCCTACTCCCGCGGCCTCCCCGGCCGGGACCACTGCCGTCAGGACTGGAAACCGATGGACAGGTAGTCGTCCACGTTGTCCTTGGTCACCACGGCCGAGAAGGTGGTGATCGAGGCCGGGACCTCGCGCTCGACCAGGTCGCCCATGCCCTTGGCCTGCGCGATGAGGCGGGCCAGCGCGATCGCCGAGGAGGCCATGCTCGGGCTGTAGAGCACGGTCGCCTTGAGCACGCCGCTGTCGGCCTTGATCAGGTCCATGGCGTTGCGCGAGCCGGCGCCGCCGACCATGAGGAACTCGCTGCGCCCGGCCGCGTCGATCGCGGCGAGCACGCCGATGCCCTGGTCGTCGTCGTGGTTCCAGAGCGCGTCGAGCTTGCTGGCCGACTGCAGGAGGTTCGCGGTCTGCCGCTCGCCGGACTCCACGGTGAACTCGGCGGCGACCCGCGGGCCGACGCTGAAGCCGTTGGCCGCCAGCGCGTCCTTGAAGCCCTGGCTGCGCTGCTGGGTGAGCGGCAGCGAGTCGATGCCGGCCACCTCGCCGATCACCGGGCTGCTGACGCCCTTGGCCTTCATCTGGGCGGCGATGTAGTTGCCGGCGCTGACGCCCATGCCGTAGTTGTCGCCGCCGATCCAGGTGCGGTACGCCAGCGGCGAGTCGAAGACGCGGTCCAGGTTGACCACCGGGATGCCGGCGGCCATGGCCTGCTTGCCGACCTCGGTGAGCGCCTTGCCGTCGAACGGCAGGATGACCAGGGCGTCCGGCTTGTCGTTGATCAGCGTCTCGACCTGGGCGATCTGCTGGTTGACGTCGTTGGTCCCCTCGGTGGCCTTGAGCGTCACGTCGGAGAACTCGCCGGCCTGCGCCTGGGCATTGCGGGAGATGGCGGCGATCCAGCCGTGGTCGGCGGCCGGCGCCGAGAAGCCGATGGTCACCGCCTTGCCGGGCTGGGCGTTGTCACCGCCACCCTGCTGCACGTTGGCGCCGTTGCCGGTGGACTCGTTCTCCGGCGTGTTCGAGGTGCAGGCGGTGAGCACCGCACCGGCGCCGAGCGCCGCGCCGCCGAGCAGGAACCCGCGGCGGCCGACAGAGAGGGTCATGACGTGTCTCCGATCCTGGATTTGTGCGGTGGTGGTGCTGATCGGCGGTTCAGGCCGCCGGGGTGGGCACCCCGGCGGGTCTGCCGGACGCCGCTCTGGTGCGCCGGACGCGCAGGGACTGGAACAGGACCGCGACCACGATGATCGCGCCCTTGGCGATGTTCTGGATGTCGGTCTCGAGGTTGTTCAGGGTGAACACGTTGCCGACCACGGTGAAGATCAGGACGCCGATCAGGGTGCCGACGAGCGAGCCCCGGCCGCCGGCCAGCAGGGTGCCGCCGATGACCACCGCGGCGATGGCGTCCAGCTCGTAGAGCTGCCCGTTGGTGGAGGCGCCGGACGTGGTGCGGGCCACCACCAGGATCGCCGCGATGCCGCAGCAGACCCCGGCGATGACGTACAGCAGCGCGGTGTGCCGCCGGACGTCGATGCCGGCCAGCCTGGCCGCCTCCGGGTTGCCGCCCACGGCCAGCGTGCGGCGGCCGAAGGTGGTGCGCTGCAACACGATCCAGCCGATCAGCACGACCGCGGCGAAGATCCAGATGAGCACCGGGACGCCGAGCAGGCTGCCGCGCAGCGGGGTGGTGAAGCCGGTCTCGCGCACCACCTGGGTCTGGCCGTTGCTGATCCGCTCGGCGAGGCCGCGCGCCGACACGTACATGGCGAGCGTCGCGATGAACGGCACCATCCGCCCGTAGGCGATGAGCAGCCCGTTGACCAGGCCGCACCCGGCGCCGACGGCCACGGCGCACAGGATCATCACGCCGGGGCCGTAGGACTGGGTGGCCAGGGTGGTCATCCACACGCTGCACAGCGCGACGATCGAGCCGACGGACAGATCGATGCCGCCGCCGATGATCACGAACGTCATGCCGACGCTGACCACGCCGATGGCGGCGGCCAGGCGCAGCATCGTGGAGATGTTGGACTGCGTGAGGAAGGCGTCCGGCCGGGTCACGTAGCCGACGACGCAGATGGCCACCAGCACGCCGAGCAGCGCGAGCATCCGGCCGTCCACGGTGAACCAGCCGGACCCGTTGTCCCGCTTGCGCTCCGGGTCCTTCACCGGGGCGCCGGTCACGGTCGGCGCGCTCACGGCAGGCTCTCCTCGGTCACCGCCACACTTCCTTCCATCACCATGTCCAGCACGTCGGCCTCGGTGAGGTCGCCGGCGGCGGCCTCCCCGATCACGTGGCCCTCGCGCATCACCAGCACCCGGTCGGCCAGCCCCAGCACCTCGGGCACCTCGCTGGACACCACGACCACGGCCACGCCGGAGTCGGCGAGCTCGCGGATCAGCCGGTACATCTCGGCCCGGGCGCCGACGTCGACGCCGCGGGTGGGTTCGTCGAGCAGCAGCACCCGCGCGTCGCGCAGCAACCAGCGGCCGACCACGACCTTCTGCTGGTTGCCGCCGGAGAGCGTGCGCACCAGGCGGCGCGGGTCCGCCGGGCGCAGCTGCAGCTTCTCGGTGAGCGCCCGGGCCGCGCGCAGCTCCTCGCGGTGGCGCACCAGGCCGGCGCCGGCGAACCGGCGCAGCGTGGCGAGCGTCAGGTTGTGCGTCACCGACATGCCGAGCACCAGGCCCTGGCTCTTGCGCTCCTCCGGGGCGAGGCCGACGCCGGCCCGTACCGCGGCGGGCACGCTGCCGGGGCGCAGCCGCCGGCCGTCCACGGTGATGGTGCCGGCGTCCGGGCGGCGGGCACCGGCCACCGTCTCCAGCACCTCGCTGCGGCCGGAGCCCACCAGGCCGGCGATGCCGAGCACCTCGCCGGGGCGCACGTCGAAGGTGACGCCGGCGAACTCGCCGTGCCGGGTGAGTCCCTCGACGCGCAGCAGCGGCTCCAGGTCGCCGGCCGGCTCGGCGCGGTCGGGGAAGGCACCCTCCAGCACCCGGCCGGTCATCAGCGACGTCAGCTCCCGGGTCGGGGTGGCGCGGGCGTCCAGGTCGGTGGCGACGGTGCGGCCGTCCTTGAGCACGGTGACCCGGTGGCCGATCCGGCGGATCTCCTCCAGCCGGTGCGAGATGTAGACGACCGAGACGCCGTCGGCGGTGAGATCGCCGATCACCCGGAACAGGTTCTCCACCTCGTCGCCGGCCAGGGCCGCGGTGGGCTCGTCCATCACGATGATCGAGGCCTCGTGGGCCAGCGCGCGGGCCATGGACACGAGCTGCTGGGCGGCCGGCGGCAGCGCGGCGACCGGGGCGGCCGGGTCGATCTCCGGGTGGCCCAGGCGGCCGAGCAGCTCGCGGGCGACGGCCCGGGTGGAGCGGCGGCGGGAGAACCCGAACCGGGAGCGCTCGGCGCCGAGGAACACGTTCTCGGCGACGGACAGCCAGGGCACCAGGTCGAGCTCCTGGTACATGGTGGCGACGCCGGCCCGCAGCGCGGCGCTCGGCGAGGACAGCGTGACGGGCTCGCCGCGCAGCTCGATGACGCCGGAGTCCGGCTGGTGCGCCCCGGCGAGGACCTTGATGAGCGTGGACTTGCCGGCGCCGTTCTGGCCGAGCAGGCAGTGCACCTCGGCAGCCCGTACCTCGATGTCCACGCCGTCCAGCGCCCGGACACCGGGGAACGTCTTCACGATTCCGGTCATCCGCAGCAGCGGCCGCTCGGTCGTCACGTCGTCGGGACCTCACCATCTGCGCACGGCTCCGCGGGCCTCGCGGGGTGTCCCCCGCGACGCCTCACCGGGTGGTGTGAGTCATGCGATGCAGGCCATTTTGCACGCCGACGGCGTACTTGGGTAGACCTCCGGCCAACTTTTGCCAGATTTCGGCTAAAGCCGGGTGGCTGGGACCCCGTCGCCGGCATCGTCGCTGGTGGCCGCGGCGGCGAACGCGCGGTCGCTGGCCGACCAGGCCGCCCCGATCACGCCCGCCCGGCCCTCCAGCTCGGACAGCACGATGGGCAGGTTGCCGGTGGCGAGCGGCAGCGACCGCCGGTAGACCACGCTGCGCACCTCGGAGAGCAGCTGGTGGCCGAGGCCGGCCACGCCACCGCCGATGACCACCATGCCCGGGTTGAAGAAGCTGACCAGCGAGGCGATCACCTGGCCGAGCCGCCGTCCGCCGTCGCGCACCAGACCCACCGCGGCGCCGTCCCCGGCCCCGACCGCCGCGGCCACGTCGCTCGCGGCGAGCCCGCCGTTGCGGGCCAGCAGCTCGGCGAGCACCGGCGAGCGGCCGCCGCGGGCCAGCGCCGTGGCGTCCCTGGCCAGGGCGGCGCCGCCGAAGTAGGCCTCCAGGCAGCCCAGCTCGCCGCACGAGCAGACCGGCCCGTCGTCGGCCAGCCGGATGTGCCCGATGTCGCCGGCCGCGCCCTGCACGCCGCGGTACACCTGGCCGCCGACCACGATGCCGCAGCCGATGCCGGTGCCGACCTTCACGAACACGAAGTCGTCCAGCGAGCGGGCCACGCCCGCGTGCCGCTCCCCCAGCGCCATGACGTTCACGTCGTTGTCCACCACGACCGGCACGCCCCAGCGGCTGGCCAGGTGGTCACGCACCGGGAAGCGGTCCCAGCCGGGCATGATCGGCGGCGCGACCAGCATGCCGTCGCGGTAGCTCACCGGGCCGGGCAGGCCGATGCCCACGCCGACCAGCCGCCCCGGCGCGCGCTCGCGGACGATGGCGGTCATCGCCAGCACCCTGGCCAGCACCGGCATCGGCCCCTGCCGGATGTCGCACGGCTCGCTCACGTGCGCCAGGACCTCGCAGCGGGCGTCGGTCACCGCGATGTCGATCGAGGTGGCGCCGACGTCCACCCCGACCAGGCGCAGGTTGTCGGCCAGCCGCACCATGGTCGACCGGCGGCCGCCGCGGCTGGCCGCGTGCCCGGCCGGTTCCACCAGGCCGTGCCGCTCCAGGCTGGCGAGCTCGGCGGCGAGCCGCGTGCGCTGCACGTCCAGCCGCTCCCCCAGCTCGACGCGCGACGCCGGCCCGTCGTCCCGCAGCGCGGCCAGCAGCCGCGCCCCCGACCACCCCGTCTCCTCCACGCCGCGCATCCTGCCCCGTCCGGCCCCGGTGCTGCCACCGAGGCGATGAT
>DASWTI010000180.1:0-15213 GCA_036402215.1 Pseudonocardiaceae bacterium
GGCGCTGACGCCACCCGGGGAGACCGGGGACCTCCGCCCGGCCGACGCCAACGCCGGACGCTGGCTGAGCGGCCCCCCACGCGGCCCCCTGGCCGGCGACCAGGCACTGCTGGACGCCGCGCTGCGGGCCTGGCGGGCGCACCTGCCGGCCTCGCCCAACGGCCTGGGCGGGCGCGTCGAGGGCGAGCCCCGGGTGTACTGGATCGGCGGGACGCCGCGGGACGGGCGGACGGCCGTGGTCGCCCAGCCGATGACCGGCGGCGGCGCCGCGCTCGGCCTGGTGGACCTCGTGGCCGGCCGGGTGCTGACCGACGCATGGTCGTTCTCCGGCCCGGCCACCGTGGGTTTCCAGTTCGGCCCCGGCGACTCCGACCTGCTGGTGCTGGACGCGGGCGCCCCGCTGGCGCTGTCCACCGCCCCGGTGCGGGCCGGTGACGGCACGGTGAGCCGCGAGTACGTCCCGCTGCCGGTCGTCGACGGCGTCGCGCTGACCAGCGCGCCGGGTGCCCACGCCACGCTGATGCGGGTCCGGGTCGGCACGACGGGACAGGCCATGCTGCTTCCGGTCAGCCGTGCCGACCTCGGCTTCGACCGGCAGTCCAAGTACCGCGAGGAGCGCAGGCTGCCGTGGCAGGGCACGTTCTCGCTGGCGAGGGCCCGGCCGGCGCCGCCGTTCGAGCCGCTGCTGTCCGAGCGGAACCTGATCGACGCCGACCTGCGGATCAGCGCCGGGGGCACGTGGACGGCGGCCCTGGGGCTGCCGGACGGCCGCCCGGCCTGGGTGTCGGAGTGGCAGGTGGACGGGGACGCCAGCCGGCTGTTCATCGTGATCGGCGAGGGCGCCGCCCGGCAGGTGTACGACGGCGGCCCGGTCGACCCGTCCGCGGCGCTGCCGGTCCGGCTGCGGATGCCGGACGGCCAGGGCTGGTTCGTCGCCAACCAGGGCCGGCGGTTCGCCTTCCGCACCACGCCGGACATCGAGTGGATCGACGCCGGGCAGGACGCCGTGCTGCTGCCCGAGTACGCCACCGAGGTCCGGCTCACCATGCCCGGGGGCGAGCCGGTCGTCCTCCCCCTGGACGGCTGACGCACGACGACGCCGCCGGCCCGCACCCGGGTCGGCGGCGTCGTCACGCCGCGGGAACGGTCAGCCGACGCCGGCCAGCACCGCCACCAGCCAGATGAGGACGGCGAGCATGCCGGCCGCCAGCTCGATGAGGATGCCGGCGCCGACCGCCTTGGCGGTGATCCAGGTGGAGCGCCAGGCGGCCTTGTTGTCCGACAGCCGCCGCAGCTCCCCCAGGTAGACACCGAGGACGGCGCCGACCAGCAGGCCGACCACCGGGATCAGGAAGAAGCCGGCCACCGCGCCGATGCCGCCGAGCACCAGCGTCGAGGTCGGTGCCCCGGCCTGCTTGAGGCTCTTGCCGGGCAGCACGTACTTGGCGATCGTCCCGGCGACCAGCGCGGCCATCATGACCGCGAACACCACCCAGGGCGTGGCGCCGTCGGCCATGATCGCCCAGGCCAGCCCGGCGCCCGCGACCAGCAGCAGGCCCGGCAGCACCGGGAAGATCACCCCCACCAGGCCCACGCACATGATCAGGCCCAGCAGCACCAGCACGCCGACGTCCATGGCGGCGCATCATGCCAAACGCCGGCCACCCCTCGCGGGGTGACCGGCGTCCGGGACGGAACGGTGGGTCAGCTCTTGGACAGGCGCTGGTGGTTGCGCTCCAGGTCCTCGAGGCCGCCGCACATGAAGAAGGCCTGCTCGGGGACGTGGTCGTAGTCGCCCTTGGAGAGCTTGTCGAACGCCTCGATGGTCTCCTTGATCGGCACGGTGGAACCGGGCTGACCGGTGAAGGCCTCGGCGGCGTACATGTTCTGCGACAGGAACCGCTCGATGCGGCGGGCCCGGCCGACGAGGACCTTGTCCTCCTCGGAGAGCTCGTCGATACCGAGGATCGCGATGATGTCCTGCAGGTCCTTGTACCGCTGCAGGATCCGCTGCACCTCGCGGGCGACGCGGTAGTGCTCGTCGCCCACGTACTGCGGGTCCAGGATGCGGGACGTGGAGTCCAGCGGGTCCACCGCGGGGTAGATGCCCTTCTCGGAGATCGGCCGCGACAGGTTCGTCGTGGCGTCGAGGTGGGCGAACGTGGTGGCCGGCGCCGGGTCGGTGTAGTCGTCCGCGGGCACGTAGATGGCCTGCATCGAGGTGATCGAGCGGCCGCGCGTCGAGGTGATGCGCTCCTGCAGCTCGCCCATCTCGTCGGCCAGGGTCGGCTGGTAACCCACGGCGGACGGCATCCGTCCGAGCAGCGTGGAGACCTCGGAGCCGGCCTGCGTGAACCGGAAGATGTTGTCGATGAAGAGCAGCACGTCCTGGTTCTGCTCGTCGCGGAAGTACTCCGCCATCGTCAGCGCGGACAGGCCGACCCGCATCCGGGTGCCCGGCGGCTCGTCCATCTGCCCGAACACCAGCGCGGTGTCCTTGAGCACGTCGGCCTCGGCCATCTCCACCCAGAGGTCGTTGCCCTCACGGGTGCGCTCGCCGACGCCGGCGAACACCGAGGTGCCACCGAAGTTGCGGGCGACGCGGCGGATCATCTCCTGGATGAGCACCGTCTTGCCCACGCCGGCGCCGCCGAACAGGCCGATCTTGCCGCCCTGCACGTACGGGGTGAGCAGGTCGATGACCTTGATGCCGGTCTCCAGCATCGTGGTGCGGCCCTCGAGCTGGTCGAACGGCGGGGGCTTGCGGTGGATCGGCCAGCGGGCCGCGTCCGCGGCGTAGCCGGGCTCGTCGAGGCAGTCGCCGAGGGCGTTGAACACGTGGCCCTTGACGATGTCGCCGACCGGCACCGAGATGGCGGAGCCGGTGTCGGTGACGGTCGCGCCCCGGATGAGGCCGTCGGTCGGCTGCATGGAGATGGTGCGCACCATGTTGTCGCCGAGGTGCTGCGCAACCTCGAGGGTGAGGGTCTTCTTGAGCGACTCCAGCTCGATGTCGACGCGCAGCGCGTTGAACAGTTCGGGCACGTCGCCGCGGCCGAACTCGACGTCGACCACCGGGCCGATGACCCGTACCACGCGGCCGGTGGTTGCGGTAGCTGCTGTCATGTCTCACTTCCTGCGGCTGCGGCGAGGGCGTCGGCGCCACCGACGATCTCGCTGATCTCCTGGGTGATCTGGGCCTGCCGGGCCTGGTTCATCTCGCGGGTCAGGCCTCGGATCAGTTCGTTCGCGTTGTCGGTCGCTGCCTTCATGGCGCGCCGCCGGGCCGCGGACTCGGAGGCCGCCGCCTCCAGCAGCGCCGCGAACAGCCGGGTGTTGATGTACTTCGGCAGCAGCGCGTCGAGGAGGGCGTCCTCCTCCGGCTCGAACTCGTACAGCGGGCGCACGGCCGGCTTCTCGTCGTACTCGACGTCGAGCGGGGCCACGCGGCGGGCCACCGGGTTCTGCGAGAGCATCGAGACGAACTGCGTGTAGACGACGTGCAGCTCGTCGACGCCGCCGTCCGCACCGCCCTTCTCGAACGCCTCGACCAGCGCCTTGCCGGCGTCCACCGCGTTCACGTACTGCGGCTGCTCGGAGAACCCGGTCCACGTCTCGGCCATCGGGCGCTGGCGGAACCGGTAGAAGTTCACGCCCTTGCGCCCGATCACGTAGAGCACGGGCTCCTTGCCCTCGGAACGCAGCAGCGCGGCGAGCTCCTCGGCCTGCTTGATCACGTTGGAGTTGTAGCCGCCGCACAGCCCGCGGTCCGAGGTCACCACCAGCACCGCGGCCCGCGTGGGGTTCTCCCGCTCCATCAGCAGCGGGTTGTCCAGCCGCGCGGAGCTGGCCAGCTCGGAGAGCACCTTCGTGATCTCGTCGGCGTACGGCTTGGCCGCGGTGACCCGGGCCTGCGCCTTGGCGATGCGCGATGTCGCGATGAGCTCCATCGCACGGGTGATCTTCTTCGTCTGCTGGACCGTCCTGATGCGACGGCGCAGGACGCGAAGTTGGGCTGCCATCGGCTACCTGCTCACTCCTTCGCCGGCGCCGGACGGTGCGCGGTGACGGACTCGCGGTCCACGTCCTCGGCGTCCATCGGCTCGGCGTGCGACTCGGGCGCTGCGGTGCCGCCCTCGGACGTGGTGAAGTTCGCCTTGAACCTCTTCACGATGTCCAGCAGGCGCTGCTCGTTGTCGTCGCTGAAGCCGCCGGTGTCGCGGATCTCGGCGAGCACGCCGTCGTGCTGGTGGCGCAGGTGCTCCAGGATCTCCGTCTCGAAGCGGCGGACGTCCTCGACCGGCACGGAGTCCAGGTGGCCCTGGGTGCCCAGCCAGACGGACACGACCTGCTCCTCGACCGGGAACGGCGAGTACTGGCCCTGCTTGAGCAGCTCCACCAGGCGCGCGCCGCGCTCCAGGGTGGCCTTCGAGGCGGCGTCCAGGTCGGAGCCGAAGGCGGCGAACGCCTCCAACTCGCGGTACTGGGACAGGTCCAGCCGCAGCGACCCGGCGACCTTCTTCATGGCCTTGATCTGCGCCGAGCCACCGACCCGGGAGACCGAGATGCCGACGTTGATGGCCGGCCGCACACCCGAGTTGAACAGGTCGGACTCCAGGAAGCACTGGCCGTCGGTGATCGAGATGACGTTCGTCGGGATGTACGCCGCGACGTCGTTGGCCTTGGTCTCGATGAGCGGCAGGCCGGTCATCGAGCCGCCGCCCAGCTCCTGCGACAGCTTCGCGCAGCGCTCCAGCAGGCGCGAGTGCAAGTAGAAGACGTCGCCCGGGTACGCCTCACGGCCCGGCGGGCGGCGCAGCAGCAGCGAGATCGCGCGGTAGGCCTCGGCCTGCTTGGTCAGGTCGTCGAAGATGATCAGGACGTGCTTGCCCTGGTACATCCAGTGCTGGCCGATGGTGGAACCGGTGTACGGGGCCAGCCACTTGAAGCCCGCGGAGTCGGAGGCCGGGGCGGCGACGATCGTGGTGTACTCCAGCGCGCCGGCGTCCTCCAGGGACTGCCGCACGCCGGCGATCGTGGAGCCCTTCTGGCCGATCGCGACGTAGATGCAGCGGACCTGCTTGTCCGGGTCGCCGGACTCCCAGTTCTGCTTCTGGTTGATGATCGTGTCGACGCACACCGCGGTCTTGCCGGTCTTGCGGTCGCCGATGATCAGCTGGCGCTGGCCGCGGCCGATCGGCGTCATGGCGTCGATGGCCTTGATGCCGGTCTGCAGCGGCTCCTTGACGCCCTGCCGCTGGACCACCGTGGCGGCCTGCAGCTCGAGGGCACGCTGCTCGTCGGCGGCGATCTCGCCCAGGCCGTCGATCGGCTGGCCCAGCGGGTTGATCGTGCGGCCGAGGAAGGCGTCCCCGACCGGCACCGAGAGGACGCGGCCGGTGCGCTTCACCGGCTGGCCCTCCTCGATGGTCTCGTAGTTGCCCAGGATGACCGCGCCGATCTCACGGACGTCCAGGTTCAGCGCGACGCCGAGCACACCGCCGGGGAACTCCAGCAGCTCGTTGGTCATCGCCGAAGGCAGTCCCTCGACGTGGGCGATACCGTCCCCGGTGTCGGAGACGATGCCTACCTCCTCGGCCGAGGTCTCGTGCGTGAAGGAGGAGACGTAATTCTCGATCGCGCTCTTGATCTCGTCTGAGGAGATCGTCAGCTCCGCCATTGCTCTTGCGTCCCTGCTCTCGTGTTCAACCGTCAAGTTCCATTGTGCGGGCTCGCCGTGGCGCGCTCGCCGCACCGGCCCGGCCTCAGCGCGGGAGGTGCTGCTCCGCGGCCGCCAGCCGGCCGGCCACGCTGCCGTCGATGACCTCGTCGGCCACCATGACGACCAGCCCGCCGAGCAGGTCGGCGTCCAGCTCCACCTGGAGCGACATCTCACGCCCGTAGATCCGTGCGAGCGCCGTGACGAGACGCTCCTGCTGGGCGTCGGTCAGCGCGACCGGCGTCCGCACCCGGGCCACCGAGCGCTCCCGGCGGGCCGCGGCCAGCTCGGCCAGGGCCTCCGCCGCCCGGTCCAGTGCCAGGCCGCGATCGGCCTGCACGGAGCGGGTGAGCAGCCGCTCGGTCACCGCGCTCACCTTGCCGCCGAGCACCGACGTGAGCAGCTCCGCGCGCCTGGCCGCCGGCACCGAACGGTCGCCGAGCAGGTTGCGGAGCCGGCTCTCCCGGTCCACCAGCCTGCCGACCCGGAACAGCTCGTCCTCGACCTCCTCGATGGCGCCCTGCTTCTGCGCCACGGTCAGCCAGGCCAGCTCGCCCAGGGTCTCGACGGCGCCGAGCAGGTCGCGGGGACGCGACCAGCGGGCCGCGATCACGCCGTCCAGGACACCGACGGTGTCGTCGTGCAGCGTGCCGCCGACGACGGCCCGCAGCAGCCGGGAGCGGTCCGCGGCGTCGGTGGCCGGGTCGGCGAGGTGCCGGCGCAGCACGACCTCCGCGGCCAGCAGGTCGGCCGCCGCGAAGAGCTCGTCGCCCAGCCGCCCGGCGTCGGCCTCGGTGGCCCCGTCGAGGTGACCGTCGAGCCGCTCCCGGGCCTCGGCGAGGGCCTGCCGGCTGGCCGCCTGCATGTACTGCATCAGGCCGTCCCCCGCCCCGCCGTGTCCCGGGCGGACATGGCGTCCAGCTCGTCGATGAAGCGGTCGACGGTGCCGCGCCGGCGCGCCTCGTCCTCCATGGACTCACCGACGATGCGGCCGGCGAGCGTCACGGACAGCTGGCCGATCTCGGCCCGCAGCTGGCGCACGACCTGCTCGCGCTGGGTGGCGAGCTGCTCCTCGCCGCGCTGCCGGATCTGCGCCACCTCGCGCTCGGCCTGCTCGCGCAGCTCGGCCTTGATGCGGCCGGCCTCGGCGCGGGCCTCGTCGCGGATCTTGGCGGCCTCGGTCCGGGCCTCGCCCAGCAGCTCGCGGTACTTCGCGTCGGCCTCGTCCAGCCGCTCGCGCGTCTGCTTGGCCTCCTCGATCTGCCGGCGGACCATCTCCTGACGGTCGGCCATGGCCTTCCGCACCGGGGGCACCGCGTACTTCCAGATCACGAAGAGCACGACCAGGAAGATCAGGAGCTCGGCGAAGAAGGTGCCGTTCGGCACGAGGAAGTTGTTGCCGCCGCCACCTTCCTCGGCGGCGAACACGACCTGGCTCATGTCGGCTCCGCTCAGCTCGCGAAGACGAACAGCGCCATGAACGCCAGGTTGATGAAGTACATCGCCTCACACAGACCGACGGTCAGCAGGAAGATCGTGAACAACCGCCCACGGGCCTCCGGCTGGCGGGCCACACCGGCGATGGTCTGCGCACCGGCCAGACCGTCACCGATCGCGGCACCGATGGCGCCACCGGCCAGCGCAAGGCCGCCACCGATGTAGGCACCGGCCTTGATCATCGGGTCGGTGCCGCCCTCCTGGGCGAGGTGGACGATCTCGTTGAGAGCCATTTCTCTCCTCTAGTGGTGGTACTTGAACAAGACCGGGGTTCGGTCAGTGATCGGTCAGTGGGCCTCGTCCTCGCCGGAACCGACGGCGAAGCCGAAGTAGATGATGGTCAGCAGGGCGAAGATGAACGCCTGGAGCACGCCGACGAACAGGTCGAACAGCTTCCACAGCGAGGTCGGCGCCCAGTTGATCCACCACGGCATGAGCGCGATCACCGCGACCATCACGCCGCCGGACAGGATGTTGCCGAAGAGCCGGAGCGCCAGCGTGAACGGCTTGACGATCTCGGTGATGATCTCCAGCGGCACCAGGAACGGGTACGGGTGCGCGAAGTGCGCGAAGTACTTCTTGGCGCCCCGCGCGCGGATGCCCGTGATGTGCACCATGACGATCACGAAGAACGCCAGCGCGAACGTGAGGTTCACGTCGGACGTCGGCGGCCGCACATAGGTCTCGAACGCGTGCGGGAGGATCGACAGCAGGTTCGAGATGAGAATGAAGAAGAACAGGCTGATCGCCAGCGGCACGACGAACGGCGCCGTCCTGATGCCGACCTGGTCCTCGACCTGCTCCTCGATCTGCTCGGTGACCGTCTCGAAGGTCAGCTGCAGACCGCTGGGCACACCGCCGGTCGCCTTGCGCGCCACGTAGACCACGAAGGCCAGCACGATGGCCGCCGCCAGGGCCGTGGAGATCAGGGTGTCCAGGTTGAACGTGAGCCCGAGGAAATGCAGCTCCTTGTGGACGCCGACCTCGACGGTCTCAGCGGCCAGCACGGCGGTGCTCACTTCTTGTCGACCCCTTCCGCGTTACGAAGTTCCTTGAGCAGCGGAACGAGCCCCGCGCCGATCATCAACAGGTGGAAACCGGCCAGGCCGACGAAGACGCCGATGCCGTCCGGCCGGACGAGCAGGGCGAAGCCCAGGGCGACGGCGCTGACCAGGGCCAGCCGGCCCATCGCACCCATCGCGAACGAGCCCTTGCTCGGGGAGTCGGCCAGCGCGAAGCGGGCCGCGGAGCGGCGCACCAGCAGCGCGTTGCCCAGGCCGATCGCCATGCCGATGGCGGCGAAGACCGCCGTCCAGGGCCGCCCGACCAGGAACATGACGACGCCGCCACCGACGGCGAGGCAGGCGGCGAGCAGCGTCACCCGCCGCAGATCCGCGGCCGCGGTTATCGGGTTGCCGATGTGCACCGCTTCGGTACTCACGCCTGACCTCTCACGTTCTCGGGGCTGGTTCCTTACATGAGCTTCTTGAACTGGACGTAGACGTATCCGCCGGCGCCGGTGATCCCGAGCGCCAAACCGATCATCAGGAAGACTGGGAGAGTATTCAGCACCTCGTCGAGGAGCCACCCGAGCCCGATCCCGGCGACCAGGATCACGGCGATGGTGATGCCGAGTCCGAGCAGCGTGGACAGCTCGGGACCGCTGGGTCGGCTCACCCGGCACCGACCTCAGATGGTGAGCGGTGCGAGCCCGGCGTCATCGCTCATGGGCACTCCTCCTAGTCCAGAGACGGCGCGCACGAAGTGGGGAGGTGAGAACGCCGTCGGTGGGCTTGTGCACCCACCTGGTGGGCACGCGGCGAACGCTATCACAGCGTAATGAGCCCTCCGGACGCGCCCCCACGGCCCTCTACCTGCGGTTCTTCCGATGCGCGCTGACCGTGTGACGATCACCTCAGCCTGGTGTGCGTCACACCGGCGGGGTCACCTGGTACGGAGTCGTGGCACCGCCGACACGAGTACGGCGATCAGCAGCCCGACGCCCACTCCCCAGGCCACCACGAACGCGTCGAGCAGCGTGAGCGCGACGGCGCCGAAGGCGAGCACCCCGGCCCACAGGTAGATGAGCAGCACGGCGCGCCGCTGCGAGTGGCCGATCTCCAGCAGGCGGTGGTGCAGGTGCATCTTGTCGGCGTGGAACGGGCTGTGGCCGGCGCGGGTGCGGCGGAGCACGGCGAGGCCGAAGTCCAGCAGCGGGATGAAGAGCACCGCGGCGACCACGAGCAGCGGCGACAGCAGGGCCAGCGCGTCGCTCGCGCCGTACGCGGCGGGGTTGATCCGGCCGCTCGCGCTGGTGCTGGCCGCGGCGAGCATGAGGCCGATGAGCATGGAGCCCGAGTCGCCCATGAAGATCCGCGCCGGCTGGAAGTTGTGCGGCAGGAAGCCGAGGCAGGCGCCGGCCAGGGTGGCCGCGATGAGCACCGGCGGGTAGGCCTCGACGGAGGACTGCACGGTGAGCTGGCCCAGCGAGAACGCGCCGATGCTCATCGCCGCGATGAGGCCGATGCCGGCGGCCAGCCCGTCCAGGCCGTCCACGAAGTTCATGGCGTTGACCAGGACGACCGTCATGAGGACGGTGATCAGCACCGCCTGGTCCTGGCCGAGCACGAGCACCGAGCCGATCGAGCCCTCGCCGGCCCACGGCACCCAGAACAGGAACCACTGCACGCCGAACAGCACGAGCACGCCGGCGGCGGTGACCTGACCGGCGAGCTTGGTGACGGCGTCCAGGTCGAAGCGGTCGTCGAGCGCGCCGACCAGCACGATCAGGCCGCCGGCCAGCAGCACGGCGATGGCGTCCAGCGAGTCGAAGGCGTTGCGGAGCACGGGGAGGTGCTGGGCCACCAGCATGCCGGCGAGCACGCCACCGAACATGGCGACGCCGCCGAGCCGCGGGATCGGGGTGACGTGGACGTCGCGCTCCCGCGGCGTGGCGACGGCCTTCGCGCGGATGGCGAACAACCGCACCAGGCCGGTCAGCAGGAACGTGACGGCGGCCGCGGTCAGGCCGACGAGCAGGTACTCCCGGACCGGGACGATGTCCAGGCCGAACTCCGGGGACTGGGCGAGCACGTCCGCTAGTCGCCGGACCGGGGGTACGCCGGACGCGAGGCGACGAGCTCGGAGACGGCGGCGCCCACGGCGGCCAGCTCCCGGTCACCGGCCTCGGTGCCGGGCTCGGCACGCACCGCGCGCCCGATCAGCCGCGCGACCTCGGCCATGTCGCCCTCGGTCATGCCCTGCGTGGTGGTCGCGGGCGAGCCCACGCGGATGCCGGAGGCGATCATCGGCTTGGCCGGGTCGTACGGGATGGCGTTCTTGTTGAGCGTGATGCGCGCCAGGTCGCAGCGCTGCTCGGCGTCCCGGCCGGTGACCCCCAGGTTGCGCAGGTCGATGAGCGCCAGGTGGGTGTCGGTGCCGCCGGAGACCGGGCGCATGCCCTCGCCCTCCAGGCCCTTGGTGAGCGCGCCCGCGTTGGACACGACCTGGGCGGCGTACGCCTGGTAGTCCGGGCTCGCGGCCTCCTTGAGCGCCACCGCCTTGGCCGCCACGGCGTGCATGAGCGGGCCGCCCTGGGTGAACGGGAAGACGGCCTTGTCGATCGCCTTGGCGTGCTCGGCGCGGCAGACGATCATGCCGCCGCGCGGGCCGCGCAGCACCTTGTGCGTGGTGAAGCTGACCACGTCGGCGTACGGCACCGGCGACGGAATGGCCTTGCCGGCGACCAGGCCGATGAAGTGCGCGGCGTCCACCCAGAGGATGGCGCCCACCTCGTCGGCGATCTCGCGGAACGCGGCGAAGTCGATGAGTCGCGGGTAGGCGGTGGCGCCGGCGACGATCATCTTCGGGCGGTGCTCACGGGCCAGGTCGCGCACCTGGTCGTAGTCGATGAGCTCGTCGTCCTGGCGGACCGTGTAGGGCACCGGGCGGAACCACGAGCCGGAGAAGCTCACCTTGGAGCCGTGCGTCAGGTGGCCGCCGTGCGGCAGCGACATGGCGAGCACGGTGTCGCCGGGCCGGCAGAACGCGGCGTAGACGGCGAGGTTCGCGCTGGCCCCGCTGTGCGGCTGGAGGTTGGCGTGGTCGGCGCCGAAGAGCTCCTTCGCGCGCTGGTTGCCGATCTCCTCGGCCTTGTCCACCTCGGAGCAGCCGCCGTAGTAGCGCCGCCCCGGGTAGCCCTCCGCGTACTTGTTGGACAACGTCGAGCCGAGCGCGGCCAGCACGGCCGGGCTCGTGAAGTTCTCGCTCGCGATGAGCTGCAGCCCCCCGCGCAGCCGGTCCAGCTCGCCGAGCAGGACGTCCGCGATGTCCGGGTCGGTGGCCCGTAGCGCGTCGAAGTCAGGACCCCAGAACGGTGTGCTCACAGCCGCGCACACTATCGCGCCGGGCGGGGCGAGGTGGCCCTGGGACGGGGCTTGTCCACAGGTCGGGCGGTTGTCCACAGGACCTGCGGCATCACCCTCGCGTGGCGCGGCCACCGGGGCAGGGTGGAGGCATG
The DNA here is from genome assembly GCA_036402215.1 of Pseudonocardiaceae bacterium. Lineage (GTDB taxonomy): Bacteria > Actinomycetota > Actinomycetes > Mycobacteriales > Pseudonocardiaceae > DASXTS01. Next base: position 11,736 of record DASWTI010000180.1, read on the forward strand.
CGAACCGACACCCGCTGTGCCCGACGTCACGCCCGTGCGCCTCAGGTGGCGAGTGCCACCGTGCGGCCGAGCACCTCCGAGAGCTGCGCGGCGGTCACCGCGCCCTCGCGCAGGACCAGGGGCTCGTCCCCGGTGAGGTCCACGATCGTCGACGGGACGGGGTCGCCGCTCGGGCCGCCGTCCAGGTACACGGCCACGTCATCGCCGAGCTGGCTCTTGGCCTCGGCCGCCGTGGTGGCCGGGCGCAGGCCGGTGCGGTTGGCGCTGGAGACGGCCATCGGCCCCACGTCACGCAGGAGTTCGAGGGCCACCGGGTGCAGCGGCATCCGCAGCATCACCGTGCCACGGGTGTCGCCGAGGTCCCAGGCCAGGGACGGCGAGTGCGAGAGGACGAGGGACAGGCCGCCCGGCCAGAAGGCCTCGATGAGCTCGCGCGCCGGGCGCGGCACCCCCAGCACCAGGCCGTCGATCGTGGTCCACGAGCCGACCAGGACCGGCACCGGCATCTGCGGGCCCCGGCCCTTGGCTGCCAGCAGCGCCCGCACCGCCGTCGAGTCGAAGGCGTCGCAGCCCAGTCCGTACACGGTGTCGGTGGGCAGCACCACGAGCCGCCCGCCCCGCACCGAGCCGGCCGCGGCCGCGAGTCCGGCCTGCCGGGCGTCCGCCACGCTGCAGTCGTAAATGGTGCTCACGGGCGGCGATTGTGGCACGCGGCGCCGTCACTAGCCTGTGCCGCATGCCTTCGGCGCAGGTGTCGATCTGGGTGCCCATCGTGGTGGGCGTGCTGGGCCTGGCCGGCGTGCTCGGGGCTCAGCTCATCGCCGGCTGGCGCGAGGACCGGCGGTGGCGGCGCGAGCAGGAGCGCGAGGAGGTGCGCTGGCGGCGTGAGCAGGAGCGCGAGGACCAGCGCTGGCGGCGGGAGCGCGAGGAACTGCTGCGGTCCGGCCGCGAGGACGCGTACGCGCGGGTCGTCGGCCTGCACGAGGAGTGGAGCTGGGTCCTGTTCCCCGCCAAGGAGAGCGTCCGCCGCGGCGAGGCCCTCGGCGAGGACGGCCGGCACGCCATGCACGAAATGCTGACCCGCGTCCGCGAGACCCTCGGCCCGGTCAACCTGCACGGCCCCGCTCCCGTCCGCAGCCACATGCGCGAGGCCATCTACGCCAAGGACGCCCTCACCCGGGCCCTCCTCACCGGCGAGTCCGACGCCGACGAACTCGAACGCCTCTGGGAGCACACCCGCACCACGTACCTCACCATGCGCACCGAGATGCGCCGCGACGCCGGCATCGACACCACCTGACGCTCCGCCTGTCGTCACACCACTGTCCCGACCACCGCTGGGCACGCACGTCCCCGCGCGCCGGCCACCGCCCGGTGGGGTCAGGAGGTACGGCGGGCGGTGACGAAGCGGGGGCGGGTGGTGAGGTCCTCGTGGCCCTGGACGTCGGTGAGGACGGTGCGGGCGCGTAGCAGGGCCGGCACAGCCTCGCCGTGGCTGTCGTCGTGTTCCATCGCGAGGGCGCCGCCGGGACGCAGGAGCCGGGCGGCGGTGCTGACCACAGGACGGATGACGGCGAGGCCGTCGGGGCCGGCGAAGACGGCGTGGGGCGGGTCGTGATCGGCGACCTCGGGGGGCAGGTCGGCGGTGGCGGGCACGTAGGGCGGGTTGCACAGCACCAGGTCGACGGTGCCGTCGAGCTGGGCGAGGACGGCGGGATCGGTCACGTCGCCGGCGTGCAGGGCGATGGGGGTGTCGCCGGTGCCGGCGCGCTGGTTGGCGTTGCGGCGGGCCCAGGCCAGGGCGGCGGGGTCACGGTCGACCGCGTGGACGGTGGCGTCGGGGCGGGCGGCGGCGACGGCCAGGGCGAGGACGCCGGAACCGGTGCAGAGGTCGACCACGACGGGGGCGGGGCGGTCGCGCAGGAAGTCGAGGCCCCAGGCGAGGAGCAGCTCGGTCTCCGGGCGCGGCACGAACACGCCGGGCCCGACCGAGACGGTGACGGCGCCCATGGCGGACCAGCCGGTGAGGTGCTGCAACGGAACCCGGTCCGCGCGGCGCGCGACGAGGCGGCGCAACCGCTCCACGACCGAGCCGTCGACCAGCGGGATGAGCGGCAGCCGGGTGCGCTCGGTGTCGAGCACGTGCGCGGCCAGCAGCTCGGCGTCGGCCCTCGGGCTCGCGACGCCGGCCTTGGCCAGCATGCGTTCCGCCTCCAGCACGGCCAGGCGCAGCGGTTGTCGGCTCACGGTGCCCACCATGTCACGCCCGTCGTACGAGCACGGTCAGGACATGCACCGTGCCGGCTGGTGACCTGGCGGTCTGCTTGTGGCGCGGCGACCGGGGGACCCGGCACGTCTGCCGGGACGCCCCCGCCCCGGCAACTGCACCCCACTCGCCAACGGCACGCGGCGGTGGCGGCGGAGCGGCGGTAGCGGCGAAGCGGCAGAGAGGCTGGTGGCGGCGGAGCGGCGGTAGCGGCAGAGCGGTGGTGGTGGCGGGGCCGGGGGCCGCCGGGCGTCGGCGGTGACGGCCCGCTCAGGACATGCGTTCGGCGCGGTCGGCGGCGGCCAGGGCGTCGAGGACGGCGTCGAGCTCGCCGTCGAGGACGGCGTCGAGGTTGTAGGCCTTGAAGTTGACGCGGTGGTCGGAGATGCGGTTCTCGGGGAAGTTGTAGGTCCGGACCCGTTCCGAACGGTCGACGGTGCGGACCTGGCTGCGGCGGTCGGCGGCGGCCTTGGAGGCGGCTTCCTCCTCTGCGAGGGCGCGGAGGCGGGCCTGGAGCACCTGCATGGCGCGGGCCTTGTTCTGCAGCTGGGAGCGCTCGTTCTGGCAGGAGACGACGATGCCGGTGGGCAGGTGGGTGATGCGCACGGCGGAGTCGGTGGTGTTGACGCTCTGGCCGCCCTTGCCGGAGGACCGGAACACGTCGATGCGCAGGTCCTTGTCGTCGATCTCCACCTCGACGTCGTCGATCTCGGGGTAGACGAGGACGCCGGCGGCGGAGGTGTGGATGCGGCCCTGGGTCTCGGTGACCGGGACCCGCTGCACGCGGTGCACGCCGCCCTCGAACTTGAGGCGGGCCCAGACGCCCTCGTCGGGGGACGCCGCGCCGCGGCTCTTGACGGACACGGTGACGTCCTTGTAGCCGCCGAGGTCGGAGTCGGTGCCGTCGAGCACCTCGGCGCGCCAGCCGTGCCGCTCCGCGTACCGCAGGTACATCCGCAGCAGGTCGCCGGCGAACAGGGCGGACTCCTCGCCTCCCTCGCCGGACTTGATCTCCATGACCACGTCGGCGGCGTCGTTGGGGTCGCGCGGTGCGAGCAGCTCGGCGACCCGCTCCTCCAGCCCGACGACCTGCTCGGCGAGCGCGCCGGCCTCGTCGGCGAACGCGGCGTCCTCACCGGCCAGCTCGCGGGCGGCCTCCAGGTCGTCGCGGGCGGCGGCCAGCTCGGCGGCGGTGCGGGCCAGCGGCCCCAG
>DASWTI010000181.1:0-2868 GCA_036402215.1 Pseudonocardiaceae bacterium
GCTGCTGCGCCACCCGGTGCGGCCCGGGCCGCACGCCTGGCGCCGTCCGTTCTGATGCGGGCCGTCGCGGGCTGGCTGCGCGGGCATCCGGCGCTGGCCGCCGCCGGACTCGGCTACTACGCGGCGCTGCTGGCCGTCGGCGCGCTCACCGGGAACGGGCAGACGCCGGTGTACGCGGTGTTCCTGCTGGTGCTGTTCGGCCTGGTGATCGCCGTGGACCTGCGGGTGCGGCTGAGCGCCCCGGTGCTGTGGGGGCTCGCCGTCTGGGGGCTGCTGCACCTGTGCGGCGGGCTGGTGCCGGCCGGCGGCGGCACGCTGTACGAGCTGTGGCTGCTGCCGGTGCTGCGGTTCGACCACGTGGTGCACGCGTTCGGCTTCGGGGTGGCCGGGGTGGCCTGCTGGGAGGCCGCGCGGCGGGCCGCCCCCGGCGCGTTCACCGGGACGGCCGGGGCCTGGGTGGTGGTGCTCGGCGGCTGCGGGCTGGGCGCGCTCAACGAGCTGGTGGAGTTCGTGATCAGCATGACCGTGCCGGGCAGCCGCATCGGCGGCTACCAGAACACCGGCCTGGACCTGGTGGCGAACCTGGTGGGCTGCCTGCTCGCCGCCGCCTGGGTGGCCCGGCGCCGGTGGCCGGAGGAGCCGCGGGCGGGGCGCCGCGCGGAGACCGGCACCGCGCACGCATAGGGTGCCGCGCATGTTCGTGCTCGCGTCAGCGTCGCAGGCCCGGCGCGCCGTGCTCCGGGCGGCCGGTGTCGAGCCGCACGTCGTGGTGTCCGCCGTGGACGAGGACGCGGTGGCCGCGGCGCTCGACGACCCGCAGCCGGACGAGGTGGTGGTGGCGCTGGCCGCCGCCAAGGCCGCCGACGTGGCGGCCCGGATCGGCGGCACCCACCCGGACGCGGTGGTCGTGGGCTGCGACTCGATGCTGCTGATCGGCGGCGCGCTGGTCGGCAAGCCGGGCACCGCGGAGGTGGCGCTGCGCCGCTGGCGGGACATGGCCGGCGGCAGCGGCGAGCTGCTCACCGGGCACGCCGTGGTGCGGCTGGTGGACGGCGAGCCACGGATCACCGCCGAAGGAGTGGCGAGCACGACGGTGCGCTTCGCCCGGCCGACCGAGGCCGAGCTGGCGGCGTACGTGGCGACCGGCGAGCCGCTCGCGGTGGCCGGGGCGTTCACCCTGGACGGGCTGGGCGGCTGGTTCGTGGACGGCCTGGACGGCGACCCGTCGAGCGTGGTGGGGATCAGCCTGCCGCTCACCCGGCGGCTGCTGGCCGACGTCGGCGTGAGCGTGGTCGACCTGTGGAACCACCGGGTGTGAGCTGGGCTGCTGTCCACCCGGCGGCCCGGCGTGGCCGCCCTAGACTGCGGGACGGACCTGAGGAGGTGCGGCGTGCCGCTGCAGAAGGTGCTGGTGGCCAACCGGGGTGAGATCGCGGTACGGGTGATCCGGGCCTGCCGGGACGCGGGCCTGGCGAGCGTCGCGGTGTACGCCGACCCGGACCGGGACGCGCCGTTCACGCGGCTGGCCGACGAGGCGTTCGCCCTCGGCGGGAGCACCGCGGCGGAGACCTACCTGGACATGGCGAAGCTGCTGGACGCGGCGCGCCGGGCCGGCGCCGACGGCGTGCACCCGGGCTACGGCTTCCTCAGCGAGAACGCCGACTTCGCGCAGGCCGTGCTGGACGCCGGCCTCACCTGGATCGGCCCGTCGCCACAGGCGATCCGCGACCTGGGCGACAAGGTCACCGCGCGGCACATCGCCACCAGGGCCGGCGCGCCGCTGGTGCCCGGCACCGAGGACCCGGTGGCCGACGCCGGCGAGGTGCTGGCGTTCGCCGACGAGCACGGGCTGCCGGTGGCCATCAAGGCCGCGTTCGGCGGTGGTGGCCGCGGCCTCAAGGTGGCCCGCACCCGCGAGGAGATCCCGCAGCTGTTCGAGAGCGCGGTGCGCGAGGCGATCGGCGCGTTCGGCCGCGGCGAGTGCTTCGTCGAGCGCTACCTGGACCGGCCGCGGCACGTGGAGGCCCAGGTGCTCGCCGACCGGCACGGCACCGTCGTCGTCGTGGGCACCCGGGACTGCTCGTTGCAGCGCCGGCACCAGAAGCTCGTGGAGGAGGCGCCCGCGCCGTTCCTCGCCGAGGAGCAGCGGCGGGCCATCCACGAGGCGGCGCGCGCCATCTGCCTGGAGGCCGGGTACTCGGGCGCGGGCACGGTGGAGTTCCTGGTCGGCCAGGACGGCACGGTGTCGTTCCTGGAGGTCAACACCCGGTTGCAGGTCGAGCACCCGGTGTCCGAGGAGACCACCGGCCTGGACCTGGTGCGCGAGCAGTTCCGGATCGCCGACGGCGAGCGGCTGCGGATCACCGAGGACCCGGAGCCGCGCGGGCACTCCATCGAGTTCCGGATCAACGGCGAGGACGCCGGGCGGGGCTTCCTGCCCGCGCCGGGCACCGTCACGCGGTTCGTGGCGCCGTCCGGCCCGGGCGTGCGGGTGGACGCCGGCGTGGAGAGTGGCTCGGTGGTCGGCGGGCAGTTCGACTCGCTGCTGGCCAAGCTGATCGTCACCGGCGAGAGCCGGGAGGAGGCGCTGCGCCGCTCCCGGCGGGCGCTCGCCGAGCTGGTGGTCGAGGGCATGGCCACCGTGCTGCCGTTCCACCGCAAGGTGGTGGAGGACCCGGCGTTCACCGCGGACTCGGCGGACGGGTTCACCGTGCACACCCGGTGGATCGAGACCGAGTTCGTCAACGACATCCCGCCGTTCGAGGGCGCCGCCCCGGCCGAGAGCGGGACCGGGAGCGGCGAGCGGCGGACCGTGGTGGTCGAGGTGGGCGGCCGGCGGCTGGAGGTCTCGCTGCCGGCGGACCTGGC
>DASWTI010000182.1:0-27316 GCA_036402215.1 Pseudonocardiaceae bacterium
GGTCACACGCCGCGCCTCCGCCGCCGCCCGCCCACCGCCACGGGCATCCCCGGGAACCCGCCGGGCCGTGACCAGGTCAGCCTCACCCGCCAGCAGCGGCGCCACCAGCCGCGGCAGCTCACCGGGGTCCAGCGACCCGTCGCACGCCATCACGCACACCACGGGCGCCGTCGCCCCGGCCAGCCCGGTTCCCACAGCGCTGCCGTGCCGCGCGTACATGAGCGTCGCCCCGTGTGCCACCGCCACCCGCGGCGACCCGTCCCGCGAGCCCCCGTCGACCACGATCGGCCGGAACCCGGGCGGCATCGCCGCCAGCACCGCGGGCAGTGCGGCCGCCTCGTCCAGGCACGGCAGCACCACGTCCACGTCGCCCACATCCATGACCTCGACCGTAGGTTCGGCCACCCGCCGTCCGCCGTGATGGCGTGCTTACCGATGCGTGACGACCCTGCGACGTCCCTTACGAGCCCATGACCCACCGCCGCCGGACCCGGCCCGCCGATCCGCCGCCACCCGGCACCGGAGTGCCCGTTCCACCCGTCCCCACTCGTTACGGACCGGTGACGACCTGCGGCATCGCCCGAGCGCGACTCGAGCGTCCGGCCCTAGCATCGACCAATGCAGCCGAGCCGGGTGCTGGTGGTCGACGACGACCCGACGGTCGCCGACGTGGTGCGCCGCTACCTGGAGCGCGACGGGTACGCCGTCGAACTGGCCGGGGACGGCGAGACCGCGCTGCGCCTGGCCGCCGCGCAGGAGCCTGACCTCGTGGTGCTCGACCTGATGCTGCCGGGCATCGACGGGCTCGAGGTCTGCCGGCGCCTGCGGGCCCGCTCCGAGGTCCCGGTCGTGATGCTGACCGCGCTCGGCGAGGAGTCCGACCGCATAGCCGGCCTGCAGCTCGGCGCCGACGACTACGTGACCAAGCCGTTCAGCCCGCGCGAACTGGCGCTGCGCGTCGGCTCGGTGCTGCGCCGCGCCCGGAGCACCGCCGAGGCCGCCGCCGCGCCCGCCCCCGCCGTGCTGCGCGACGGTGACCTGGAGGTCGACGTGCCCGCGCGCCGGGCCATGCGCGGCGGCGTGGAGCTGGCGCTCACCGGCCGCGAGCTGGACCTGCTGGCGTTCCTGATGCGGCACCCGGGCCAGGCGTTCGGGCGCCCCGAGCTGCTGGACAAGGTGTGGGGCTGGACGTTCGGCGACCACTCCACGGTGACCGTCCACGTGCGGCGGTTGCGCGAGAAGATCGAGGACGACCCGGCGTCGCCGCGCCGGATCGCGACCGTCTGGGGTGTGGGGTACCGGTACGACCGTGTGGAGTGAGATCTGGCACCTCGCGCCCTACGCCCTCGGCTGCACCCTGCCGGTGGCCGTCATCGGGGCGGTGTTGCTGGCTCGCTTCGAGCGCGGTTCGATCACCACCGCGACGACCGTGCTCGTCCTGGTGCCACTGCTCGCCACCATCGCCGGTGTCATCGGGGTCAACAGCTTCATGTTCACCCCCCAGCTCACGACCACCCTGCTGGTGACCGGGCTGGTCGCCGTCGTGACCGTGCCGGTGGCCCTGCTGCTCGGCCGGTCCATCGCGCGGCGCAGCGTGTGGGAGCGGGAGGCGCGCGCCCGCGAGCGGGCCGCCGAGGCCTCGCGCCGTGAGCTGGTCGCCTGGATCAGCCACGACCTGCGCACCCCGCTCGCCGGCATCCGCGCCATGACCGAGGCCCTGCACGACGGCGTGGTCTCCGGCCCCGCCGACGTCGCCGCGTACGCCGGCCGGATCCGCGGCGAGACCGAGCGCCTCGCCGGCATGGTCGACGACCTCTTCGAGCTGTCCCGCATCACCGCCGGCGCACTGCACCTGCGCCTCACCGCGGTTCCCCTCGGCGACGTCGTCTCCGAGGCCGTCGCTGCCCTCGGCCCGGTCGCCGCCGGCCAGGGCGTGCGTATCCACGCCGCGCCGTCCGTCTGGCCGATCGTCGTCGGCAGCGACCCCGAGCTGGCCCGCGTCGTGCGCAACCTCCTGTCCAACGCCATCCGCCACACCCCCACCGGTGGCGCCGTCATCGTCGCCGCCGGCGCGACGCCCACCGAGGCCTGGCTGACCGTCGACGACGCCTGCGGCGGCATCCCCGAAGCCGACCTCCCCCGCGTCTTCGACGTCGCCTTCCGCGGTTCCAAGGCCCGCACCCCCGTCGGCGTCGGCACCTCTCCCGGCGCCGGCCTCGGCCTGGCCATAGCCCGCGGCCTCGTCGAGGCCCACCGCGGCCGCATCACCGCCCACAACCACGGCCCCGGCTGCCGCTTCAGCCTGAGCCTCCCCCTCGCCTGACCCACCATCTGGCCTGCTTCCCGGCTTCACACCGGCTGCTCTGCGCCGCCAGTTCTCCGCTGCCGCACCCGCAGTCCCGGTTCACCGGCAGTACTCCGCCACCAGCGGCTCCGCGGTGACCCGCTCCAACCGGGCTCGTCGCCCGTCGGCGGAGCCGCGATTCACCTGCCGCTCGCGGTGAGCCGCCACTGTGAGCCGTGGCCTGATCGGCGTCCGGTCACGGCCGGCCACGCGGCCCGGCGACACGCTCGGCGGTGATCGGACGGTGAAGCAGGGGCGCCCGTGCGGGGTCGGTACGGTGGCCGCCATGGAACGCAGCGCCCAGCGCCTGGGTCGTGCCCTGGTCGTGATCGTGGACGACCGGATCGCGCACGGCGAGCACGACGACAGCACCGGCCCCCTGGTCACCGAACTGCTCGGCGAGGCCGGCTTCGTGGTCGACGGCACCGTGGCCGTGGCCGGTGACAGCGTCGAGATCCGCAACGCGCTGAACACCGCCGTCATCGGCGGTGTCGACCTGGTGATCACCGTCGGCGGCACCGGCGTGTCCCCGCGCGACGTCACCCCGGACGCCACCGCCGGCGTGCTGGACCGGCCGATCCCCGGCATCGCCGAGGCCCTGCGCGCGTCCGGCCTCGCCGCCGGCGCCGTCGACGCGGGCCTGTCCCGCGGCCTGGTCGGCATCTCCGGCAGCACCCTCGTGGTGAACCTCGCCGCCTCGCGCTCCGCCGTCCGCGACGGCATGGCCACCCTCAGCCCGCTCGTGAGCCACGTCATCGAGGAGCTGTCCGGCTTCGACGAGGAGTGACCGCCGTGCCCGACCCCGCGGACCGGCGCCGCATCGAGGAGATCTTCGGCCACGAACCGGGCGAGGACCGTCACGACGACGCCCGCGGCGAGGGCCGCGGCGAGGGCCGCGGCGAGGGCCGCGGCGACCGCCCCGCACCGAAGCCCGGCGCCGACCCCCGCGACGACTGGTACCGCGAGAACCGCCCCCCGCACCACGACCGCTGACGGTTCCCCGCGGCCCGACAGGCCACCGGCCGGCCGTGTCCGCCACCAGCGGGATTCAGCGATCAGCGGGAGCGGGTTACAGCGATCAGCGGGACGCAGCAATCAGCTGGCGCAGCCACCGGTCAGGCGCAGCCACCGGTCAGGCGCAGCCGCTGGCCCCGCTCAGCCACGGTCAGGCGTAGCCGCTGGCCCGGCGCAGCCGTTGGTCAGGCGCAGCCGCTGGTCAGGCGCACCTGGCGGGCCGCGCACAGCCAGACGCCGGCGGCGCGTCGGCGTTCCGGCCACGCCGACCCGCGGCTGTGCGCGGTCGGCTGGAGGTCAGGCGCGGGGCGGCGCGGCCGGAGGCATCTGCTGCTGGGTGCGCAGCAGGTCGCGGATCTCGGTCAGCAGCTCGACGTCCGTGGGCTCGGTCGGGCCGGGCTCGACGCCGCGCCGGCGGCGCTCCTGAATGGTCTGGTACGGCAGCACGATGAGGAAGTAGACGACCGCCGCGATGATCACGAAGTTGATGGCCGCCGTCACCACCGCACCGAAGTCGATGACCGTCTTGGGATTGCCGTCGACCAGCTGGAAACCGAGCCCGTTGACGTTGGTGCCCCCGACCGCGGCGATCAGCGGGTTGATCAGGTTGTTGGTGAACGCGGTGACGATCGCGGTGAACGCCGTGGCGATGACCACCGCCACTGCCAGTTCCACCACGTTGCCCCGCATCAGGAAGTCCTTGAAGCCCTTGATCACAACTGCCCCCTGAAATGGGTTGAGGACGGCCGACGGTGGACGTCCCGGCGGACACGGTTAGCGGAGCGTAACGGTGATGGATTGTGAAAGCGAGGCTGCCGCCACCTGTGTCGCCGTGTGTCTCGGCAACATCACCACAACGAGCCGTCCCTCCTCGCGCCGCGCCATCACGCCGTCGGAACCCTCCTCCAGCACCGTCAGCACGGTGGCGCGCTCGGCCAGCACGACCGGCTCCGCCCCGCGTTCGCCGACCCCGACGACGTCCACTGTGGACCCCGGAGCCAGCAGTCCCGCCACGTCCGCGTCGGACAGCCGCAGGGGCACCGTGGCCGCGTCGGCACCCGGCGCGAGCAGCCGCGTCAGTTCCTCGCCCAGCAGTCGCACGTCGGTGATCGGCTCGCCCTGACGGGTCGCCCCGGCGAGCACGCGACCGTCCACATCGGACGGTGTGCCGAGCGTCCCGGCCGGCACCAGTCCCGCCGGCACCTCGGCGGTGCGGACGTCCGCGGGCGTCAGCGTGACCCCTGGCGGGAGGTCACGAGCGGCCACCAGGACGGTCGCCGTGCCCGGTTGCGGGCGCAGCGCGAGCGCCATCGAGAGCGTCACCAGGATGCCCGCGAGCGTCCGCCGGAGCATCACGGGCCGTGACCAACCGCCGCCGCGCAGCCCGGCGGCCAGCCGATCCCTCAGCAGCGGTGCGAGCGTGCGCGGCCCCGTGCCGCGATGTCCACCCATGGCGCCTCCCGTCGTCGATCGCGACCGACGCTAGGCCACGCGAGGGGAGGGAAAGGCCTGCTCAGGCGCTGTCTGTGGACAACTGCCGGAGCTGTGGACAACTGCCTTGTCAGGGCGCCGCGGCGGCCGCGGATGTGGTGGACTCGGACTTGGTCGACGACGCCGACGAGCCCGAGTCGGACTTGGCGGCCTCGGACTTGCCCGACGACGAACCGGAGGAGGAACCCGATGAACCGGCCTCGGACGAGGTGGCGGCCTTGCGGCTGTCCGTGCGGTAGAAGCCGCTCCCCTTGAACACGATGCCCACGGAGGAGAAGAGCTTGCGCAGCTTGCCGGTGCACTCGGGGCAGGCCGTCAGAGAGGCGTCCGAGAAGGCCTGCACGGCCTCGAAGCGGTGATCGCACTCGGTGCAGGCGTAGGCGTAGGTCGGCACGACTGTGGTCCTCCGGGCTCGTCCTCGTTGGCACTCGGAGGAGTCGAGTGCCAACAGTGATGATGCGCCAGCGAGGTGCTCCCGCGCAAACGCTCTCGACCGGACCCCGAGCCCGGCGCGTCCACGGCCACAGAAACGTGGCCCGGCGGCGGTCGCGGGCGGGCCGAAGGCATGGCGACAGGGGTACGCCAACGACGGCGCCGAGACTTCAGCCGAGGGCGACGAAGCCCGATGACGGGGTCAGGGCCTCGGTGACGAGGACGTCGTGTGGTTCACGAGGCAAGGAGGGGAGGAGTTCATGGTCACCGACCACGGCGATCAGCCGTGCACCCGGCGCGGCGAGCGGCAGGGAACGGTCGTAGTAGCCGCCGCCCTGGCCGAGGCGCACGCCGGAGCGGTCCACCGCCAGCGCCGGCACCAGCACGACGTCCGCGGTACCGATCGCCGCCGCACCGAGCCGCGGGCCCGTGGGCTCCAGCAGCCCGTAACCGGCCGGCGCGAGCCCGGACTCGCCGGTGTACTCCGCCCAGTCCAGCGGCCGTCCGCGGACCACGACCGGCAGCAGCACCCGGCACCCGGCGTCGCGCAGGGCCGTCAGCATGGCCGCCGAACCGGGCTCGCCGCCGATCGGCCGGTACGCGCACACCGTGCCGCGCAGGTCGGCCACCCGGCGGGCCAGCGCGGCCGCCGCGGCGGCGTGCTCCTCGGGCGTGACGGCCGCACGGGCCGAGCGCAGCCGCTCCCGCCACGCCGGTTTGCCCAACGTAGCCACCATGACGCCGCAGCGTACGGGTGGCGCCTAGGCTGCACCCCCATGAGCTTTCGTACCGCCATCGTGCCGGCCGCGGGGCTGGGCACCCGCTTCCTCCCGACCACGAAGTCGGTGCCCAAGGAGCTGCTGCCGGTGGTGGACCGGCCGGCCATCGAGCTGGTCGCCGAGGAGGCCGCCGAGGCCGGCGCGACCCGCCTGGTGATCGTCACCTCGGCCGGCAAGGAGTCCGTCGTCGAGCACTTCCGGCCCGCGCCGGAGCTGGAGGCGACGCTTGCCGGGCGCGGCAAGGACGAGCTGCTCGCCAAGGTGCGCCGCGCCCCCGGCCTGCTCGACGTCGAAGTGGCCATCCAGGACGAGCCGAAGGGCCTGGGGCACGCGGTGGGCTGCGCCGAGCCGAACCTGCGCGACGACGACACCGCCGTCGCCGTGCTGCTGCCGGACGACCTCGTGCTGCCGAACGGGGTGCTCGACCGGATGGCCAAGGTGCGTGCCGAGCACGGCGGCAGCGTGCTGTGCGCCTTCGACCTGCCGCTGGACCAGGTCAGCGCGTACGGGGTGTTCGACGTCGCGGACACCGCCGACCCGGACGTCAAGCGGGTGCACGGCATGGTGGAGAAGCCGCGGCCGGAGGACGCGCCGTCCACGTTCGCCGCGGCCGGTCGCTACCTGCTGGACCGCGCGGTGTTCGACGCGCTGCGCCGCATCACCCCGGGTGCGGGCGGCGAGCTCCAGCTCACCGACGCCATCGCATTGCTGATCGCCGAGGGGCACCCGGTGCACGTCGTGGTGCACCGCGGGCTGCGCCACGACCTCGGCAACCCGGGCGACTTCCTGCGCACGGCCGTGCACTTCGCGCTGGAGGACCCGGAGTACGGCCCGGAGCTGGAGCAGTGGCTGCGGGATCGGCTGGGGTGAACGAGATGCGCACCGTCGAGGAGCAGCTCACGCGGGTGCTGGCCGCCGCGGTGCAGCCGGCTCCGGTGCGGGTGGCGATCTCCGAGGCGCAGGGCATGTTGTGCGCCGAGGAGGTCGTGGCGCAGCGCGCGCTGCCCGGGTTCGACCAGGCGGCCGTCGACGGCTACGCGGTGCGCAGCATCGACGTCCAGGAGGTGCCGGTGAGCATGCCGGTGGTGGGTGAGATCCAGGCCGGGTCCCGCCAGCCACGGCGGTTGCAGCCGCGCCAGGCGGTGTGGGTCGCCACCGGCGCGCCGCTGCCGACGCTCGCCGACGCCGTGGTCCCGGTGGGCTACACCGACGGCCACCAGGCCCACGTCACCGTCAACCAGCCGGTGCCGTCCAAGGGCTTCGTGCGCCGCGCGGGCGAGGACGTGCAGACCGGCGACGTGGCCGTCCGCCGCGGCGCGGTGATCGGGGCCGCGCAGGTCGGGCTGCTCGCCGCCGTCGGCCGAGACAAGGTGCTCGTGCACCCACGGCCGCGGGTCTCGGTGCTCTCCATGGGCGACGAACTGGTGGACGTCGAGCGTACTCCCGGCCAGGGCCAGGTGTACGACGTCAACTCCTACGCGCTGGCCGCCGCCGCACGGGACGCCGGGGCCGACGTGACCCGCGTGGGCATCGTGTCCGGCGACCCGCGCAAGCTGCGCGACATCGTGGAGGGCCGGCTGCTGCTCTCCGAGGTGGTGGTGATCGCCGGCGGGGTGGGCGGCGCGACCGGCGACGACACCGTGGCGGCGTTGGCCGAGCTGGGCGCGATCGACCTCACCCGGGTGGCGATGCACCCCGGCTCGGTGCAGGCGTTCGGCCGGCTCGGGCCGGACGGCGTGCCGACGTTCCTGCTGCCGGCCAACCCCATCAGTGCGCTCGTGGTGTTCGAGGTGCTGATCCGGCCGCTGATCCGCCTCGCCCTCGGCAAGCGCAACCCGTACCGGCGCACCGTCACCGCGCGGCTGCTCTCACCGGTGCAGTCCACCAAGGGCCGCCGCGGGTTCCTACGCGGGCAACTGCTGCGGGACGAGAACACCGGCGAGTACCTGGTGCAGCCGCTCGGGACCTCCGGCGCGCACCTGCTGGCCTCGCTGGCCGAGGCGAACTGCCTGCTCATGGTGGACTCCGACACCACGGAGGTCGCCGTCGGCGAGGACGTCGAGGTCAGCTTCCTGGCCCAGCGGTCGTAGCGGCGTGGGCCGGCCCGGACCGATCGGCGAGCCGATCGGGCGTCACCCCGGCTGGCCGGCCCGGCTGGGGCCGCTGCGGGTGCGTGGCGGCCTGGTGGAACTACGGCCGGTGCGGCTGCGCGACGGCGCGGCGTGGAGCCGGCTGCGCCGCCGCGACGTGCACCACCTGCGGCCCTGGGAGCCCACGGCGCCGGGGACGTGGGACGACCGGCACTCGGTGCTCAACTGGCCGGCGCAGTCCGCGGCGCTGCGCAGCGCCGCCCGGCGCGGGCACGCGCTGCCGTTCGCGATCCTGCTGAACGGCGTGTTCTGCGGGCAGGTGACCGTGGGCAACCTGGTGCGCAGCGCCCTCTGCTCCGCGTGGGTTGGCTACTGGGTGTCGTCGGAGGCCACCGGTGGCGGGGTGGCGACGGCGGCCACGGCGCTGTGCGTGGACCACTGTTTCGGGCCGGTCGGGCTGCACCGTGTCGAAGCCACCGTGCGCCCGGAGAACGTCGCGTCCCGTCGCGTGCTGGACAAGCTCGGCTTTCGGGAGGAGGGCCTGCACCTGCGCTATCTCAACGTGGACGACTCGTGGCGCGACCATCTCGTCTACGCCCTCACGATCGAGGAAGTGCCCGGTGGCGTGGTCCGGGAATTGCTCCGCGCGGGACTCGCCGAACCGGCATGATGTGCCCGGGCGGGGCCGGGGCCGCCGAATGACCGTTTCGTGCGACTGAAAGAGTCCTAAAGCCCTGTTCAGACGGCGCGCCTGC
The DNA here is from genome assembly GCA_036402215.1 of Pseudonocardiaceae bacterium. Taxonomy (GTDB): domain Bacteria; phylum Actinomycetota; class Actinomycetes; order Mycobacteriales; family Pseudonocardiaceae; genus DASXTS01. The sequence continues at coordinate 8,906 of DASWTI010000182.1, forward strand.
GTCACCTGTGTTACTGCTGTGACTAGCGTGACGAACCGTCGGACTTGTGCCCTCGTGGCTCGGGGGAGGTGACGAGGCATGCCGAGCTCGCTGGTCTTCGCGGCCCTGGCTGTGGCATGGATCGTCGTCCTCGTCCCGATGGTGGCCAAGCGGCGCCAGGAGGTACGGCGGACCGCCGACACGGCGCTCGCCGCCCGGGTGCTGCGTCGCGGGGATGCGCAAGGCCGGCGGGAGGAGGTACCCGACATGGCCGAGCACGACGCGGAGTACGACACCGACTACGACGACGACCACGACTCCGTCGACGATGTGGACGACGTCGACTACACCGACGACACCGACGACGGGGACGAGGTCGAGGAGGCCGGCGACGGGCGTGCCCGCCGCGCCTACGCGCATGCCCCGCGGGGCCGCCTCGTCCGTGGCGGCGAGAGCGGCGACGACGGACCCCAGCCGGGGACCACCGGCCGCCACGGGCCGGACGGCCGCCGCTACCGCCCCGGACGCGGCGGCTTCGACCCGCACGCCGCCGAGCTGGCCGCGCGCGCCAAGTACGCGTTCCGCCAGCGCGTGGTGCTCGGCATGCTCCTGCTCGTCCTCGCCACGGCCGCCGCGGCGCTCGTCGTGCTGCCCGTCCTCTGGTGGGCCCACGGCGCCTCCGGTGTCGTGCTCGTCGGCTACCTCGGCTACCTGCGCCAGCAGGTCCGCATCGAGCAGGAGGTGCGCCAGCGCCGCCTGGACCGCGTGACGCGCAGCCACCGCGTCCGCCCCGAGGCCGACGACGAGCACGAGGACGAGCCCGCCCCCGAGGCGCCCGCCCCGTCCTCCTGGCAGCGCCTGCCCCAGCACCCCGCCCACCCCGGCGCCACCGTCATCGACCTCGACGACGAGGACCCCGGCCTCCACGACCTCGACCTCGACGACGCCACCCCCTACCGCCGCGCGGCCGGCGAGTAGGTCCCTGCTACGCTTCCCCCGTCCCACCAGGGGCTGTAGCGCAGTTGGTAGCGCGCCTCGTTCGCATCGAGGAGGTCAGGGGTTCGATTCCCCTCAGCTCCACCAGATAGGCCTTGTGCCCCACCAATCCCCGCGTTGATCTTGTGGCGGTTGGTGGGCATAACCATCTTGAGGGTCACCGGCGGCATCTGGTGTACCAACCTGCGGCGCAATCACCTTGTCTGGTTGCGGATCATGGGCGATCGCCACGTCGTCGGTGTAGAGGCTGGCGAACGGCTCGGTGAGGATGAAGCGTTCGACGGTGCCATCGAGGTCGATGAAGAGCTTCTCGAAGAAGCCCTGGTTGATCTGCTTGCGCACCTTGGGCGGGGCGTCGGCGTAGGCGGCCTGGCAGTGCTCGGCCGCCCGTAGCGCTGCGTTCAGGGTGTCCTGGACGGTCGGCGAGCGAGGCGTTGGCTGTTGCGGTGGCCTGGTCTGCCGCCGCCAGTTCCCGGGTCAGGCGTCGCATCTCGGAGGCGAGGAGGTCCGGCGGGATGGCGCCGGCGTAGTGCGCCTGGAGGAGCTTGTGCCGTTGGCCTTCCAGCTGGGCTCGCTGCCGCTGGGCTCGCCGGGTGTTGGCTTCGGCCCGCTGGTGCCGCATCTCCTTCAGCACCGCGTCCCTGATGGCCGCGATGCGGTGGGGTGGTAGCTGGAAGCGGGCGTAATGACTAGCGATGCCGGCTTCGATGCGGTCGACGCGGATGACGCCTCGTCGGCAGGTGGTGACGGGGCGCTTCTTGCCAGCGCAGACGTAGTACTCGTAGGTGGACGCCCTGATAGGGCACCAAGCCCATGTAGTAGGGGTTCTGCAGGGCGTGGTGCATCGTGTTGAGCCGGACCAGGAGCGCTGGCTTCGTGGCGGTCGGACGGCTGGTTAGGCCCCTGGCTCGGGCTGCGTCGGTCAGAGCGGTGACGGTCCACTCGCCGGTGGCGTACTGCTCGAAGCACCGCCGGATGAGCTCAGCGCGCTCATCTGCTCATCCCTCCTCACCGGCTCTGGTTGTCGAGGAGCCGGCTCTACCCGTCGGGCGCTGGTCATTGACGGAACTAGCACCAACGTTAGGGATGACAACAAGAACCGTCGTCTTCCCAGGAAGGCTCGAGCTTGCGATCCTGCGTCACTGAGCCTTTTCCAACCTGACGGACGGGACCTCGGTAGCCAGTCTCGGATGGCCAGCGCAGGCCGTCGGCGATAGCTCCGGCCCAGGTCACGGACACGCTCCTGCCCGAGCCAGGGCACCGGGCGCAAACCGGTGACCTGCGAGAACGCCAGGTTGGAAAGGCTCACTGCCGCCAGCCGTCCGATCAGTCGTCGAGGCCTGTCGCGCCTTCGGCGCGGGCGGTCCTGTTGGCAGTGGCGCCGATGGAGGGTTGTCCTCGATGGGTGCTGGCGGGAGCCCGGCCACCCAGGTTACGACAACGAGCATCACCAGCACGCATGCCAGCGCCAACCACATCAATCTCTGGTTCGCCAGCCACTCGGGCCTGTCCTCTGTGGCGTAGTTGGTGAGGATCGCTCCGATTGCCGTCAGCAGGGCCGCCATGACCGCCAGCGCCCTCTTCGAAGGCCATCGCACCCCGGTTCCTTCGGTTCTCCATTCAGAGCGCCGAGACACGCGAAGCGCCATCGTTGCGCGTCGCTTGGCCCAGGCCGCAGGTGGGTACGAGCCGGTGGCGGAACGTCGGGGACACCGCGTCGCGGTTGCGTCAGGCATCGATCGGCGCCAGCAGCGGGTTGATGCGGTAACCGCACGCCTCGCGGCAACCGTACGGCAGCAGCGTTACGGCCCCCGCAGTGACGGCGTTGGAGACCAACTCGCTCACTAGCAGATCGGTGTGGCCGGCCACCGTCACGCCCCCGTGGTCCAGCAGCGCCTGTACCGCACGGCGGGCGGCTTGCGGGCCTCGTCGGCTGGCCACCGCCAGCGCCGCGATCGCGTGGAGTAGACGGCTGCTACATGGAGTGACCTGGCTGCGCCTTTGGCGTGAACCGCGGCAAGATAATTCAACAGATTCCCGGCGTGGCGACATCTGAGGAAGACCTTGCTCCCGGGGGCGAGGTCGGGCCCTCAGGGCGCTCAACAGAAGGCCCACCGCCCGAGTCCGCGCAAAGATCCATGGGTCGGGCGGTGGGTTCGTTGACTTTGGTGCCGTATGAGATCGATCGCGCACTTCCGCATGAGCGACTTGCTGTGTCCACTGGGCGTGTAGGTCACCCGCTCCTGCCGCACGGGCCACGCATTCGAGGGAAGCACGGTAAGTGACATGATTCGTATCTATCGAGTGCGAAGTCTGGTTACGCGACTTACGCCGTCGCCAAGCCGCCTGGCATCCTTCACTCGCACCCACTGATGTTGACTCCCGGCAGCCAAGCTGGCTCCATGGCGGAGGCTTCTGCCGTACCTCTTGCCTGCCGTTCTGGTCGGCACCGTCGTGCTTGATGGCTTGTTCGATTCCATCAACAGAATGGTGAGTAACCCGCCATGTTGCGCAGGGATTTGTCGACGATCGAGCGACTGCAGAAGACATCGCTGCTGAGGCTGCAGAGCTCATGTGGTCGCGATGGCAAGGGATTGGTGGACCAGGGGACGAGGCTGCTGGCTTCCCGCGGATGCGCTCATACGCCTATCGGGCAGTTCACCTCAAGTCCATGGAGTACTTCATGGCAGTCTCGTCGAAGTCGTTACAACCTGACCGACTTCCGGGCGGATTCAGAGCTTTGTGCAGATGATCTGGGCTCGGGCTCGGGCTCGGGCTCGACGCTCGAACTGGACGAGGCATTGCAAGCGATTCGCCGACTGCCCCGTGGGCAGCGGGCTTACTTTAGCTATGAGGATCCTCGGATACGAGGACGATGAGGTCGCTGACGTGCTCGGTGTCGGGGAAGGAACAGTCCGAAGCCACCTCGCTCATGCGAGGCGAAAGATCGCGAAGCACCTGTACTCGCACGTAGCTGGTGTGACGGGTGACCTCCAGCCGGTGCCGGCCAACGTCCACCAGGTCTTGGCCTCGCCGCTCTTTGAGGTTAGGCCAAGCCCTCTGACGTGTCACCCGATGGCTTTTACAGTAAGCGGGAGAGTCGGCGACAGGCACCTCCGCCAAGCCCGGAGCACTTGGGCGGCTAAAGCGCAGGAGCGCTTCGATGCAGAGCTCTTTGGTCTGCCGATTACCGCCGAGTTCAAGCCGCTACCGGCCCATGAAGAAGTAGCTCGTCTCGCTCGAAAATATCGGGGCGTGAGCAATAAGCGTGACTGGTACGTCGACGTTACCGAGCTGCCGCTACCGTACGCTATTCTTCTGTGTCAGCGTGAGAATCTTCAATGGGACTGGTCGTTGCGGCGCACGTGGGCTGGAGCGTTGTCCATCGCGCTGGGAGTGTGGGTCGCAATGGGGCTGGTTGTAGCCCTGATTTTCGATTGGTCAACGCGTGAGCTTCTGATTCGGTGGCTTTGCCCCAGCCTGCCTGGGCTGCTGCTGGCGGCCACACTGCTGGTGGCGAATCGCATGATCGCTCGTGATAAGCAGCAGCTGGCGGTCGAGATCGACGAACTGCTGGGTGTTCTGCCGGCGGTCTCGATCGGAAGCCCTCTCCCCAAAGTGGAGTTCGACTCGTTGTTGAAGCAGTGCCGCGGCCTTCAAGACCGGTGTTTAGACTACGTACACCCTCGGAGAGAGGTGCCGGCCTTCATTTACCGTCGACGCGGAGAGAGGACGAGCAGGCAGCTCGTGTTGCGGCATCGCGGCTAAGAAGCCGACTGCTAGATATCTCTTGATCTAACGTCACCAGGCGATGCGCTACCTCGGTGGCATGCGGCGCTGCCGCACATCGCTCGGCAGTCCGCCACCGCCTCATGACTAGCCAGCAGTCGCACTCCCTGGGGCGGATCGGCTACAACTCTTGCCGACAGGAGCGTAGGCCCCGGCGGCGCCGGGGCCTACGAATTGGTGGCAGATCAGACGAGCTGGGTGTACACGTAGGCCGTCGATCCGGGTCCGTCCCAGCTGAAGTACTTGGTCGTGCCGGCGGGGCAGGCACGGTCGCTGTAGTACCAGGTGCCGTTGATCAGGGCCTTGACCTGCGCGCACTTGCCATCCGCGCGGGTGTCCTTCACCCGGCCGTTGACGTAGATCCGGCCGCCGCTGCAGGTGAGCGTGTAGTGCGACTCCCCACCCGGGATGTAGACGTCCCGCGAGTTGTTGCAGGTGTCGGCCGAGGCCGACGGAGCGATGGCCACCAGGGCCAGTGTGGCCGTCGCAGCGGCGGTGGCCAGGACAGCAGAAATTCGTCGCAGCATGTCATTCCTCTCATTAACACCGGACTCATGAAGGATCCCCCATGAGTACTAACGGAAGCCCCCCACGGTGGTCTCATGGCTTGTTGGAATAGTTAGCAAGTTCTTCCGATTGCCACTGAGATCATCTGCGACCTCGGACCAACGGGGACTCGCTAGACATGCTGCCGGGAATCTTGGCTCCATGCCTAGTAAGCGGCAGAAGCTTCTTGCGACAGATTGATAGACTTTCCCTTATGGGTTACGCCGACGCTGGTAGACGGCGCGCTCAGCGCGCTCCCCGGGAGCCCAGTGGCCACCAGTTGCGGCTGTTCCTGGCGCTGGCCGAGGAACTGCACTTCGGTCGCGCGGCCCGGCGCATGTTGCTTACCCAACCTGCCCTCAGTCAACAGATCCGAGCGCTGGAGGACCGGCTCGGCGTGGACCTCCTGCAACGGTCCTCCCGCCGGGTGGAACTCACCCCGGCCGGTCATGCCCTGGTGCCTGAAGCGCGCGCTCTCCTCATGGCCTTGGACCACCTGCAGGGAGTCGCCGCCACCGTTGCCCGGGTGGCTCGGGGCCACCTGAGGCTCGGAGCCATCGGCGGCGAGGCGGCCATGCCGTACACGATCGCCATCCTGTCCGAGCTGGCCACCCGACATCCCGGGGTTACCGTCGAAATCCGCACGGTCGACTTCGTCGAGCAAATCGATCTCCTCACCGGTGGAGGCATTGACGCCGCGTTCCTACGGCCCCCGCTGCCGCCCTTCCTCCGAAGCCTGCACCTGGCAGCGGAGCCCCGCATCGCCTGCCTACCCGCCAACGACCCGCTGGTGAACCAGGCACCGCTCACCCTGGCCGACCTGGCCGACCACCTGGTCGTCGACGTCCCGCCCGAGGCACCTCGAGAATGGTGGGACCACTGGACGATCAACCCCCGCCCCGACGGCACGCCCGTACGCTTCGGCCCGCAAGTCGGCAACATCGAAGCGATGCTGCTGGCCGTCGCCCGTGGGCAGGGAATCACCTTTCTCCCCGCCGCAGCTCGCCATCTCTACCCTCGTCCAGGCATTGCCTACGTCGACGTCACCGATTTACCCATGTCCACGGCAGCCCTGGCCTGGCTTCCCCATCGCCGCGACTATCCCGCTCTCACCGCCTTGCTCCAAGCGGCACGCAGCGTGCTGGCCAGGAGCTCCTAGAGATTGGAGGTTGGAGGTTGGTGGTTGGCGAGGCGGTGTCCGCTGATGATCATGCAGGGCAGAGCAAGAAGGCTTTGATGGATGTCTAGGCGCGAAGCGCCTGAGCTGCTGGCCGCGATGGCACCCACCCCTCCGGCGGCCAGCTAACCAGGTTGGACGTGTCGGTATCCGTCGCCGTCGCATGCGAAGCGCGTCAGATCACCCTCCGGCGCGGCGATCGAGGTCAGCGGCGGCGGGGTAGATGGCCGACCACCCGCGTGCCAGCTCCAAGAGGCGCCGAACCGGCACCGCAGGGTGGGCATGGGCCCTAACCAGGTCCACCAGATAGGCCTTGTGCCCACCAATCTCCTGTATTGGTCCTGGGCTGTGACGCGTCCCCGGATTGGCCACGGTCGCCTTCCGGTCGGTGGTTCTGGTGCCGGCGTGGCCGAGTCCTGCAGCGGAAGCGGTGCCGTGGACACGGTGCGAGGGTCCTTTCGCGGCCCGGCATGAGCGGCGGACGTGTCTGGACCGCAAGCCGGCGCTCCGGCTCGTCCGGTCGGGCATCGACGGGGACCTGAGCCGCCCGGCCGGTCGCCACTCGTGACGGTGACGGTCGTCGGGGGCCGGCCGTGGTGTCGGTGGCGGTACGTATTCTCGGGCGGCGCCGGGTTGGAGGGACCGGGCGGGAGGGTGGGGAATGGCGGCGAAGAGCGCCGAGCAACTGCTGGCCGAGTTCCGCAGCAACGCGGCAGCCGACGTCACGATGTCGCTGTTGCGGTCGAACGATGCCCTGGTGCACCTGGCGTTGATGGCGGCCCACCTGGGCGACGGGCAGGTAGTGGACGGGGAGACGCTGACCGCCGAGATCGGGCGGGATCTGCCGCGGTTGCTGGGGATGCTGGCGGGGGATGACGAGGGGATCACGGAGCCGGACCCCGATGAGTTGTTGACGCGGTGGACGAAGAAGGGGTGGGTGCACCGGACCGTCGATCAGGAGACGCGGGTCGAGCGCTACCAGCTCACCTCGGGCGCCGGCCAGGCGGTGCAGCAGATGCGCAACCTCCGGCGGCACCTGTCGATCGCCACCGAGTCCGCGCTGTCGATGGTGATGTCCGAGCTGCACCGGATCGCCACCGAGGCCAATCCTGACCCGGCGGAGCGGCGCGAGGCCATCGACGAGCGGATAGCCCAGTTGATGGCCGAGCGTGAGGCGCTCGACCGCGGTGAGGTGCCGCAGGTCAACCACCGTGACCTGGTGGACAAGGTATCGGCGCTGACCCAGCTCGTCGAGCGGATCCCGGCGGACATCGCCCGGTACGGCGAGCAGATGCAGGCCAACACCGCCGCGCTCATGCGGCAGAGCCTCGGCGAGGATCCGATCGAGTTCGCCGATTCGTTGCAGCGCATGTTCGACGGCCACGACCTGATCAGCGACTCGCCGGAGGGGCAGGCGTTCCGCGCGTTCGCCGTGCTCATCGGCACGCCGTCGCAGCGGGCCCAGCTGGAGTCCGACATCAGGGACATCGTGGGCCGCGTCGACGGTCTCCCCGCCGAGCTGGCCGCCTCGCTGACCGGCTTCATCGACGCCATGTGGCGGCGGGTCCACGAGGTCGAGGACAGCCGGCGGGTGGCGTTCCGCCGCATGAACAACTTCGTCCGCGGCGGCGACGCCCTGCACTACCGCAGCATGCGGACCCGCATCGGCGAGGCGCAGGCCGCGGCGGCCGAGGCGTTCCGGCACACCCACGGCGGCCGTGACATCGGGTTCACCGTGCCGATGAGCGGCGCCGAGACCACCTCGGTCGGGCGCCTGCGCCTGCACGACGGCATCAGCGAGCAGCCGGAACCACTGGTCGACGACGCCGGCTTCGCGATCGACCCGGCCGAGCTGATCGGCGCCGAGTCCATCGACTGGACGGCGCTGCGCACGGCCGTCAACACGGCGCTGGACCGGCACGGCGGCTACGCCACCCTCGACCGCGTGCTGGAGCTGATCGACGAGCCGCGGGCCGGTGACGTGATCGGGCTGTGGTCGCTGGCCACCGGTCACGGCCGGCTGGAGACCGGCGCGCGGACCACGGTGATCGCCCACACCGGCCGTGGTCCGCGCCGGATCACCCTGCCGTACCTGCTGTTCGGTGACCGCATCCCCGAGCCGCCGCGCCCCGGCCCCACGCCGCGCCGGCGCACGCTGCGGGGGCAGTCGGTCCTCATGGAAGGCCGCCCGCATGACTGACCGCCCGCCGTCGTTCGCGGTGCTCTTCGACGAACAGCCCGAACAACGCGAACAGTCCGCCGCCGGGCGCGCCGCCGCCCTCTCCCCGGCGGCCGTCTTCGAGGAGGGCCACGACGGCGGCCCGGGCCCGATCGGGACGCACATCGGCTCCGGCCCGCACGAGCCGCGCTTCGACGGCGACACCAGCGAACTGCCACCGGACGTCTGCTGGACATTGCAGGAGCTGGTGGCCGCCCCACACGTCACCGACCGGTCCAGGAAGCACTGGCCGGTCGTCGTGCAGTACGAGGAGGTGCTGCGCAGCCGGCTGTCCGAGCTGGGCCTGGTGCTGGAGATCAACCACGAGCACCGCTACGCCTTCACCCGGCAGGCCGGGGAGTCCAGCCCGCACAGCCGCATCATCCTGCGCGCCAGGACGCTGAGTCTCGCGGCGAGCGCGCTGGCCCTGTACCTGTACCAGCAGTACCTGGTCGCGCCCGGCGACCCGGTGGTGGAGACCACCGACATGGTGGACCACATGATGGCCTACAAGCGCGAGGACGACACCGACGAGGCGGCGTTCCAGAAGAAGATCAGGACGGCCGTCAAGTCCCTCGACGACGCGTCGATCATCAAGCAGATCAAGGGCACCGAGCGCTACCTCGTCCACGGGGTGATCACGTCGATCCTGACCGCCGAGCGGGTCGAGGCGTTGCAGCAGCTCTACCTGGCCGTGGCGCGCGGCGAGGCCAACCAGCCCGAGGACGACGACACCGACCCCGACACCGACCCCGACCCCGACCCCGACGACGGTCCCGGCACCGACCACGACGACGACCCCGACGCGGAGGCCGACGGTGACTGACGGCGCGAGGACCGACACCGACCGGGCGGCGCAGGCCGAACGGCCCGAACAGCCCGAACGCACCGGGCAGCGGGAACGGACGGACCCGGGACCCGCGCGCACCCTGCACCTCGGCCAGTTCCGGCTCACCCGGCTCCAGGTCGTCAACTGGGGCACGTTCTGGGGCTACCAGGACCTCGCCGTCGACGAGCGGGGCGTGATGTTCACGGGGCCGTCCGGCTCCGGCAAGTCCTCGCTGATGGACGCCCACTCCGCGGTGCTGCTGCCGACGCACGACCAGCGGTTCAACGCCTCGGCCGACCTCACCGCCCGCGGCGCCAAACGGGCCACCCGCAGCGTCGCCGACTACGTGCGCGGCGCCTGGTCGGAGACCAACGACGAGCACGAGCAGTCCCGGGTCCGCTACCTGCGCGGCGGCCGCCCCACCTGGTCCGCCGTCGCGGCCACCTACGACGACGGGCTCGGCTCGGTCACCACGGCCGTGGTCGTCAAGTGGTTCACCGGCACCGAGAACGACGGCTCCTCGCTGCACAGCATGTACCAGCTGCACAACGGCGCGTTCGACCTCACCGTGCTCGAAGAATGGGCCGCCCGCACCTTCGACACCCGGTGGCTCAAGGCCACCCATCCCGCGACGTACCCGGAGAGCCAGTCCGCCTACATGCGTGAGCTGGCCAAGCGGATCGGGCTCGGCCAGTCGCGGACCGCGCTGACGCTGCTGGGCAAGGCGAAGGCGATGAAGAACGTCGGCGACCTGAACTTCTTCGTCCGCGAGAACATGCTCGACGAGCCGGAGACCTTCGCCGCCGCCAGGAAGATGGTGGAGGCGTTCACCCCGCTCAACGAGGCGTACGAGACCGCGCGCCGGGCCTTCCGGCAGGAGCGCGTGCTGCGGGACGTGCCGGAGAACTGGGAGCGGTACCGCACGTCCGAGCACACCCAGACGATGGCCGAGTCGTTGCTCGGCGCCTCCATGGAGCGCTACCTGCGCGGCGTCCAGCTCGCGGCGGCGAACAGGGAACTCGACGAGCTCGACGACGCCATCGCCGAGCTGGACGTCCGGCTCGCCGAGACCGCGAAGCGCCGTGACGAGGCCCGTGACCTGTACCGATCGCTGAACACCCAGCTCGCCACCGAGGGCGGGGCGCTGGCGGCGCTGACCCACGAGCGGGAGACCGCGGTCGGCCGCCGGGACGCGCGCCTGCAGGCGTACCAGGCCTACCGGGGGCTCGTCGAGCGCATCGGCCTGTTCTGTCCCGAGCGCGAGGAGGACTTCCTGGCGCTGCGGCGGCGGCTCGGCGAGCTGGCCGAGCAGGCCCGCGGCGAGCTGCGCGACCTCAAGGAGCGGCGGCACCAGGTGTTCGCCGATGCCGGCGAGGCGCGGCGGGCCCACCAGGCCAGGGCGGCGGAGCTGACCGCGCTGCGCTCGGCGCGGTCGCTCATCCCGCAGCGTGAGTCGGCGCGGCGCGAGGCCATCGCGCAGGGCGCCGGGGTGCCGGCCGCCGAGCTCGCCTACGCGGCGGAGCTGATCGACATCGCCGCCGGCGAGGAGCGCTGGCGCCCGGCGGCCGAGAAGGTGCTGCGGGGCTTCGGCCTGCGCCTGCTGGTCCCCGAGCGTCACCGCGACGCCGTGAAGCGGTACATCGACGAGAACGACATGCGCGGCGTCGTGGAGTACAGCGTCGTGGGCGGCCACGCCCGCCCGGCCCGGCCCGCGGCGGGGACGCTCGCCGCCAGGCTCACCGTCGACCCGGCGCACCCGGCCGGCGCCTGGCTGGCCACCCAGCTCGCCGACCGCTTCGCCCACGTGTGCGTGGAGAACGCCGCCGAGCTGGACGGCCACGAGCTCGCGGTCACCGTGCACGGCACCGTCAAGATGCGCGGGAACCACTACCGCAAGGACGACCGCCGGGAGCTCACCAACCCGTCCTCGTACATCCTCGGCGCCAACCTCGCCGCCAAGCGGGCCGCGCTCGAGGCCGAGGTGACGGACCTGGAGGCCGCGGCGCGGGCCGCCCGCGAGCGCGCCGATGGGCTGGACCAGGAGTGGCAGGCGACGCGGTCGACGGCGGAGGCGGCCGAGCAGCTCACCGGCTACGCCGCCTGGTCGGAGGTCGACCACTGGTCCGCCGACGAGGTGGTGCGAGCCCTGGACGCGCGCATCGAGCGGGCCCGCGCCGACAACGTCGACCTGCACGACCTGGAGGAGCGCTGCGCGGAGGCCGAGGAGTCCTGGCAGGAGCTGGTACAGGAGCACGTCAGGCTGCAGGACACGCTCGGCCGCCACGACGCGCGGCAGACCGTGCTCGTGGAGGTGCTGGAGCGCGAGCAGGACCGGCCGCACACCGTCGACGACGAGGCCGAGCGGGCGCACCTCGACGCGGTGCTCGCCGACCTGGGGCTGCGGGTGGTGGCCGACGACCTGGGCCCGGTGCGCGACGCCTTCCGCAAGGCGCTGGAGAAGCAGCGTGACGACGCCTCCGGCGACCGGAGGCTGGCCCACTCGAAGATCAAGAACGCCATCGACCGGTTCCTGGAGGAATGGCCGGACAGCGCGCCGGACGACAGCGGCGACGTCGACCGCTCCGGCGGTGACTTCGCCGCGCTGCACGAGGACATCACCCGGCGGCGGCTGCCGGACGCGATGGCGACGTTCGAGCGGCTGATCAGCAACGAGCTCGTGCCGTCGATCAGCCTGGTGCAGCGGTCGGTGGAGAAGGCCTCCCACGACATCGAGAGCCGCATCGGCATGGTCAACGCGGGGCTGCGGCGGGTGGAGTTCGACGCCGGCACGCACTTGCAGATCGCCTTCCGGTTCACCCCGCCGCCGGAGACCCGGGAGTTCCGCGGCCAGGTCGACGTGCTGCTCCGCGAGGCGCCGCAGGCCCGCCGCGAGCCCGAGCGGCTGATGCGGCAGTTCCAGCGGGTGCGGGCGCTGATGGCGCTGTTCACCAGGGACGACGGCGAGGCCCGGCGCTGGCGGACCACCGTGCTGGACGTGCGCACCAGCTACCACTTCTACGGCCGCGAGGTGAACGCCGCCGGCGAGACCACCACCACCTACCGCAACACCGCCACCAACTCCGGGGGCGAGCAGGAGAAGCTGGTGGCGTTCTGCCTGGCGGCCGCCCTCAGCTACAACCTCGCCGATCCCGACTCGGACGGCCGCCCGCGGTTCGCGCCGCTGATGCTCGACGAGGCGTTCAGCAAGTCGGACGAGACGTTCTCCCAGCAGGCGCTCGGGGCGTTCGACGAGTTCGGGTTCCAGCTCATCATCGCCGCGCCCATCCGCATGACCGGCATCCTGGAGCCGTTCATCGGCCAGGCGGTGCTGGTCGACAAGCGCGTCTCCGCCGACGGCGCCCGGTCCGGCGCGGCCACCGCCACCTTCGGCGAGCTGGTCGCCGCGCACGGCAGGGACGACCTCGTCGGCAGCCCTCGTGCGTCCGCCTGACGAGGTCCTGCGCCGCCTGCGGGCACGGTTCGGCTCCGACTACCCGGACTGGGCCCGTGGCCAGGGCGCCTGGCCGCTGCGGGTCGCCCTGCACCCGCCGACCACGGCCGAGCGGTCCGCCGACCCCGTGGCCTGCCACGCCTGGGCCGACGAGTGGGCCCGCTACCAGGGCCCGGGGACGGTCGAGTACGGCACGCTCCGCTTCCCGACGGGCCGGCACCGGATGCCGCGCACGCTCTCGCTGGCGGGGCCCCGTGAGGTGGCCGCCGCGCACGAGGACACCGCCGAGCGCTGGCGCACGTGCGGGCGCCGGTTGGTCGCGCTGGAGCGGGCGTTCCCCCGGGCGCGGTTCGACCGAGTGATCCGCCGGATCACCGAGCTGCCGGAGGACGACCACCGGCGGCTGGTGGCGGCGGCGACCTGGCTCGCGGAGCACCCGGCGTCCGGCATGTTGCTGCGGCAGCTGCCCATCGAGGGCGTCGACACCAAGTGGCTGCGCGGCCATGCCGCGCTGGTGCTGGCGCTGCTCGGCAACGACTCCGACGACGCCGACGATGCCGACGACGGCACCGACTCCGGCGGAAGGGAGCCCGACGGTCACGGCGACCTCGCCCCCGGCGGCGGTGACCCCGGCTCCGAGGCCGGCGACCTCGCCTCCGGCGGCGGTGACCCCGCTTCCGGGACCGGTGAGTCCGGTTCGTCGCGCCGGCTGCGGCTGCACCGGCGGCTCGGCCTGCGGGTGCCGCCGGACCTCGTGCAGACCGCGGTGTTGTGCCCGGAGCTGCGGACCGGCATCGGCGGCATGCGCCACCTCGCCGCCGCCATCGAGGACCTCGACCGCTGGCCGGCGTGGCCGACGACCGTGGTGATCCTGGAGAACAAGGAAACCGCGTACGCGATCGTCGACGACCGTCCCGGCACCGTCGTGCTGTGCGGGCTGGGCTCCGGCGTGACCCAGTACGCGCGCATCGGCTGGGTGCGCGCCGCCACCCGGGTCGTCTACTGGGGTGACCTGGACCTGCCCGGGCTGCGCTTCGTGCACGACCTGCGCGGGCACGGGATCGACGTGCCGACGGTGCTCATGGAGTCCGAGGTGCTGCGCCGCTTCCGGCACCTGGCGGTCGACGGCACCGGTGCGCCGCGGTCCGCCCTGCCCCGGCTCACGCCTGTCGAACAGGAACTGCGAGCCGAGCTGCTGCGCCACGTCGACGAGACCGGCACCGGCCTGGTGCTGGAGCAGGAGCGCGTCCCCTGGGACTACGCCTGGCCCCGGCTCGACGCGGCGATCCGCGGCGTCCCCGCGGCACCGGCCGGCTGAGGACACCGGCAGCCGGGTCCGCGCCACGGAGTGCACAGGCTTCCGGCGAGAAGGCGCTACGGGCAGCCATGCGGAGGGGGGTGACACCCCCTGGTCGGCGGTAGGCAGGGGTGCTTTCGGGGGTAGTTGGCGCCACGCTCAGTTGTGAGGATGACGGGGCCGCGTGTGACGCGGTCGGACATCCGAAGGAGTTCCCATGCGCAAGCGCCTGGTTCTGGCGGCCGCCGCGGCCGGTGTCGCGATGGCGATCGTCGCCGCGACGCCGGCAACGGCCATCACGGGCAACTACCAGAAGGACTTCGAGCACGACTTCGTCGGTCTGCTCGTGTTCTACACCGATCCCGACCCGGCGACGGGTGACCCGTTCAGTCACCGGTGCTCGGGCACGCTGATCTCGCCGACGGTGGTGGTCACGGCGGGGCACTGCACGGAGGGCGTCGACGAGGGGCGCATCTACTTCGAGCAGGCCGCGGCGCCGAACTACGACCCGAACGCGTTCGGCGGCTGGGGTGGCGACCCGACCACCGGTTACCCGTACGAGGGCGGCTACACCTTCAGCCAGGCCGACAACTACGGGTTCCACAACTTCGAGGGCTACCCGGAGAACCGCGACGTCGGCGTGGTGATCCTGGACGAGCCGTACTACCCGCCGTCGGGCAACTACGGCGTGCTGCCCGAGGTGGGCGCCGTGGACGAGTACGTGGCGGCGAGCGCGTCGAAGCAGGACACGCTCTTCCGCACCGTCGGCTACGGCGTGAGCGACCAGGACCCGCGGCCGGTGTCGTTCCGCGAGCGGCTCACCGCGGTCGGTTACCTGGTGGAGAACACCAGCACGGTCACCCCGTACAACCTGAAGACCACGGCCAATCCGGCGCAGGGCAAGGGTGGTTCGTGCAGCGGCGACTCCGGCGGCCCGGTGTTCTTCGAGGGCACGTACGTCATCGCCGCGGTGGTCTCGTTCGGCATGAACGGCCAGTGCAAGGGCCTGGACTTCTCCTACCGGCTGGACCGGCAGGAGGTTCTGGACTGGATCAACGACCCGAACCGCGTGGACGCCGGCTGACGCCCGCCGCACCGTCTCCCGGCGACCGCCCGGCCACCTTCCGGCCGGGCGGTCGCCGTGTCGTTCGCCTGGGATGAGCACCCGGCGCACGAGCCGTGTGCGCCGGCCCGTCCGGCGCCGGGCGAGGACGCCGTGCGGCTGCGGGACGGACGGTTGTCGGGGTGACGGGGGATGCTGCGCGGATGGAGCTGCAACTGACGTTCGACTGCGCGGACCCCCGCGGGATGGTCGTCTTCTGGGCCGAGGCGCTGGGCTACGTGCCGGAGCCGCCGCCGGGTGGGGCGGCCACCTGGCGGGAGTACTGGCTGGACATGGGGGTGCCGCCCGAGGAACTGCCGGGGGGTGCCGGGGAGACCCCGGAGTCGCTGGTGGACCCGGCGGGGGTGGGACCGCGGGTGTGGTTCCAGCAGGTACCCGAGGGCAAGACGGCCAAGAACCGCCTGCACCTCGACCTCAAGGTCGGCGGCGGCCGCACCGTCCCGCTGGCCACGCGCACCGAGCGCGTGCGCGCCAAGGTCGACCGCCTCACCGCCCTCGGGGCCACCGTGCTGCGCGTGATGGACGAGCCCGGCATGTCCTACTACGCCGTCGTCCTGCAGGACCCGGAGGGCAACGAGTTCTGCGTGGTCTGACCCCCGCGCCGGCGCCTACCCTGCGGCTCGTGCAGTCGGCAGCGGTGGGGCAGCGGTCGTTGGGTGATCCGGGCGTGCGGTACCCGTTGTGGCCGCCGCTCACCAGCGGGTGTCCGCGGACGAGCACGGAGGCGATGGCCTACCCGGTCGAGGTGGAGTACGACCTGGACGCGGTGCCGCGCGGGTTGTTCGACGGGGCGCCGCGGCACGGGTTGGAGCGGTGGGCGCCGGTGATGCCGCCGCTGCGGGCGCCGGGGCTGGGTGAGGGGAACACGCCGCTGGTCGAGCTGGAGCCGGGCGTGCTCGTCAAGGACGAGTCGCGCAACCCGACGTGGAGCCACAAGGACCGGCTGAACCGGTGCACGGTGAGCGCGGCCGTCGGGGTGGGGGCGCCGGGGATCGTGGTGGCCTCGTCGGGGAACCACGGGGCGTCGGCGGCGGCGTACGCGGCGCGGGCGGGGCTGCGGGCGGTGGTGCTGCTGAACGCCGACGCGGGGGAGCGGGCGGAGGCGTGGCTGCGGGAGTACGGGGCCACGGTGTTCCGGGTGGCCAAGGAGCGCCGCTGGCCGCTCATGCGCCGCGTGGTCGAGGAGTTCGGCTTCCACCCGGTGAGCAACCTGACGGTCACGCACACCGGCCACGCGTTCGGGCCGGAGGGGTACAAGTCCGTCGCGTACGAGCTGGCCGCGGAGGTGGGCGCACCGGCCGCGGTGTTCGTGCCGACCGGGTACGGCGAGCTGCTGTTCGGCATCGGCAAGGGGTTCGAGGAGCTGCGGCGGCTCGGGGTGGTGGACCGGGTGCCGCCGCTCTACTCGTGCGAGCCGGCGACCGGCGGCCCGCTCGCGGCGGCGATGGCACGTGGCGAGCCGGCCGCGATCATCGAGCAGTCCGGCTGGACGGTGGCGCGTGCCATCGACTGCTCGGTGAGCGGTTACCGCGGGGTGCACGCCCTCACCCGCAGCGGCGGCCGGGCCCTGCTGCTGACCGACGACGAGCTGGCGCGGGCCCGCGAGGAGCAGGCCCGCGCCGGGCTCTGGCCCGAGGCGTCCAGCGCGATCGCCCTGGCCGGGCTGCGGAAGATCACCGGCGGTGGCGCCGTCGCCGACCGGTTCGACGGGCCGGTGGTGTGTGTCTCCACGTCCACCGGCTTCAAGGACGTCGAGCCCTGCGCGACCCGCGCCCCCGTGGACCCGGACTGGGACACGGTGCGCCGCACCCTCGCCTGAGCCCGCGCCCGCGACGCCCGGAGCGTCCGAAGGGCCGGGACTTGTCCTCAGGGGGCCGATCGACGCACCCCGAGCGCGTGGGTGAGTGGACCGTTTGCCCCGCCATGTGGGATCCGCCTCGTGAGGAGCCGGCGTCCCCGGCCGCGTCAGAGTGACCGGGCTGCGCGGAGTTCGTCGAGCTTCGCCAGGGTCCACTCCTCCACGGCGGCGTGCGTGACCCCGAGGGCGGTGAGCGTGGCGGTGGCGGCCTCGTCGGCCTCGGCGCTGAGCAGGCCGAGCAGGATGTGCTCGGTGCCGACGTAGTTGTGCCCGAGCCGCAGCGCCTCGCGGACGGTCAGCTCCATGGTCTTCTTGCCGGCGCCGGTGAACGGGATGTGCGCCGGGATCGTGCCGGCGGCCGGTCCGAGCCGCGCGGTGGCCGCATCGCGCACCTGGTCGAGCGTCACGCCGCAGGCCTGGATGGCATGCGCCGCAAGGCCTTCCGGCACGGCGAGCAGGCCGAGCGCGATGTGCAGCGGCTCGATGTGGTCGTTGCGCGCGGTCCGCGCCTGCTCCTGCGCGGTGACGATCACGGTGCGGGCGCGGTCGGTGAAGCGGCCGAAGTCGCCGGCGTCCAGCGGGCTGCCGTCCGGCCGCGGCACGAAGCGCTTCTGCGCGGCCTGCTTGGTGACGCCCATGCTGCGGCCGATGTCGGTCCAGGAGGCCCCCGCGCGCCGCGCCTGGTCGACGAAGTGGCCGATCAGGTGGTCGGCGACGTCGGCCAGGTGCTCGCCCACGAGGACGGCGGTGCTCAGCCGGCCCAGCGGGTCCTCCGCCGGGTGCTGCTCGGTGACGTAGGTGATCAGGTCGTCGAGTCGGGGTGGCGGTCTGTCCATATCGTCAACCATAGGTTGACGATCGCGAGCCGTCAACCATGAGTTGACGAGGGCGCGAGCCTGGTGAGAGAGCGCTCTATCGGCTACCGTGTGAGACCGGACCGCTACCTTCGGTTCGATCCAGTCGGTAGTCGGCGGCCGGCTCTCACGATGAATGAGGTGTTCTCGTGACGACGTCCCCTGCCCGCCGTACCTCATCCCTGTTCACCATGACGGCGCTCGCCTCGGCCCTGGTCCTGGCGCTCGCCCCCGCCACCGCGGCCGACCCGATCACCGGCGTGGCCGGCGACGGCACGGCCGCCTCCCGCGCCG
>DASWTI010000183.1:0-5583 GCA_036402215.1 Pseudonocardiaceae bacterium
CGGGACCGCCGGCGCCGGCGTGCAGGCGTGCGCGTGGACCGAGAACGTGGACGGCTGGATCATGGGCCACAACGCCTGCTCCTACGCGGTGAAGTGGCAGATCGGCATCAGCGATCCGCTCGGTACGCAGGCCACGTACACGGTGTGTGTCGCGCCGGGCAGCGTCCGCGACATCGCGCCCCGGGGCACGCCGCTCAAGGGCTACGTGCGCTGCTGAGCGCCGCGGCCAGGCCGCCGGAAGCGTCCCCGTAGACGGCCGGAACGGTCGGTGGTGGCGTGGTGGCGGCGGGTCGTCACGGCGGCTCACCAGCGGGAACGGCGCGAACCGATCCCGCGCGGACGGTCGCGCCCGGCCGCGCCCAGGAGCACCATGAACGCATGACGCTGCCGTCGTACTCCTCCGGGATCTCGGACACCCCGCTGCTGGGCGACACCATCGGCGACAACCTCGACCGGACCGTCGCGGCGCACGGGGACCGCACCGTGCTGGTGGAGGCGCACACCGGCAGCCGGTGGACGTACGCCGAGTTCCGGGCGGACGTGGACGCCCTGGCCCTCGGCATGGCCGAGGCCGGCATCGGCAAGGGCGACCGCGTCGGCATCTGGGCGCCGAACTGCGCGCCGTGGATGATCACCCAGTACGCCACGGCCAAGCTGGGCGCGATCCTGGTCAACATCAACCCGGCCTACCGCACCCACGAGCTGGAGTACGTGCTCAACCAGGCCGGCGTTCGCATGCTGGTGGCCGCGCGCGAGTTCAGGACGTCCGACTACGCCGCGATGATCGCCGACGTCCGGCCGCGCACCGCGGGGCTGGAGCGCGTCGTGCTGCTGGAGAGCCCGGAGTGGGACGAGCTCATGGCCGCCGGCCGCGCCGCCGACCCGGCCGAGCTGGCCCGCCGCCAGGCCGCGCTGTCCGCCGACGACCCGATCAACATCCAGTACACGTCGGGCACCACGGGCTTCCCCAAGGGCGCCACGCTCTCGCACCACAACATCCTCAACAACGGCTTCTTCGTGGGTGAACTGTGCGGCTACACGGAGCGGGACGTGGTGTGCGTCCCGGTGCCGCTCTACCACTGCTTCGGCATGGTCATGGGGAACCTGGCCGCCACCTCGCACGGCGCCTGCGTGGTCTACCCGTCGCCGGGTTTCGAGCCGGCCGCCACGCTGCGCGCCGTCGCCGAGGAGCGCTGCACCTCGCTGTACGGGGTGCCGACCATGTTCATCGCCGAGCTCGCCGAGGACGTCGACTCCTACGACCTGAGCAGCCTGCGCACCGGCATCATGGCCGGCTCGCCGTGCCCGGTGGAGGTGATGAAGCAGGTCGTGGAGCGCATGGGCATGGCCGAGGTGACCATCTGCTACGGCATGACCGAGACCTCTCCGGTGTCCACCCAGACCCGGGCCGACGACTCGCTGGACCGGCGTGTCGCCACGGTGGGCCGAACCCACCCGCACCTGGAGAGCAAGGTCGTCGACCCGGAGACCGGCCTCACGGTGCCGCGGGGCGTGCCCGGCGAGCTGTGCACGCGGGGCTACTCCGTGATGCTCGGCTACTGGGAGGAGCCGGACAAGACCGCCGAGGCCATCGACGCCGCGCGGTGGATGCACACCGGGGACCTCGCCGTGATGGACGGCGAGGGCTACCTGAACATCACCGGCCGGATCAAGGACATGGTGATCCGCGGCGGCGAGAACATCTACCCGCGGGAGATCGAGGAGTTCCTCTACACGCACCCCGATGTGCTGGACGCCCAGGTGATCGGGGTGCCGGACCTGCGATACGGCGAGGAGCTCATGGCCTGGGTCCGGATGCGGCCCGGCGCCGCGCCGCTCACCGCCGAGTCGGTGCGCGAGTTCTGCACGGGGCGGCTCGCGCACTTCAAGATCCCCCGCTACGTCCACGTGGTGGACGAGTTCCCGATGACCGTCACCGGGAAGATCCGCAAGGTGGAGATGCGCGAGCGCGCCGTCGAACTGCTCGGCCTGGACGCGGCGGCCGCCGTGCGCAACGCCTGACTACCGCTCCGGGGTGGCGCCGTGCCGCCGCGCCCGGTACTGACGCAGCGTGCGGACCATGCCGATCGCCAGGCCGACCGGCAGCAGGACGATCGCCAGGCTCAACCAGAGCGGCAGGTGCCGATGACCCGAGGCGAACAGGCCGAACGCCACGGCCAGGGCCAGCAGGCCCACCGAGAAGACGATCATCGCGAGGGTCAGGAGCGTGTCCCGCCGCGGGCGAGTAGGCATGGCGGAACTGTAGTCACCGCGCCCCGCCCGGGGGTCCGTGGTCATGGTCACGCCGGCCCGGCCCGGGCCGTTCGGCATGGCGGCGCGGTAGCCGGACCGCGTAGGGTGGAACCACGCGCCCCGGGCACGCTCGGGGCGCGTTCATCGTGCCTGGGCCCCCGACGGCCCGGGCAGTGGGACATCGAGGAACGGTGAGGGCAGTGCCGAGCGGCAAGGTCAAGTGGTACGACGCGGAGAAGGGCTTCGGCTTCGTCACCCAGGACGGGGGCGAGGACGTGTATGTCCGGGCGTCAGCGCTGCCGCAGGGGACGACCGCCCTCAAGGCCGGGCAGCGCGTGGAGTTCGGGGTCGCCGAGGGCCGGCGCGGCCCGCAGGCCCTGTCGGTGCGGCTGCTCGACCCGCCGCCGTCCGTCGCGGAGGCGCAGCGCCGTCCCGCCGAGGAGCTGCACGGCCTGATCGAGGACATGATCAAGCTGCTGGAGATCAAGGTGCAGCCGGACCTGCGGCGCGGCCGCTACCCGGACCGCCGCAACGTCAAGCGCATCGCCGACGTGGTGCGCGCGGTGGCCCGCGAACTCGACCCAGGCTGAGCCGGGCGGCCCGCCCGGGCTTCGTCAGGCTCGGCGCAGGCGGGCCCTGGCCTCCATGAGGGCGAACCCGAGCAGGTTCTCGCCCCGCCAGCGGGACGGGGTCGCGGCGCGCTCGTCGGCCGCGGTCAGTCCGATCCCCCACACCCGGTCCTCCGGGCTCGCCTCGACGATCACCTGGTCGCCGGTGCCCAGCAGGTAGTCGCGCAGGGTGTCGTCGGCGGCGAACTTGGCGACGTTGCCGCGGACCACGAGGTCGAAGCGGCCGGCGGCCCAGGTGGCCTCGTCGAAGCCACGCACCCGGCGGCCCAGCGCCTTCACCTCGCGCGGGTCGTCCGCGGCCAGCAGCAGCGCGAGCGTCTCGTCGTCGCGGAACAGGCGCGCCTTGCCGGCCATCATGAACTGCTCGGCCGAGCCGTACCGCACGCCGTCCACGGTGAACTCCGAGCGCCACCACTGGCTCAGGAACCAGGGCCCGGCAACGACGCCGCCGCGCGGCGTGTGGCCCCAGAAGAACAGCAGGTCCAGCGGCACGCCGGCGCGCTCCAGCGCGACCAGCGCGGCGCGGTCGCGGGCGTCCGCCGGGGCCCGGGCGGCGGGCGGGGCGGCGTCCACCGGGTCGTCCACGCTCACCGGTCGTCCACCGAGAGCACCCAGGTGCCGCGGGTCGGGAACTCCACCCCGTCGGTGCCCGGCTCGAACGTGCCGCCGAGCTGCTGCACCTCGACGGTCTCCAGCTGGTCGGCGGCGTCCGGCAGGGTCAGCGTGTACTCGGTGCGCTCCTCGCTCGCGAACAGGTCGCTGCGCGCGCTGACCTGCTCGCCGGCGCCGGTGCGGTAGGCGAACACCACCAGCCATGGGGTGTCGCCGATCGCTTCCGGCACCGCGATCCGCAGCGGCGTGCCGGGCGGCACGGCGAGCACGACGGCCGCCGACGGGTCCGCCGTGCAGTCCGTGACCTGGACGTCGCAGAGCTGCGTGGGCCTCGCGACCACCTGGCCGCCGTCCACCGCGAACGTCACCTCGGGCGGCGCCGGCGGGTCGTCGCCGCAGGCGGTGGCCAGCACGGCCGCCGCTCCCATCGCACCGGCCGCGCGCAGGACCCGTCTCACCGGTCGCGCTCCTCCAGCTCCTCGTGGTGGACCGCGGGCCGCCGCTCCCTGGGCCCGCGGTCGTCACCGTCGCGGTCCGGGACGTCCCGGCGGTCGTGGCCGTTCCGGCCGTTGCCGTTGCCGCCGGTGTTCCCGTTGGCGTTGGCGCGGCGGGCGGCCCAGGCCGCGCGGATCGGGCGGTCGCCGCCCAGCCGGGGGACCAGGGACGTGCCGCGCTGGGCCATCACGGTCTGTGCGGTGCCCAGCGCCAGCACCAGCGACACCACGGCGAAACCCAGCCAGTAGGTCGGCGGCAGCAGCACGCCGAGCGCGCCGCCGAACGTCCAGGAGAGCTGCAGGATCGTCTCGGTGCGGCCGAACGCCGAGGCCCGCGACGCCTCGGACATGTCGTTCTGGATGACGGCGTCCAGGCACACCTTGGCCAGCGCGCTGGCGACCGCGCCGACCAGGCCGACCAGGACCGCCGTGGTGATGCCGTCGATGAGCGCGGCCAGCACCGCCACCCCGAGCACCGAGCTGACGCAGGCCACGATCACCTGGTCCGGCTTGCCGAAGTGCTGCCGCGCGCCGACCGCGTTGCCCAGCACGCTGCCGACGCCCGCGGCCGCGCCGACCATGCCGAGCAGCACGAGCTGCTGCCAGGCCGACTGCTCGGTCTGCGCCTTCACCACGAACGCCACGAACAGCGTCAGGAACCCGGTGAGCAGCCGGATGGTGCCGTTGCCCCAGAGCGCCACGACCACGTGCCGGCCGAGCGGTTCCCGGCGGCGCCGCTCGCCGCCCTCGGGCTCACCGCCGTCGCGCAGCGAGGCCGGCACCTCGCCCTCGGTCACCTCGACCCAGGCCGGGACGCGCAGGCACAGCCAGGCGCCCACCAGGCACACCACCGCCGTGAACCAGAGGGCCCCGCCGGAGCCCAGCAGGGCCGCGAACCCGGCCGCCACCGCGCCGATCGCCCCGCCGGCCACCAGCCCGAACACCGCGAGCCGGGAGTTCGTCTTGGTGAGCGTGATGTCCGGTGGCAACAGGCGCGGGGTGACGGCGGCCTTCAGCAGGTTGAAGCTGCGGGACAGCACCATGGCGCCCAGCGCCGCCGGGTAGAGCAACCAGTCGTCGAAGTGCTGCGCCATCACCACGGCCAGCACCGCGCGGCCGACGAAGCTCGCGGCCAGCGCCACCCGGCGGCCGCGTTGCAGCCGGTCGAGCATCGGCCCGACCACCGGCGCGATCAGCGCGAACGGCGCCACCGTGATCAGCAGGTAGAGCGCCACCTTGGTCTTGCTCTCCGCGGTGGCGGCGGAGAAGAACAGCGTGTTCGCCAGCGCCACGGCGATCGCCGCGTCCGCGCCGTAGTTGAGCATCGTCGGGTAGGTCAGCGCGGTGAGCCCGGAGCGGTCCGCGCCGTCCGCGGTGGCCGCCCGGCGGAACGCGGCCAGCCCCTGCCGGGTGAGCTGACGGCTGCGCCAGGCCGCCACCCGGGTGACGGTCAGCTTGCGCGGCGCCGGCCGGGCATCGAGCGGCTCGGTGTCCTCGTTGGGCCGGCCGCGGTCGTCGCCGGCCCGGTCGTCGCCGGTCCGGTCGTCGCGGCGGGGCCGGCGGGCGCGCTCACCGAACCGGTCGAACTCGTCGGG
>DASWTI010000184.1:0-23596 GCA_036402215.1 Pseudonocardiaceae bacterium
CGGACCGGGCCGGCGTCGCGGTGACCGTCGAGCCCTGGTCCGCGCTCCCCTCGCTCCGCGCCGCCGCGCTGGTGAGCACCGTGCCCGCCGGCGCCGCCGACGACCTCGCCGCCACCGCGGCCGCCGTCGCCCCGGTGGTGCTGGACGTCGTCTACCACCCCTGGCCCACACCCCTGGCCACCGCCGTCGCGGCGGCCGGCGGGCGGCTCGCCACCGGGCTGGACATGTTGCTGCACCAGGCCTTCGGCCAGACCGAGCACTTCACCGGCCGCCCCGCCCCGCGCGCCGCCATGCGCGCCGCACTGCGCACCCGCCTCGGCCCCGCCGCCCCACCCCTGCACCTCCCGGAGGACGCAGCCGCCCCGCCCGCCCGCCGCTGACGGACCATCCGCCCGGGTGCCGGTGCGAGTGGGCTGTTGCCCCCGCGGGGCGGTGCGGATGGACGTTTGCCCCGCGGGGCGGTGCGGATGGGCCGTTTGCCTCGCGGGCCGGAGCGAGCGGACCGCCGCCCCGCGGGGCGGCGCGAGTGGGCCGTTCCTCTCACGCGGTAGTGCGGGTGGACCGTTGCCTCGCGGGGCGGTGCGGGACCGTTTGCCCTGCGGTGGGGCCGCGTGACGGGGTGCGGATGGACCGCGTGTGGGTGAGGTGTGAGCGACCAGGACTCCGGGCCCTCGGACCCGGCGCTCCGGGGCCCTGGCCGCTCGCGGCCGGCTCGTACCGGGAAGCCGGCCGTGTCCCCCCTCTGGACACCGACGAGGCCTGCGGTGAGGCGCGGCGCTGCATCGGTGACTTCAGGTTGCCGCCCACTCGACCGGATGGGCAACGGCCGAGCGGCCGGGGGAGACCCTCACGCGGTG
Organism: Pseudonocardiaceae bacterium; assembly: GCA_036402215.1. GTDB lineage: Bacteria > Actinomycetota > Actinomycetes > Mycobacteriales > Pseudonocardiaceae > DASXTS01. Next base: position 858 of record DASWTI010000184.1, read on the forward strand.
AGCGTGCCGGCGGGTGATCGGTTCGCCTGACCAGTGCGACCGAACACCTGTGATCGGCCCGACGGGTCAGGGCGGACGGGTCACCGTCGTTCCGACGAGCTGCGACGAACGGTCGGCGGCCGGCACCGACCGCCGCTGACCGCTCCGACCCCTCGTGGCCGCACCGGCCGCACCGGCCTCCGGCCTTGCTGGTCTCGGCCTCACCGGCCGTTCCGGCCCTCACCGACGCCTCCGGCCGCCCAGCAGCCCCGCCGCCTCCGGCCGCCCCTACGGCATCGCTGCCTCCGGCCGCCCCGCCGCCTCCGTCCCGCCCCCGCTGCCTCCGGCTGCCTGCCGTCTCCGCCCCCGCCCCGCTGGCTCCGGCCGCTCCGGCCGGCTCCCGGCCGGGCTCTGACTGGTGCCGGCGGTGCCCCCGCCGCCCCCGGCGGCCGGCGCGCCGCGTGGGAGGATCGGTGGGTGCTGCGTTGGATCACCGCGGGTGAGTCGCACGGGCCGGCCCTGGTCGCCGTGCTGGAGGGCATGGTCGCCGGCGTCGAGGTGACCAGCAAGGACGTGACGGCCGAGCTGGCCCGCCGCCGCCTCGGCCACGGTCGTGGCGCCCGGATGAAGTTCGAGGCCGACGAGGTCGAGTTCCTCGGCGGGCTGCGTCACGGCCGCACCCTCGGCGGCCCGATCGCGATCCGGGTCGGCAACACCGAGTGGCCGAAGTGGCAGACCGTGATGGCCGCCGATCCCGTCGACCCCGAAGTGCTCGCCGCCCAGGCCCGCAACGCGCCGCTCACCCGGCCGCGCCCCGGCCACGCCGACCTGGCCGGCATGACCAAGTACGGCTTCGACGACGCGCGGCCCGTGCTGGAGCGGGCGAGCGCCCGGGAGACCGCGGCCCGCGTCGCCCTCGGCACGGTGGCCCGGGCGTTCCTGCGCCAGGCGCTCGGCGTCGAGGTGGTCTCGCACGTGGTGTCCCTCGGCTCCGTCGAGGCCCCGGCCGGCGTGCTGCCCGGGCCCGGCGACCTGGAGCGGGTGGACGCGAGCCCGGTGCGCGCCTTCGACGAGGCGGCGAGCGCCGCCATGGTCGCCGAGGTGGACCTGGCCAAGCGCGAGGGCGACACCCTCGGTGGCGTCGTGGAGGTCGTGGCGTACGGCCTGCCGGTGGGCCTCGGCTCGTTCGTGCACGCCGACCGCCGGCTCGACGCGCGCCTCGCCGGCGCCCTCATGGGCATCCAGGCGATGAAGGGCGTGGAGATCGGCGACGGCTTCGCCACCGCGCGCCGCCGGGGCAGCGCCGCGCACGACGAGATGGCCCCCGGGCCGGACGGCGTCGTCCGCGCCACCAACCGGGCCGGTGGCCTGGAGGGCGGCATGACCAACGGGGAGCCGCTGCGGGTCCGGGTCGCCATGAAGCCCATCTCCACGGTGCCGCGCGCGCTGGCCACCGTGGACACCGCGACCGGCGAGCCCGCGGTGGCCATCAACCAGCGCTCCGACGTGTGCGCGGTGCCCGCGGCGGGCGTGGTCGCCGAGGCCATGGTCGCCCTGGTGCTGGCCGACGCCGCGCTGGAGAAGTTCGGCGGCGACTCGCTGCGCGAGACGGCGCGCAACGCCGAGGCCTACCTCGCGGCCGTCAGAGCCACCACAGCCCCCACAGCCCCCACAGCCCCCACGGCCCCCACAGCCCCCACGGCCACGGACGCCGCCGAGGCGACGGGGGCCGGCCGGTGAGCCCGGTCGCCGTGCTCGTCGGACCGCCCGGGGCCGGCAAGAGCACCGTCGCCGCGCTGGTCGCCGAGCGCCTCGGCGTCGCCGTCCGGGACACCGACGCCGACGTGGTCGCCGCCACCGGCCGCACCGTCACCGAGATTTTCACCGAGGACGGCGAGCCCGCGTTCCGCGCGCTGGAGCGGGCGGCCGTGCTGGCCGGGCTGGACGAGCACGACGGTGTGCTGGCCCTCGGCGGCGGCGCGGTGCTGGCCGGGGAGACCCGCGCCGCGTTGCGCGGCCACCGCGTGGTGTTCCTCGCCGTCGGCATGGCCGAGGGCGTCCGCCGGACCGGCCTGTCCAGCGCCCGCCCGCTGATCACCGGTGTCAACCCGCGCGCCACCTTCAAGGCCCTGCTGGACGCCCGGCTGCCGCTCTACCGAGAGGTCGCCACCGTCGAGATCGCCACCGACGACCTGGACGCCGAGGCGGTCGCGGACGCCGTGCTGGCCGCGCTCCGGGCTGCCGGGGCGCCGTCCGGCCACTAGGGTCCGGCACATGACCAGACGAGGCACGTACCGCGTCCGCGCCGCCGCCGTCGCCCTGCTCGCCACGGTCGCCATCCCGCTCACCGTGGCCGGCGGCTGCGAAGGCGGCGAGGGCGACGGCGACCCGGGCGTGGAGCAGAACGACGACGACGGCGGGGACGACGGCGACGACGACTGACCCGCCGGGGGTTGCTAGCTTTCGACCGGTGAGGACGGACACCGTGCACGTCGCGGCCGAGCGGCCCTACGACGTGCTGATCGGGCGCGGCCTGCGCGGCGCCCTGGCCGAGCGGCTCACCGGGGTGCGCACGGTCGCGCTGGTGCACCAGCCGAGCCTGGCCGGCACCGCCGAGTCGCTGCGCGCCACCCTCGCCGAGGCCGGGGTGGAGGCGCACCGGGTCGAGGTGCCGGACGCCGAGGACGGCAAGACGCTCGCCGTCGCGCAGTTCTGCTACGCGGTGTTCGGCGGCATCGGCCTGACCCGCTCCGACGTGGTCGTCGGGCTCGGCGGGGGAGCGGTCACCGACCTCGCCGGGTTCGTGGCCGCCACCTGGATGCGTGGCGTCCGGGTGGTGCACGTGCCGACCACGCTGCTCGGCATGGTGGACGCCTCGGTGGGCGGCAAGACCGGCGTCAACACCGAGGCCGGCAAGAACCTGGTCGGCGCGTTCCACGAGCCGGACGCCGTGCTGGTCGACCTGGCCACGCTGGACACCCTGCCGGCCGCCGAGCTGGTGGCCGGCATGGCGGAGGTGGTGAAGGCGGGTTTCATCGCCGACCCGGTGATCCTGGAGCTCGTCGAGCGTGACCCGGCCGCGGCGCTGCGCCCGGAGGGCGAGGTGCTGGCCGAGCTGGTCCGCCGCGCCATCGCGGTGAAGGCCGAGGTGGTGTCGGCCGACCTGCGCGAGTCGCACCTGCGGGAGATCCTCAACTACGGCCACACCCTGGGCCACGCCATCGAGCGGCGCGAGGAGTACCGCTGGCGGCACGGCGCCGCGGTGAGCGTCGGCATGGTGTTCGCCGCGGAGCTGGCCCGCCTGGCCGGCCGCCTGGACGACGCCACCGCCGACCGGCACCGCGCCGTGCTCACCGCCCTGGGCCTGCCGGTGTCCTACGACCGCGACGCCCTGCCGGAGCTGATCGAGTCCATGAAGCTGGACAAGAAGGCCCGCGACGGCGCGCTGCGTTTCGTCGTGCTCGACGGCCTGGCGCGGCCGGGACGCCTGGAGGACCCGGACCCGGAGCTGCTGGCGGCGGCGTACGCGAGGATCGCGGCGTGAACGTCCTCGTGCTCAACGGCCCCAACCTGCGCCGCCTCGGCACCCGCGAGCCGCAGGTCTACGGCTCCACCTCCTACGCCGACCTCGAGGCGCTGTGCCACGAGACCGCCGTGGACCTCGGCATCACCGTGGACGTGCGGCAGACCGACCACGAGGCCGAGCTCCTCGGGTGGCTGCACGGGGCCGCCGACGCCCGCGTCCCCGTGGTGCTCAACGCCGCCGCCTGGACCCACACCTCGGTCGCCGTCGGCGACGCCTGCGCCATGCTCACCGCACCCCTGGTCGAGGTGCACATCACGAACATCCACCGGCGCGAACCGTTCCGCCACCACTCCTACGTCAGCGCGCACGCGGTCGGCGTCATCGTCGGCCTGGGCATCCAGGGCTACGCCCTGGCCCTGCGCTGGCTCGCCCGCGCCAACTGAGGGAGCACCGGCAGGTCGGCCAGCGCCCGGCACAGAACTCCACGACCAGCGGTGACAGCCTCAGCGTGCGTGGTGATCGACACCGCCGGTTATCAGTGGTGGTGATAGTCATCGCTGATGGCTGCGCATCCTGGGCGTTCGCCGATCCACCCTCTGTCACGACAGGGGAGGTGCCGTGAATCCGGTGGGCAGGCCCAGGCGACAGGTGGACCCGACGTGGTGGACCTGCTCCGGGCTGCGGGCCGCGCTGGCCGAGCGCGACGTCGCGGCCATCTACCGCTTCCTGCACCGGCGCGGCTTCTCCCAGACCCGCGTCGCAGCGCTCACCGGCCAGAGCCTCTCGACCAATCCTCACCCACGGCCGTCAGATCACCCGCCCACGACATCCTGGTCCGCGTCGCCGACCCCCGCGGCCTCATGGGCCTGGCCTTCACCACGATCCCCGGCATCCACGACCCCGAGACGGAGGAGTCCGACGTGAGACGACGCGACCTCATGGGCATCGCCGCCAAGCTCGCCGTCGGCGCCACCCTGGCCGCCACCGACCTCGCCCTGCTCGCCTCACCGGCGGCGGCTGCCCCGGTGCTCGACCGCATCGGCCTGACCGACGTCCGCCAGGTCGGGGAGCCGACCCGCGCCTGGACGCGCAGCGGTCCACGTTCGGCGGCGGCTCGTGCCGCGAGGCCAGCACGCCGACGCCCTGCGCGTCTACCACCTGGCCCTGCCGGCCGCCGAGGACGCCGGCTCCCCGCGCCTGTCCGCCGCCATCGGCCTGGAACCAACTGGGCACGGCCACAACCAGCGGCGCGCGCCCCGCCTCGGCGTGATCGCCCTCAATGCCTACCGATCAGCCGGCACCGGGCTGGGCAACCGCACCACCGCCGACCTCCTCCCACTCAGGCCCAGCCTCAACTCCACCAGCGCCACTGCCCGCCTCCGCCCATTGGCCACCGAAGCCGCCACCCACGACTCCACCGCTACCGACCTCGCCCAGTCACTCCGTACCGCCCTCCGCCCCACATGACCCACTCTGGTGCGCCGCTCACGTGATAGCTACAAAGGCGTCATTGAGAGCAGATGGCATCAGGGCATGGAGGTGTCCGCGATTTCCTTCTCGTGCGCTGTTGACTCGGGAGGCGCTCTCGATCTTCGAGGCTACTCGCCTTTGCTCATCGAGCGGAGGAAGCCAGATCCGTGTACTCAGGAAGTCGCTGCTGGTGATTCTCTTGCGCCTCGCCATGCTGCCCTTTGTGGCGGAACTGATGGCCTCCCAGAACCACGGGGAAATTGTAATTCCCTGGAAGAATTTAGGATCCACCTTCTGGTCGTTTGTCTTGAACGTGGGAAACTCTGGTGATACGAAGTGGCCGTCGAAGTCCTCCGTTACCACGGTGACGGCACCTTCCCATCCGCCCAGCTTGCTTATAACTACATCGTCCATGGCTAAGCGGGTGAGAATCTTGTACGCGGTCTCGGATCCAGGGATGCTCCCGCGATCAATCAAGCCGCGCCCAAAGCTGTATATCCCGGCAATTGGGTAGTTGCGCGTGTGGTCAACATGTACGGTGGAGGGTGATGGCGAAAGTATCTCCGATAGTTCGATTTCTCGCCAGCCTAGACGCATCTTTTCGTGACTTCCGAGATCTGGCCTGGATATAGCAGAGACTGTAAATGCTGCGGCGAGCTTCGCGGCGTGGTCGGCTTTCTGAATAACCTCTGCGACGACTGCGCTCACGTGATCCAGCCGTGCGGCGACGCGGCGTTGCTCCTCGATGCTGGGGAGCGGGATCACTACGTCGAGAAGTTGGCTGATCTGCACGCGCCGCCGGCGCACCATGCTTCCTCTTGGCAATAGCTGTGCCCAGAAGGATGGCCAGCGCGTCAGCCATTTCAAATACTCCGGGGTGGCAAGGTTTTCATCGATGGTGAACGTCGGGTATTCATTGGATACCAGGCATCCTTCAATACTTGCTGGCACAACATCCAATGCACCCTCCCATCCGTTGAGACGACTCATTATGAACTGCCGCTCGCGGAGTTGATAAAGTACTGATGCTGCGGTATCGGCACCCTGGATTTTTTCGCGTTCAAAGACCCCTCGGCCGAAGCTGTATATGCCAGCTGTTCGATAGACTAGCTCGGGTTGGATGCGAACCTTGTGGCGATTAAGGGTAAGGATCTGTCCGAGTCGTACGTGGGATGTGTCGGTCATCGGATCTGGCCGATCTCGGACTGGAGCTTGTCGAGGAGGGTGAGGATCTCGCGTTCGGTCTCGATGAGTTCGGTGAGTAGCTCCGCCGGGGGGCGATGGGCGAGGTCGTCGGGGCGAGTGGGGTTGCGCAGGTCGAGGTTGTAGCCGTTCGCCTCGATGTCGGCGATGGGGACTCGCCAGGCGCGGTCGTTCTCGACCCGGTTCGTCCACCACTCCTGGCAGGCGGCGAACTCCTCGTAGCGCATGGGCTTGGTCTTGGAGTACTTCTTGCGGCCCTCGGGCGGCGGGATCTCGTAGAACCACACCTCCTTGGTGCGGCCGACCTTGTCGAAGAACAGCAGGTTCGATGGGATGTCGGTGTACGGGGCGAACGCGCCGTCCGGCAGCCGGACCACGGTGTGCAGCCTGCACTCCGTCAGCAACTGCTTCTTGACCCGTGCGCCGATGCCGTCGCCGAAGAGCAGGCCGTTCGGCACGACGATGCCGCAGCGGCCGCCGTCCTTGAGCTGGCGGATCACCAGTTGCAGGAACAGCCACGCGGTTTCGGCGGTGCGCATACCGTCGGGGAAGTTCGCCTGGACGCTCTTCTCCTCCTCGCCGCCGAACGGGGGGTTGGTGAGGATGACGTCCACCCGCTCACCGCGGCTGATCTGGGTGATCGGCCGGGTGAGTGCATTGGTGCGGGTGATGTTCGGCTGGTCGACCTCGTGCAGTAGCAGGTTCATCATGCCGAGTAGGTAGGGCAGCGGCTTCTTCTCGATGCCCTGCAGGTTCTGGTGCAGCTCCTGACGCTGCTGGGTGGTCCTCACCTGAGGAGCCAGCAACTCCAGGGACTCCACGAGGAAGCCGCCGGTGCCGCAGGCCGGGTCGAGCACGACCTCGCCGAGCCGGGGGGCGACCTGCCGCACCAGGAACCGGATCACCGGTCGGGGCGTGTAGAACTCGCCGGAGTCACCCGCCGCGTCGCGCATCTCGCGCAGCATCGACTCGTACAGGTGTGCCATGGTGTGGATGTCGTCGGCGGACGCGAAGTCGATCTCGTTGACCTTGTTGACCACGTCGCGCAGCAGGTAGCCCGACAGCATCCGGTTGTTGATCTCGGCGAACACCGCCGCCAACACGTCACGCGGGTCGTGCGCCCCGGCGCCACTCAGCCCACGCAGGTACGGCAGCAGCTTGCCGTTGACGAAGGTGAGCAGCCTCTCGCCGGTCGGGCCGTTCGGGTCGGCGGCCCAGTCACGCCAGCGATACGGCTCCTCGATGGCCGGCCGGAAGTGGTCTTCGGTGACCTCGCGGTTCTGCTCAAGGCCGTCGAACGCCTTGAGGAACAGCAGCCAGGCGAGCTGGGGAATGCGGTCCAGGTCGCCGTTGAGACCGGCGTCCTTGCGCATGGCGTCGCGGGTGGACTTGATGACGGCGGCCAGCCGGGCCTGGGGCGAGGCCGGCTGGGTGGTTCTGGCGGTTCGAGCCATGCGGGATCAGATCTCCTGGTTCGGGAACATGTCGGCCCACAGCCGGCGCATTAGCGCCGAGGCCGTGTCGTAGGACTGTGCGTGCAGGTCGTACTCGGCGGCCCGCGCCTCATAGAGAACGGGCCACGACTCCGGCAGCGTCGGTAGGGCCCGGGGCGGCACGGTGTCGTCGCGCTCCCGCCACACCTGGACGGCGGACATTGCCACCGACGACATGTCGAGCTGGTCGTGTTCGAGGAGAAGGACCAGGTCCACCAGGTCGCGGACCCGGGTGTTCTCCCGGTCGCCGTACTGGCGGCACAAGGCGTGCAGTTTCTCGGCGGCGTGCCGGTTGACGTCGATGACCTCGATCGTCGCCGCCGGGATGCCGGCGAAGTCGAGCGCGTTGGGCAATGTGAGTCGATCGGTCTGACTGAGTTCGTACGGCCGGGGCGACACGTCGAGTTGGGCGCGCTCGAAGTACTTGTCCAGCTGGGCGGTGACCTTCGTCCGCCAGGTGAGGCAGCCGGCACCGTCCTCGCGCAGCGACACCGGGACATCCGCGGTGATGACGAAGCCGTCACCGCACGGGTCCTTGTCGAGCGCGGTGACCAGGCGTTCGTGCAGGTCGGCTGCGTCACCTCGGAGCCCCAGGTCGATGTCCTTGGTCAGCCGGGCAGCGTCGCGCAGTCGTACTTCCAGGGCCATGCCGCCTTTGAGTACCCAGCGGTCGGGCTCGGCGGCGGACAGCCGGGCGACTACACGCTCCAGCAGTACACGACGCCGCAGCCTGTTCAGACCGATGCCGGTCTCCTCCGACCGGCGGCGCAGGCGATGCTCCAGCGCCGTCCGCAGGGCAGCCGGCGTCGTGTAGTTCACGCATCACTCCGGTTCAGGGCGCGTTCGATGCGCAGCGCCGCTCTGGCGTCGACCACTTCGGCGCGGGCGAGGAGGCGACGGATGGCCAGCAGGCCGCGTTCGGCAGCCTCGGTGATGGCCCGAGCGAGTTGGTCCTCGTCGGCCGTGGCGGCGATGTCGACGAGCGAGCGCAGCGGCGTCGTCACTCGAAAGCCCGCTCTCGCCTGGATGTCGTCCGGCGGCAGGTCGCCGTGGTGCAGGCGTACCGCGCGATCGCGCGCCGTGAAGTTCGGCGGGACCGTCATGCAGACCCGTGCCGACTCGAACTCGCCGATCCCGTGTACGGCCAGCGCGGTCTCGTGCGACACCACGCCCTGCCCGTGTGACCAGAGCGTCCAGCGGGCGAGATCGTCGTGCTCCTGCGGCACCCACTCCGTGAGGCGGAGCAGGCCGCGCTCGACCCGGTGCCAGTTGCCGGCACCGACGTGATGGGCCTGCGCCTGGTAGGAGTAGCCGACCTCCTTGGCCTGTGCGGCCGTGAAGTACCCGCCCTGCTCCGCCGCGACGGCGAACAGTCGTCGCCGGAGGTCACGTCGATCGGCGGGCACCTACAAACTCTACCGCAACTTGAGTTCCGGCCACGATCGGCTGATAAAACTCAAGTTTCCATTGAGTTCAGGCGACATAGATGAGTTTACTGAGGGTCTTCACGGCGTCCTTCAGCGCATCGGGGGAGCCGAACCGACCAGCGATCTCGGCTGGCGAGCCGAGTTCCGCCAGCGGCGGCACCCGGAGCACCCGAAGATCGTCGAGCTGCGCGATGCCGTGCTCAGAGTACTTGTCCAGCAATCCGTCCAGCACTTCGCGCGCGGCCGGCTGGTACTTCTCGAAGAAGTCCGCGTGTTCCTTGCGGACCCGCCGCACCCGGTCGATCCGCGTGGCGAGCGGCTGACTCCAGGCCAGGTGCACGAGTACGTCCAGCAGGTCGGCGTCCGGTAGTGAGCTACGCTCCAGCAACTCGGCCGGGTCGATGCCGTGCCTGGTCAGAGCGTCCAGCACGTCCTGGCGCCCAGCGCGGTTGGCCCACCGGGATCGCAGCTCTGTAGCATCCGGGTACAGCGACCGCACCGTCTCGGTGACGAAGTCGCGGTACTCGACCAGTCGCAGCAGCTGGGTCTCCGGGTCCAGGTGGTAGATGGCCTGGGCGGTCACCCACACCTCGGTGCCGTCGACGTAGTACTTGGACGTGCGGCGTGGGTCGAGGTCCTCGGGGGTCTGCGGACCGTCGCCCTCGGCCGGGCCGTCCTGGTGGTCGAACGGCGCCCCCGGCTCCGATACCCGGCCGTCGGGGGCGACGCAGTCTCTGACGACCTCACCGTCGAGGTCGATCTCCTCCTCGACCACGCTCTCCGGCGGTCCGTCGAACTCGGGATCGCCGAACAGTCCTGTTGCGCCGGAGTAGTCGATGATGTCGAACGACAGCTTGTCCTCGTCCGGGAAGAGCCGGGTGCCACGACCGATCATCTGCTTGAACAAGGCCATCGACCCGACCGGGCGGAACAGCACGATGTTGCGCACCGTCGGCAGGTCCACGCCGGTCGAGAGCAACTGTGAGGTGGTGGCGATCACCGGCGTGTGCTTCTCCACGTCGGCGAAGTTGCTCAGGTGCGCCCTGCCCAGCTGCCCCTCGTCGCTGACGATCCGGACGACGTAGTCGGGGTGCTGCGCGGCCAGGTCGGCGTTGGCGTTGTGCAGTGCCCGCCGCATCTGGTCGGCGTGCTCCTGGTCAACACAGAACACGACGGTCTTGGCCCACCGGTCGGTTCGGCGCATGTAGTCGGTCAGGTGCCGGGCCGCCGCCTCGGTCCGGCTCAGCAACGACACCACGCGCTCGAAGTCTGCGGTCGTGTACAGCCCCTCGGGGATCTCCTTGCCGTACAGGTCGACCTGGCCCGGCTCCGGCGCCCATCCGTTCGCGTCCGGGCTGAGCACCACCCGCCGTACCCGGTACGGAGCCAGGAAGCCGTCGGCGATGCCCTGGGCCAGCGAGTACTCGAACAGCGGCTCGCCGAAGTAGCGGTAGGTGTCGGCTGTCTCGTCGCGCTTCGGGGTAGCAGTCATACCGAGCTGCGTCGCGGGGCTGAAGTAGTCGAGAACCGCCCGCCACGACGAGTCGGAGCGGGCGCTCCCCCGGTGGCATTCGTCGACAATGATGAGGTCGAAGAAGTCGGGCGCGAACTGCCGGAAGATTCCCGTCCCGGAGCCACCGTCGGCCAGCGACTGGTACAGCGCGAAGTAGATCTCCCGGCCTGCCTTGGCCTCACCTTGCAGCTTCCAGAGCGGGCTGTCGCTGCCGCTGCCGAACGCGGGCTTGAACTCACGTTCGATCGGCTGATCAACCAGGACGTTGCGGTCCGCCAGATAGAGAATCCGCGGGTTGCGACCCGGGCGCCAGTTGCTCTTCCACAGCTTCCAGACGACCTGCATCGACACGAATGTCTTCCCGGTGCCGGTGGCCAGGGTCAGCAGCAGCCGCTTGTTCCCGGACAGGATGGAGGCGACCGACCGGTTGATCGCCGTCCGCTGGTAGTAGCGCGGCTCCTTCACCGTGCCGTCGCTGTTGCGCAGCGATCGGTTGAACGGCAGCCGTAGGCCGTCTGCCACCGGGTCCTCGCTGATGCCCTGCCACGCCAGGTAGCGGGTCCACAGTGCGTCCGGAGAGGGAAAAGCGGTGAGCCCGGCGGTCTCCCGTCCGGTGTCCCGGTCGTCCTCCACGATGTGCTGGCCGTTCGTGGAGTAGGCGAACGGGACGTCCAGCAGCCCGGCGTACCGTTTGGCCTGTTGCAGCCCCTTGCCGGGGATGGAGTACTCGCGCTTCGCCTCCACCACCGCGACGGGAACCCCGGGCGTGTACTCCAGCAGATAGTCGGCCCGGAGAGCTGGTGCCCGGCGGTGCTTCTTGCCGACCGTGATGATCCGTCCGTCGGTGATGCGGAACTGCTCGACGATCTGATCGTCGGTCCAGCCTGCCGCTTTCAGCCGTGGCAGGACGAAGTCGCGACAGGTGTCCTTTTCCGAGGGACCGGGCATTCGCCAAATGTACCGACGCGCACCGACAGCAGGCGGTCGTCCGGCTGCTCGGTCGTACCCGGCCTTGGACGTAGGCTGCGGGGCATGTCCCACACCGAACGGCGCGCGGCGCTGCGCGCGAGCATGCAGGCGGCCGAGCTGGACGCGCTGCTGGTCACCGACCTGTTGAACGTGCGCTACCTGACGGGGTTCACCGGCTCCAACGCGGCGCTGCTGGTGACGACCGGCGGGGACGACACGTCGGTGTTCTGCACGGACGGGCGCTACGACACGCAGTCCGCGGCCCAGGTGCCGGACCTGCGCCGGGTGATCGACCGGCCGTGCGACCTCGCGCTGGCCGGCCTCGCCGCCGACGCCGGGGTGGGCCGGCTGGGCTTCGAGAGCCACAAGGTCACCGTGGACGGCCGCACCGCGCTGGAGGGCACGGCGCCGCGGGTGGCGTTCGCCCGCGCCCCCGGACTGGTCGAGGCGCTGCGCGTGGTCAAGGACGAGGCCGAGATCGACGCGCTGCGCCGGGCGTGTGCCGCCGCGGACGCCGCGCTCGCCGCGCTCATCGAGGCCGGCGGCCTGCGCCCCGGCCGCACCGAGCTGGAGGTGGCCCGGGACCTGGAGGGCCGGATGCGCGATCACGGCGCGGCCGGCCCGTCCTTCGAGTCCATCGTGGCCTCCGGCGCGAACTCCGCGGTGCCGCACCACCGGCCGACGGACAAGGAGCTCGCCGCCGGCGACTTCGTCAAGCTCGACTTCGGCGCCCTGGTGGACGGCTACCACTCCGACATGACCCGCACCCTGGTGCTCGGCGAGCCCGCGGACTGGCAGCGCGAGGTGTACGAGCTCGTCGCCGCGTCCCAGGCGGCCGGCCGCGCCGCGCTCGCCCCGGGCGCCGACGTGCGCGACGTGGACGCCGCCGCCCGCCGGGTGATCGAGGACGCCGGCCGGGGCGAGGAGTTCCTGCACGGCCTCGGCCACGGGGTCGGCCTGGAGATCCACGAGGCGCCCGCGTTGTCGCGGCTCGGCGACGGTAAACTGTCCGTCGGCATGGCGGTCACCGTCGAGCCCGGCGTGTATCTCGCCGGCCGGGGCGGTGTCCGCATCGAGGACACCCTAGTCGTCCGGGACACCGAGCCCGAGCTGCTGACCATGACCACGAAGGAACTCGTGGTCGTCTGACGCGCCGGCGGACCCGGCCGGGGACCCCGCACCGAGAACCAGGAGAGAGATCCGCCAGTGGCGACCACCAACGACCTCAAGAACGGCATCGTGCTCAACCTCGACGGCCAGCTCTGGACCGTCACCGCCTTCCAGCACGTCAAGCCGGGCAAGGGCGGCGCGTTCGTGCGCACCACGCTGAAGAACGTGCTGTCCGGCAAGGTCGTCGACAAGACGTTCAACGCCGGGGTGAAGGTCGAGACCGCGACCGTCGACAAGCGCGACATGACGTACCTGTACGCCGACGGCAACGACTACGTCTTCATGGACACCGACACCTACGACCAGATCCCGGTGCCCGGCGAGGTGGTGGGCGACGCGGCGAAGTACATGCTGGAGAACCAGACCGCGATGATCGCCTTCCACGAGGGCGTGGCGCTGTACGTGGAGCTGCCGACGTCCGTGGAGCTGGTGGTGCAGCACACCGACCCCGGCCTGCAGGGCGACCGCTCCACCGGCGGCACCAAGCCCGCCACGCTGGAGACCGGCGCGGAGATCCAGGTGCCGCTGTTCCTGAACACCGGCGACAAGGTGAAGGTGGACACTCGTGACGGTCGCTACCTCGGTCGCGTCAACGCGTGACCGACACCCGATGAGCGCGCGCAGCAAGGCGCGGAAACGGGCCGTCGACCTGTTGTTCGAGGCCGACGCCCGGGGCATCGACGCGGTGACCCTGCTCGCCGAGCGGGTGGGGTCACCGGACGTGCCGCCGATCAACGACTACACCGTGCGGCTCGTCGAGGGTGTCGTGGAGTACCGCGAGGAGATCGACAAGCTGATCGCCGACCACGCCGAGGGCTGGTCGCTGCAACGCATGCCGGCGGTGGACCGGGCGGTGCTGCGCCTCGGCGCCTACGAGCTGCTCTGGATGCCGGACGTGCCCGACGCCGTCGCCATCGACGAGGCCGTCGAGCTCGCCAAGCTGCTCTCCACCGACGACTCGCCCCGCTTCGTCAACGGCATCCTCGCGCAACTCCTGCGCGAATCGACCGGCTGAGCGCGGCCCGCGCGCGAGCCGCGCGGCCGCGTCGGCCCATCCGCGCGAGCCGCGCGGCCACCCACGCGTCATCGCCCCGGTCAGCGGTACCGGGAGCCGGCTGAAAGGCGCCTTCAGCCGTGGATCGATGTGGCTGAAAGGCGCCTTCAGTCAGGGTCGGGCCCGGATGCACGACGGCCGTGGACCCCCGGGAGCTGGGATCCACGGCCGTGCCGTGCTGGTGCGAACCGACGTGATCAGTCCTCGCGGGCCGGCCGCGCCTCCGGCGGCAGGACCCCCCAGTCCACGAGCTGCTCGGTGAGCTCACCGGGGCTCATGTCGTAGATGATCGCGAGGGAACGCAGGTCCTCGGCGCGGATCGAGAGCACCTTGCCGTTGTAGTCGCCGCGCTGACTCTGGATCGCGGCGGCGTAGCGGGCCAGCGGCCCGCCCTTCTCGGCGGGGAGCTGCTGCAGCCGCTCCAGGTTGATGACGATCTTGGTGGCCGGCTCGGCGCCGGACGGCACGCGGCCCTCCGGCAGCAGCTCCGGCACCGGCACCCCGTAGAAGTCGGCCAGCTCGGCCAGCTTCTGCACGGTGACCGCTCGATCGCCTCGCTCGTACGAGCCGACGACCACTGCCTTCCAGCGTCCCCCCGACTTTTGTTCGACGCCGTGCAGGGACAGTCCCTGCTGTTGGCGGATGGCGCGGAGCTTGCCCCCCAGCGCCTTGGCGTAGTCGCCCATGTGGCGGTTCTCCGTTCGGTTCGCCCCGTCGGCTGTTGTCTCGGGTGCCGCGGGATGCATCAAGTATACGGAGAGTAATGCTGCGCTGAGTAACGATTTGAGTCAAGCTGCAGCCTCCGTCGGTAGCAGCCCACATCGACTTACCACCCGATCGGTCGATTCCGTCCCGCCGGGAGTCGTGCAGGTCGACTGATAGCGTGACGCGCAGCCCTGGCCCCGGGGCCACCGACATCCTTTAACGACCCGTCCGGCGAGGCGGGGAAGGAGGTCGACAGTGCCTGCTGCGCATGACGATGACGCTCCGCGCGCGGAACGTCCACGGCGCGAGCTGCTGTCCGCCGCAGACGTGGCACGCACCATCGCCCGAATGGCCCATCAGGTCATCGAGAAGACGCAGCTGTCACCGGCCACGGTGAGCGACGTCGTGCTCCTCGGGCTGCCGACCCGCGGCGCGCACCTGGCACACCGGCTGGCGACCCTGATCGGGGAGTTCGCCGGGGTCTCGGTACCCACCGGCGTGCTCGACGTCACGCTCTACCGCGACGACCTGCGCCGCCGGCCGCACCGCCCGCTCGGGTCCAGCACGCTGCCCGAGGGCGGCGTGGACGACCGGCTGGTGGTGCTGGTGGACGACGTGCTGTTCTCCGGGCGCACCGTGCGCGCCGCGCTGGACGCCCTGCGCGACCACGGCCGGCCGCGCGCCGTGCAGCTCGCGGTGCTGGTGGACCGGGGCCATCGACAGCTCCCGATCCGCGCCGACTACGTTGGCAAGAACGTGCCGACCGCGGCCGGCGAGGAGGTGGCCGTGCTGATGAGCGAGGTGGACGGCCGCGACGCCGTGCTGCTGCGGGGTGGGGTGTGATGCGGCACCTGCTGTCCACCGCGGCCCTCGACCGCGACGTCGCCGTGGAGCTGATGGACACCGCGGACAAGCTCAAGCAGGTGCTGCTCGGCCGCGAGGTGCGCAAGCTTCCCACGCTGCGCGGCCGCACGGTCATCACCATGTTCTACGAGAACTCCACCCGCACCCGGGTGTCCTTCGAGATCGCCGGCAAATGGATGAGCGCCGACGTGGTCAACGTGTTGGCCGGTGGCTCCTCGGTCGGCAAGGGCGAGTCGCTGCGGGACACCGCCTACACCCTGGAGGCGGCCGGCGCGGACTGCGTGGTCGTGCGGCACCCGGCCTCCGGCGCCGCGCACCGCATCGCCGGCTGGCTGCCCGGCACCGCCGTGGTCAACGCCGGCGACGGCACCCACGAGCACCCGACGCAGGCGCTGCTGGACGCCGTGACCCTGCGGGAGCGGCTGGGCGGCGGTGAGCTGCGCGGCCGCCGGATCGGCCTGGTCGGCGACCTGCTGCACAGCCGGGTGGCCCGCTCCAACGTGCACCTGCTGCGCCTGCTCGGCGTCGACGTGGTGCTGGTCGCGCCGCCCACCCTGGTGCCCACCGCGGTGGAGCGCTGGGCGCCCGGGGTCACCGTCTCGCACGAGCTGGACGCCGAGCTGCCCACGCTGGACGCGGTGATCATGCTGCGGGTGCAGGCCGAACGCATGCAGGGCGCGTTCTTCCCGTCCGCCCGCGAGTACTCGATCGGCTACGGCCTCAGCGAGGCCCGGCTGGGCCTGCTGCCCGAGCACGCCGTCGTGCTGCACCCTGGGCCGATGGTGCGCGGGATGGAGATCGCCTCGGCGGTCGCCGACTCCCCACGCGCCGCCATCACCGCCCAGGTGCGCAACGGTGTGCACGTGCGGATGGCGGTGCTGTACTACCTGCTCGGCGGCTCCGAGGCGGCGGCATGAGCGGCGGTGTGAACGGCGGTACCAGCGGCGGCGCGGGTGCCCCGCACGGCCCGCTGCTGCTGCGCGGCGTCCGGCCCTACGGCGAGGGCGGGCCGGTGGACCTGCTGCTGCGCGACGGCGTCATCGCCGGTCTCGGGCCGAACCTGGACGACACCGGCGCGCGGGTGCTCGACCTCGGCGGCCTGGTGGCGCTCCCCGGCCTGGTGGACCTGCACACCCACCTGCGTGAGCCCGGCCGCGAGGACGCCGAGACCATCGCCACCGGCTCCGCCGCGGCGGCGCTCGGCGGCTACACCGCGGTGTTCGCCATGGCCAACACCGACCCGGTGGCCGACACCGCGGTCGTCGTCGAGCACGTCTGGCGGCGCGGCCGTGAGATCGGGCTGGTCGACGTGCACCCGGTGGGCGCGGTCACCGTCGGGCTGCGCGGCGAGCGGCTCGCCGAGCTGGGCGCCATGGCGGCGAGCGCGGCCGGCGTGCGGGTGTTCTCCGACGACGGGCACTGCGTGGCGGACCCGCTGCTCATGCGCCGCGCCCTGGAGTACTCCACGGTCCTGGACGCCGTGGTCGCCCAGCACGCCGAGGACCCGCGGCTCACCACGGACGCCCAGGCGCACGAGGGTGAGGTGGCCGCGCGGCTCGGCCTCACCGGCTGGCCGGCCGCCGCCGAGGAGTCGATCATCGCCAGGGACTGCCTGCTCGCCGAGGCGGCCGGGGCGCGGCTGCACGTCTGCCACCTGTCCACCGCGGGCGCGGCCGACCTGGTCGGCTGGTTCAAGGCCCGCGGCGTCCGGGTGACCGCCGAGGTCACCCCGCACCACCTGCTGCTCGACCACTCCCGGTTGGACGGCTTCGACCCGGTGCACAAGGTCAACCCGCCGCTGCGGGCCGCGTCGGACGCCGAGGCGCTGCGCGCGGCCCTCGCCGCCGGCGTGATCGACTGCGTGGCCACCGACCACGCCCCGCACGCCCCGCAGGACAAGGACTGCGAGTGGGCGGCGGCCCGGCCGGGGATGCTCGGCCTGCAGACCGCGCTGTCCGTGGTGGCGCACACCATGGTCCGGCCCGGCCTGCTCGACTGGCGCGGCGTGGCCGCGGTGATGAGCGAGCGTCCGGCGGCCGTCGCCGGGCTGGCCGACCAGGGACGTCCGATCGCGGTCGGCGAGCCGGCCACCGTGACCCTGGTCGACCCCGACGCGAGCTGGACCGTGCGCGGCCAGGACCTCGCGAGCCTGGCGCGCAACACCCCGTACGAGGACATGCGGCTGCCGGCCACCGTGGTCGCCACCGTGCTGCGCGGTCGGCTCACCGCGCTGCACGGCCGGGTCGCGGCCGCCGAGGTGCCCGCATGAGGTTCGTGCTGATCGTGGCGGCGATCGTGCTGATCGCCTGGCTCGCGCTGTCGCTCTACCGCGGCCGGCAGGTGCGCGGCCTGGTGCGCCGCACCGGTGCGCTGCCGCCGTTCCCGCGGCCGCCGCTGGAGCTCACCGGGCCCGAGGGCGCCGCGCTGCTGCCGGCCGCCACCGGTGTCTACCAGGGCACGGTGATGGCCGGCGACTGGAACGACCCGGTGACCGTCGGGGACGTCGGCCGGCAGACCCCGGCGATGCTGCACCTGTCCCAGGCCGGCCTGCTGGTGGACCGCACCGGCGCCGGTCCGGTGTGGATCCCGGCCGAGTCGGTGCGCGGCGCCCGGGTCGGCCGCGGGCTCACCGGGCGGTCCCCTGGCGACGGGCTGCTGGTGGTCACCTGGCAGCTCGGCGGACACCTGCTCGACACGGGCTTCCGGGGCGACGAAGGTACGTACCCGGAGTGGTTGCAGACGTTGCGCGCGCTCGCGGATCGCGCGCAGGGAAGGGGCGCGGCATGACGGGCACCCCCGCGGTGCTGGTGTGCGAGGACGGCCGCGTCTTCCGCGGCGAGGCGTACGGAGCGGTCGGCCGGACCCTCGGCGAGGCGGTGTTCGCCACCGGCATGACCGGCTACCAGGAGACGCTCACCGATCCCTCGTACCACCGGCAGATCGTGCTGCAGACGGCGCCGCACATCGGCAACACCGGCTGGAACGACGAGGACGACGAGTCCGGCCGCATCTGGGTGGCCGGGTACGCGGTGCGCGACCCCGCCCGCCGGGCGTCCTCGTGGCGGGCCACCCGCTCGCTGGACGACGAGCTGTGCGCGCAGGGCGTCGTGGGCATCCGCGGCATCGACACCCGCGCGGTCACCCGGCACCTGCGCGAGGTGGGCGCCATGCGCGCCGGCATCTTCTCCGGCGACGCGGTGTCCGACCAGGAGACGATGCTCGCCGAGGTGCGCGACGCCCCGCCGATGACCGGCGCCGACCTCACCGTCGACGTCACCACGCGGCAGCCGTACACGGTGGCGGCCGAGGGCGAGCGGCGGTTCACCGTGGCCGCGCTGGACCTCGGCATCAAGGCGAACACGCCGCGGATGCTGGCCGCCCGCGGCATCGAGACCCACGTGCTGCCCGCCGGCAGCACCATCGACGAGGTGCTGGCCGTCGCCCCGGACGGGGTGTTCCTCTCCAACGGCCCCGGCGACCCGGCCACGGCCGACCAGGTGGTCGCGCTCACCGCCGAGGTGCTGCGCCGCGGCGTGCCGCTGTTCGGCATCTGCTTCGGCAACCAGGTGCTCGGCCGCGCGCTCGGCTTCGGCACGTACAAGCTGCGCTTCGGGCACCGCGGCATCAACCAGCCGGTGCTGGACCGCACCACCGGCACCGTCGCGGTCACCGCGCACAACCACGGCTTCGCCGTCGACGCCCCGGCGGACGCGGTGAGCGACACCGGGTTCGGCCGCGTCGAGGTGAGCCACGTGTGTCTCAACGACGACGTCGTCGAAGGGCTGCGCTGTCTCGACGTCCCGGCGTTCTCCGTGCAGTACCACCCCGAGGCCGCGGCCGGCCCGCACGACGCCGGCCACCTGTTCGACCGATTCACCGACCTCATGAGCGAGAGTGGGAGCCGCAAGCATGCCTAGGCGCACCGACATCGGGCACGTCCTGGTGATCGGCTCGGGCCCCATCGTGATCGGCCAGGCCTGCGAGTTCGACTACTCCGGCACCCAGGCCTGCCGGGTGCTCCGGGCCGAGGGGCTGCGGGTCAGCCTGGTGAACTCCAACCCGGCGACGATCATGACCGACCCCGAGTTCGCCGACGCCACGTACGTCGAGCCGATCACCGCGGAGTTCGTCACCAAGGTGATCGCCGCCGAACGGCCGGACGCGCTGCTCGCCACGCTGGGCGGCCAGACCGCGCTGAACACCGCGGTGGCGCTGCACGAGCGCGGCGTGCTGCAGGAGTACGGCGTCGAGCTCATCGGCGCGGACATCGAGGCCATCCAGCGCGGCGAGGACCGGCTGCGCTTCAAGGAGATCGTGCGCTCCGTGGGCGGCGACGTGCCGCGCTCGGCGGTCTGCCGTTCGATGGCCGAGGTGCGCGACGCCGTCGGCGACCTGGGGCTCCCGGTGGTCATCCGGCCGAGCTTCACCATGGGCGGGCTCGGCTCCGGCATGGCGTACACGCCCGAGGACCTGGAGCGGCTGGCCGGCGGCGGGCTCGCCGCCTCGCCGGTGCACGAGGTGCTCATCGAGGAGAGCGTGCTCGGCTGGAAGGAGTACGAGCTCGAACTCATGCGCGACCGCAACGACAACGTCGTCGTGGTGTGCTCCATCGAGAACATCGACCCGATGGGCGTGCACACCGGCGACAGCGTCACCGTGGCGCCGGCCATGACCCTGACCGACCGCGAGTACCAGCGGATGCGCGACCTCGGCATCTCGGTGCTGCGCGCGGTCGGCGTCGACACCGGCGGCTGCAACATCCAGTTCGCCGTGCACCCCGGCACCGGGCGGCTCGTGGTCATCGAGATGAACCCCCGGGTCTCGCGCTCCAGCGCGCTCGCCTCCAAGGCCACCGGCTTCCCGATCGCCAAGATCGCCGCCAAGCTCGCCATCGGCTACACGCTCGACGAGATCCGCAACGACATCACCGGCGAGACGCCCGCCTCCTTCGAGCCCGCGCTCGACTACGTGGTGGTCAAGGTGCCGCGGTTCGCCTTCGAGAAGTTCCCCGGCGCCGACCCCACGCTCACCACCACCATGAAGAGCGTCGGCGAGGCCATGGCCCTCGGCCGCAACTTCACGGAGGCGCTCGGCAAGGCGCTGCGCTCCATGGAGACCAAGGCGGCCGGCTTCTGGACGGTGGCCGACCCGCCGGGCGCCACCATGGAGAGCGAGCTCGCCGCGCTGCGGGTGCCGCACGACGGCCGGCTCTACACGGTGGAGCGGGCGCTGCGGCTGGGCGCCACCGTCGAGCAGGTGCACGAGGCCTCCGGCATCGACCCCTGGTTCGTCGACCAGGTGCTCTCCCTGGTGGAACTGCGCAACGAGGTGTCCGACGCCCCGGTGCTGGACGAGGCGCTGCTGCGCCGGGCCAAGCGGGCCGGCCTGTCCGACCGCCAGGTGGCCGCGCTGCGCCCCGAGCACGCCGGCGAGAACGGCGTGCGCACGCTGCGGCACCGGCTCGGCGTGCGGCCGGTGTTCAAGACGGTGGACACCTGCGCGGCCGAGTTCGAGGCCCGCACCCCGTACCACTACTCCGCCTACGAGTGGGACCCCGGCAGCACCGAGTCCGAGGTGGCGGCGCAGCCCGAGCGGCGCAAGGTGCTGATCCTCGGCTCCGGGCCCAACCGCATCGGCCAGGGCATCGAGTTCGACTACTCGTGCGTGCACGCGGCGATGGCGCTGCGGGCGGCCGGCTACGAGACCGTGATGATCAACTGCAACCCGGAGACGGTCTCCACCGACTACGACACCTCGGACCGGCTGTACTTCGAGCCGCTCACCTTCGAGGACGTCCTGGAGGTGTTCCACGCCGAGCAGGTCTCCGGCGAGGTCGCGGGCGTCATCGTGCAGCTCGGCGGGCAGACCCCGCTCGGCCTCGCCAGGCGGCTCGCGGAGGCCGGGGTGCCGATCGTGGGCACCCAGCCCGACGCCATCCACCTCGCGGAGGACCGCGGCGCGTTCGGTGACCTGCTCACCGGCGCCGGGCTGCCCGCCCCGGCCTACGGCACCGCCACGTCTTTCCCCAGTGCCAAGCGGATCGCCGACGACATCGGCTACCCGGTGCTGGTCCGCCCGTCCTACGTGCTCGGCGGGCGCGGGATGGAGATCGTCTACGACGAGACCTCGCTCGCGGCGTACATCGAGCGGGCCACCGAGGTGACCCCGGAGCACCCGGTGCTGGTGGACCGGTTCCTGGACGACGCCATCGAGATCGACGTGGACGCCCTGTGCGACGGCGAGGAGGTCTTCCTCGGCGGCGTCATGGAGCACATCGAGGAGGCCGGGGTGCACTCCGGCGACTCGTCGTGCGTGCTGCCCCCGATCACCCTGGGCCGCTCGGACATCGCGGCGGTGCGCCGCTCCACCGAGGTCATCGCCCACGGCATCGGGGTGCGCGGCCTGCTCAACGTCCAGTACGCGCTCAAGGACGACGTGCTGTACGTGCTGGAGGCCAACCCGCGGGCCAGCCGCACGGTGCCGTTCGTGTCGAAGGCGACCGCGGTGCCGCTGGCCAAGGCGGCGGCGCGCGTGATGCTCGGCGCCAAGATCTCCGAGCTGCGCGCCGAGGGTCTGCTGCCGCTCACCGGGGACGGCGGCGAGGTGCCGGCCTCGGCCCCGGTCGCGGTGAAGGAGGCGGTGCTGCCGTTCCACCGCTTCCGCACCCGCGAGGGGCACGGCGTGGACTCGCTGCTGGGACCGGAGATGCGGTCCACGGGCGAGGTGATGGGCATCGACGTGGCGTTCGGGCCGGCGTTCGCGAAGTCGCAGACCGCCTCGTACGGCTCGCTTCCCACCAGTGGGCGGATCTTCGTGTCGGTGGCGAACAGGGACAAGCGATCGTTGGTCTTTCCGGTCAAGCGGCTGGCTGATCTCGGCTTCGAGGTGCTGGCCACGGTGGGTACCGCGGAGACGCTGCGGCGCAACGGCATCCCGTGCACCGTCGTGCGCAAGCACTTCGAGGGCGCGGGGAACATCGTAGACATGATCAAGTCCGGGGAGGTGCGCCTGGTGATCAACACGCCGTACGGCAACTCCGGCCCCCGGATCGACGGCTACGAGATCCGCACCGCGGCCGTCTCGCAGGACATCCCGTGCATCACGACCGTGCAGGGCGCCGCGGCGGCCGTACAGGGCATCGAGGCGCTCATCCGGGACGACGTGGGGGTGCGCTCGCTGCAGTCGCTGCACTCCGCGCTGCGCGACCTGGGGTCCGCGTGACGGCCCCAGGGGCCACCGGTACCTCCCCGGCGCACCCCGCCCCGGCGCGGGCCGGTGCACCGGGAACCGGGGCGGCGCACACCGACGCGAGGGGAGCCGGCGCGGCGCACACCCCTGCCCCGGCGGGGGCCGGCGGCGCGGTGCC
>DASWTI010000185.1:0-2741 GCA_036402215.1 Pseudonocardiaceae bacterium
GGCCGGGGCGTCCGCCGCCACGACGGCCGGTGCCCCCGCCACCGGTGCGGCCGCCTCGTCCGCCTCGGCGGGCAGCGGGATGCTGGCGTGCAGCCGGTAGCGCACGGCGGCCTCGGTGCCGGCGGTGAGCGTGCCGCCGAGCGCGGCCACCCGGTTGGCCAGGTTGTCGATGCCGCTGCCGCGATCCGCCGTGGACCGGTCCTGATCGGTGCCCACGCCGTCGTTCACCACGTCCACCACCACGGTGCCGGCCCGGCGCACCACGCTGATCTCGCAGTGCTCGGCCTTGCTGTGCCGCAGGATGTTGGTGACCGCCTCACGCAGCAGCGTGGCGATGGTGGTGCTCACCCGCTCCGGCAGGCCCTCGTGCTCGACGCTCACCCTTACCTCGACGTCGGCGGCCCGCAGGATGGAGCGCGCCGAGCGGGCCTCGTTGTCCAGCGACAGCTCGCGGTAGCCGCTGGCCACCGCGCGCACGTCGGCCAGCGCCTGCCGCGAGATCTGCACGATCTCGCCGAGCTCACCCTCGGCGCGGGCCGGGTGCTTGGTGAGCAGCCGGTGGCTCAGCTCGCTCTTCAGACTGATCGCGGACAGGCTGTAGCCGAGCAGGTCGTGCAGGTCCCGGGCCACCCGCAGCCGTTCCTGCGCCACGGCCATCTTGGCCAGCTCGGTGCGGGCCTCCTCGGCCACCGTCACCAGGTGCGACAGCCGGGACAGGCCGTACACCGAGAAGCCGGTGGAGACCATGGCGGCCATCGCGTAGATCATGTCGAGCGGCGAGCCGCTCACCGTGCCGTCGAAGTGCGCGTCGATCGGGGCCGAGCCGGCCACCAGCAACGCGAAGGCCGGGATGGCCAGCTTCGCCGGCAGCACCAGCAGCAGGCTGCCGGCGAGGAACGCGGGCATCGGCACCCAGGCCTCGCCGAACTGCAGGATCGGCAGGTAGACCAGACACGCCTGCGCGGCCAGCACCGCGTACCCGGCCCTGGACCGCAACTGCGTGGGCGGCCGGTTGAAACTGAAGTAGAAGAGCTGGATGGACAGCAGCGCGACCAGATAGGCGGCGGCCAGCGTGACGGACAGCGCGCCCGGATGGGCGTGCACGACCTGGGCGAACGAAAAGGCGCAGAAACCGGAGAACACGCCGATCGCGACCGCCCTGGCGAGCCGCGGCGCCAGCCGGCGCGGGATCAGGCCGGCGTAGCGGTGGCCGGTGTGGGCCGGGCGATCGGCGACCCCGGCCGGTCCCGGCCGGGCGATCCGGTCGCCGGGCGGCCCGCCCTGGCGTTCGCCGATATCGTCCAACGTCGCAGTCCCGCCTTCCGTTCGTACCCGGGTCCGCGTCACCCAGCCTAACAAGTCGGGATGCCCGTGAATCGACTCCAAACGGCCGCTTCGAACCCTCCGTGACGATGCGTGACATTCGGCGTCCGGCCTATTACGCCGCCGAATGCGGTTGATATTGGTCACGACGCCGGAACGCCGATCACCACTTCGCCGACGTTCACCTCGGCGGGCCAGCGCAGCCCGAAGGCGGACGTGGCGAGCTCGGTGTCGCCCATCGTCAGCGGGGCCTGCGCCAGGCCCATCGCGGCCGCTACCAGGCAGAGCGTGTGCTGCAGGACACCGACGTGCTTCAGGATCAGCTCGTAGGCAGTGCCACTGTACATCCACGACATCCGTGCCACCCGGGCGCAGATGCTGATCATCACCGGCGGCCGTTGATGCGTACCGGTACTGCTGCGGGCCATCTCGAACAGTTCATCGACAGCACCGGCGGACGTATTCATCAACGTTACAAAATGTTCATCCGGGTGGTAGTGATAGATTCCTCCGGGCAGCCCGTGGCACCGATCTATTACCACATAGATCTCCAGTTCGTAAAGATCCGAACTACTCGGATACGGCCGATCGGAGATCTGGTAGGCGACGCCCGGCCCGGCGGACGCCTGCCGGATCGAACGCACCCGGGCGGCCCGGTACAGCAGCTCGCCGAGCTGCTCCACGGTCGGCCCGCCGGCCGCGAACGGGCGCTGCGGCAGCAGGTTCTCGATCACCTCGGTCAGGGTGGCGTCATCGGTCAGCAGCTCACGCATCGGGGGGCGGTGCAGCGGGTGGCGCGGCCCGGTCGGCGGCACCTTCACCGCCGGCTCCGGGGGCAGCTCGTCCAGGTACGGGAACACCGCGCCGACCGGGCCGTCGTGCCTGCCCAGCCGGCTGCGGGTGTGGAACAGCAGGTCGTTGTGCGACCACGGGATGAGCACCGGATCGCTGTCCTCGGCGAACCGCGGGACGCCGTCCACGTCGTACTCCCCGAGGGCCAGCATGCCGGCCCCGGCCAGGTAGCAGGCTATGTACGACACGGTCTCCCGCGGCGCGTCCACCTCGTCGGCGATCGCCCGCACCGTGGTCGTGGAGCCCAGCGAGGCCGCCGCCCAGGCGGCCGGCCTGCGGTGCAGCACCACGCGGTAGCGCGACAGCGGCGACTCCAGCACCAGGCCGCCCTCGCAGCTGCGCAGCGCGGCGAACCGGGACAGCCGCACCGGCACCTCGGACGGCACGTCGACGGGCCGGAACCGGGCCTGCCGGGCCAGCGGGATCGCCGAGAGCAGCGGCCCGTGCGCGTCGTCCGCGGCCAGCGAGTGCACCACCGAGCCGCCGAGCAGGTCCAGCACCGCGCGCAGCTGGTTCCAGCCGGCCGGCACCCGGTCCGCTGGACCACTGGCCGGCGCCACCGGCCC
>DASWTI010000186.1:0-9082 GCA_036402215.1 Pseudonocardiaceae bacterium
TGGCCCGCGGGCTGATCGCGCACGCCGCGGGCGGGCGACCGGCGGACCGGCCACCCGCCCGTGGCGCCGGTCAGGCGTCGTGGTTGCAGACCACGTCGCCCAGCTGCTGCCAGCCGGTGCTCACCTTGCGGTAGAAGACGCCGCAGGTGTTGTTGGACCACGGGTCACCCATGTCGCCCCACCCGTACGACGCGCAGTGGCTGGCGTCGCCGGAGTTGCGGTACTGCGCGGTGTTCCACTGGTTCCAGATCTTGAAGTGGCCGTAGTAGCAGGTGCTGCCGCGCAGCTTGACGTAGACCTGCCAGTTGCAGGACTTCAGCTCGATGTGCGTGCCGACGCCCGCGTTCAGGCACGTCTGCACCCCCGGGCCCGAGTCCGCCGCGAGCGCCCCGTAGGCCGGCACAGGCGAGGCCGTGGCCCGCCCGCCGTCCGCCGCGGCGACCGCCGTGCCGGACAACGCCAGCGACAGCAGCGCCCCGGCCACGGCCAGGAAACGACGCAACATCACGTGATCAGCTCCCCTCGTTCCGGCGCCCACCAGGTGCGAGCGCCGGAACCCACCTCACCGGCCGGCGCCGTCAGGCCGCCGGCGACTTCCCGTCAGCCCGCCGTCAGCCCGCCGCCGTCGCCGTCGCCGTGGCCGCCGTGCACGGGTCATCCGCCGTCGAGCCCCGCGGCCACCGGTGCCGCCGCGGCCAGTCCCACGGCGGCGAGCAGCACCGCGCGCCGGCCGAGGACGCTGCGCCCGTCCGGCGGCCCCGACACCGCGGACGGCTCAGGCGCCTGCCGCTCCAGGACCACGAACGCCGCCCGCAGGTCCCCGGCGCCCGCCCCGCGCAGGCCCGGGGAGTCCACGGCCCACTCGGCCTGCTCCCGCACCACGCCGACCCCGCAGAGCATCTCGTCGGCGATGTCCGCGTCGGACAGCCCCGTGTGGTGGCGCAGCACCAGCACCGCGCGCTGCCCGCGCGGCAGCGCACCCAGCGCACCCAGCAGCGGATGCCCCTCGGTGGGCCCGGCCACCGGCCGCCGTCGCCGCGACAGGTACTCGCGGACGATCATCCGCCGCACCACCGGCTCCGGCGCCCCGTCCCGGACGATGCCCGCCCAGTCCCGCCGTACCCGCAGCAGCACGTGGCGCACGAGCTCTTCGGTGGCCCCGCGATGCCCGGTCAGCACCGCGGCGAACCGCAGCAGCTCCACCAGCGGCCCCGCCAGGAACTCCTCGTACGTCAGCCGTCGCGTCCCGGCCCGGTCGTCGTGCTCCCCCGCTCCGGCCGCCCCCGGCCGTCCCGTCCCCCGCATGTGCCCTCCCCGTGACACGGCGCCACGCCGTCGTGGCCCCCATAACCGGACACGCACGCACCCCCTACCACTGTTGTGCCCCGATCGGGTGATGTCGCACGCCGGTCGTACTGGGCCGAAAGGCAGTCTGGAACACCACTACCGGACACACCGTCCACACCCTCACCGGCCACTTCGGACGGATCGGGACCGTCGCCTGCTCACCCGACGGCACCCACCTCGCCACCAGCGGTGGCGACAACACCCGCATCTGGAACACCACCACCGGTCAGCCGGCCGATTTCATGATTGCTACCCCCTGCCGGGAAGCAGCCGGGTTCGCGGAGCCGGGTGGTGAGTTGATCGGGGCCAGTGCGGGGGCGTGGCGATGGTTGGGGTGGGTCGGCGTGGTGGACGGGAAGTGGGTGCGGTTGCCGGCGGAGACGTTCGGGCCGTTGCCGGTGTGGGACGAGGCCCCCGCTGCCGTGGAGTGAGGTGCCGGCTTGGCTACGCGAGCGACCACTCGGGGCGGAAGTCGGGGTGGGCGTGGTAAGGGCCGGCCACGAGGCGCAGGGTGGTGCAGGGCCAGGGTTCGCCGCAGGTCGTGCAGCCGTCGCTGGCGGACGTGTGCAGGGCGATGATGCCGCGCTTGGCGGCCACCTCGGCGAGCACGCGCTCCGGCGTGAAGACGGTGGCCAGCACGCCGCCGATCACGGGAGGCGACGCGGCCTCCCGCTGGGCGATGCCGGCGACGGTGTCCAGCCGGGCCAAGAGGAAGGCGGCGAGATCCACGCCGGTCATGGTCCCGTGCGGACGGCGGGCGTGGCGTCCGCCGGATTGCGGTGACGGACGGTCGGGCGAAACACCACGCCCGCCCGGCCGGGGCTGCCGCGCGGCATCACGGCGACGCAGCGGTCGTCGGAACTACCGGCACGGTGTCCGGCGCGGCGGCATCGGAACGGCGAACAGGAACCGGTAGGCCAGGAACGGGAGCCGGGAACGGCAGGATCGGCCGTCCCGGGACCGGCAGTCCCGGGACCGGAGGCACCGGGATCGGCGGCACCGGCCGGGCCGGCCGATGTGCGGCGGCCGGTGGCGGACACGGACACGGCGGCGGCGTAGCGATGCCGGTGCGGGTGAACGTGGTCGCGCCCGGACGGGGCACTCACCTCTGGCCGGTGGCCGTCCCGGTGGCGCTAAGGTCCGTCCCCGGGGCCGGAACGCCGGGGTCCGTCCCTGTGTCCGTGGCGCCGGGGTCCGTCCCTGGCTAGGGGGCGCCGGTGGCCGGCGCGGGGTCGGCGGCGGTGAGCAGGGCGGCGGCGCGCGGTTTCCAGGGCCAGGCTGCGGTGGCGTCCGAGCAGCGCAGCACCTGGCGCCAGGCGGTGACCGCCTCGTCCCGGCGGCCCACCCCGGCCAGCGCCCGGCCGTAGTCGAGCAGGTTCCAGGCCACGCCCTCGACCTCCGGCGGCGGGCCGTCCAGGGCGTCCGGGCCGAGGATGGTCTCGTAACGCTCCACGGCGAGCGGCCAGTCCCCCGCGGCGACCGCCGCCCTGGCCTCCCAGAGCAGCACCAGCCAGGGCCGCTCCCGCGCCGTCCACTCGTCGCCGCGCAGGATGTCGCGCTCCCGCTCGGCCAGCTCCGCGTCGCCGGTGAGCAGGCCCAGCGTCAGCAGCTGGTTGTGCACGTTCATCAGCCAGCGATCGCCGTGCGCGCCGGACCGGGCGGTGAAGAACGCGAGCGCCTCCTGGAGCAGCGCCGCGTACGCCGGCACGTCGGCACGGCCCGCGTAGAGGGCGATCTGGTCGCGGACCAGGGTGCTCATCCAGGCGCCGGCCTCGTTGCCGGCCAGGCGGGCCAGCTCCACGCTCTCGGTGAGCGCGTCGAGCGCCTCGTCCACCCGGCCGTGCAGGAAGTGCAGGTAGCCGCGCTCGTACCGGGCGCGCGACGCCTCGCCGCGGAACCCGGCGACGGCGTCCAGCAGCGCCGCCGCCTCCTCGACGCGGCCGGTGGTGCGCAGGCGGTGCACCCGGACCTCGGCGTGGTCGGCCCAGAGCGCGTCCGCGTCGGCGCCCTCGGGGGTGTGCGCGGCGACCACCTCCCGGTCGGCGAGCAGCGCCAGCAGCGCGTCGTAGAACCCGGCGAACTCGCGGCGGTAGCCGAGCGCGGCGTGCAGCGAGTCCACGTCGACGCGGTCGCCCGGGTCGCGCAGCGCGTGCCGGGCGAGCACCGGCGGCAGGCCGTCGGCGGCCCCCGCGTCGTGCGGCCGGATCGCCAGGTAGGCCTCGGCGAAGCCGACCAGGGTGCGGGCCACGCCGGCCACCGCGCAGGACCGGGCGACGAAGGCCGGGTCGGCGAGCAGCCCGGCCAGGGTGCGCGCGCTCCACGCGTGGTCGGCGGCGTCCTGCTCCCCGGTGAGCGCGGCCACCAGGTGCGGCACCACGTTGGCCACGGCGTAGTCGTCGGCCCAGTCCGCGCCGTGCCGCTCGACCAGCGCCGCGGCGAGCTCCCGGTTGGTCACGGCCGGGTCGATCCAGAACTCGGGAACGGTGACACGGGCGGCCTCCGACTGCAGGTACTCGGCGAAGCTCAGGTGGAACAGCGCGAACCGGTCGCCGGTGGCCCGCAGCACGTGCGGCATGTCCGCCAGCGCCAGCACCGCCGTCCGCTCGGGAACGCCGGCGAGCGCCGCGACCTGCCGCGCCGTGAGCGGCGCGCGGCCGACCGCGAGCACCCGGAGCACCGGCCAGTGGGCCGCCTCCCACCGGTCCGCCCGCGCCGAGTGCAGCATGGTCACGAACAGCGCGTACAGCTCGGCGAGGTCCTCGGGCAGCACCGTACCGCCGACCAGGCGCTCGTCCCACCAGCCGGAGGTCGCGGCGAAGCGGACCGCGCGCGCCCAGGAGACCAGGTACAGGAAGTTGCCGTTGGCCCGCCGGGCCGCCGCCGCGGCGATCGTCGCGAGGTCCACGCCGCGCTCGCGCAGGCCGTCGCGCAGCGCCGGGTCACGCGCCAGGCGGGCCACGAAGCCGGCCAGGTCGCGCCGCACGTGGTCGTGCTCGGGCACCACGGCCACCTCGCGCAGCCGGGCGCGCTGGCGCAGCCGGTAGGCCCGCAGCAGCGCCGGGTCCGGCCGGCTGGTGGCCACCACCCGCACGTTGGACGGCAGGTCCGGGCAGTTCGCCAGCCAGTCCAGGATCGTCCAGCGCGGGCTGGTCGGCTGGTGGCGCAGCTCGTCGAGCCCGTCGAGCAGCAGCACGATGCGCGCGGCGGGGTCCCGGGCGGCGAGTTCGGCCGCCGGGTCCAGCAGCGCCAGCCGTTGCAGCGTCGGGATGTCGAGCAGCCACTCGCTGTCCACCAGCTCGCCGACCTCGACGGCCACCCGATCGCCGCCGCCCCGGCCGGTGTGCTGGTGCACGGTGATGTCGGTGCGGCGGAACGGGTTGGCCACCAGGCGCGCGGCCCGCACGCCGACCACGGAGCCACCCGCGTCGACCCGCCCGGCGCGCTGGCTCACCTCGATGCGCAGCGGCTGGCCGGCCATTGCCTCCGGGCAGGCCGCGGCGAGCTGCCGGCCGACGGAGACCAGCAGGTGCGTGGCGTCGGCGCTGCCGTGCGGGGTGAGGCTGTCCAGCCGGACGAAGTAGTAGGGCGCCAGCGGGAAGCGCGTGGTGAGCCAGGCCAGGAACGAGGACTTGCCCATGCCGGCGTCGGCGGTGATCAGCACGTGCCGGCAGGCGGGGTCGCGCAGCCGCTCCTCCACCAGGTCCGCGAGCCAGTCCCGGGTGACGAACGGTTCCTGCGCGAGGTAGGTGCCGACGACCGGGTCGCGGTCAGTCATCCGCCGGGTCCGGGGCGGCCGGGCGAGGGTCCGGGGACGAGGACCGCGGCGATGGTGGCGGTGGCGCCGGCGGCGGCGTCACGCCACCGCCGGTCAGGTCGAGGCCGGTCACGGAGCCGCCGGGGCGCACGTGCCCGGTCTTCACGTCCACGCTCAGGTCGGTGGCCGGGATGCCGCGCACGCCCGTCACCTCGCCGCTGACGTCACCCGTGCCGACCGAGGCACGCAGCCCGGACCCACCGTCCCCGGCCCGGCCGCGGCGCAGCGACAGCACGGCGACCACCAGTCCGGCGAGGCCGGCCAGCATGCTGATGACGCTGGCCCACTTGTCCGCGCCGTCCAGGCCCTGCCTGGCGAGGAAGACCCCCAGCGCGACGAACACCGCCCCCAGCACCGCGGCCGTGGCCGTGGTGCGCACCCGTCCCCAGCCCACCGGGCGATGATGCCGGGCGGGCGGCGGCGCGGTCACGGCACCCCCACGGTCAGCGGGGCATGGTGTCCCGGTAGCGCTCCAGGCCGGGTGGCGGCCCGGCGAGCCGCATCCGCGGCCGGGCCTCGGCCGGTGCCATGCTGTGCGCCATGCCGGTCGATGTCGTCACCGAGGTCGTGATCGCGCGCCCCCGCGCCGTGGTCGCCGGGTACGCCGGGGAGCCGTCGAACGCCCCGGACTGGTACCCGAACATCGAGTCGGTGACCTGGCTGACCGAACCGCCGGCGGGCGCCGGGTCACGGATCGAGTTCACCGCGCGCTTCCTCGGGCGGCGGCTCACCTACACGTACGAGATCGTGGATCTGGTGCCCGGCGAACGCCTGGTGATGCGCACGGCGCAGGGCCCGTTCCCCATGGAGACCACGTACACGTGGGAGTCCGTGGACGAGGGCCACACCCGGATGGCCCTGCGCAACCACGGCGAGCCGGGCGGCTTCGGCCGGCTGACCGCACCGGCCGTCGCCCGGGCCATGCGCCGCGCGAACCGGCGGGACCTGGAGCGGCTCAAGGAGATCCTGGAGCGGCCGGCCCCCGGGTGAGGCGCGGCCGCGCTCAGAGCAGCGGCACGTTCGGCTCCTCGCCGAGCAGCAGGCCGCCGGACATCTCCAGGATCCGGTCCTGCGCCACGAAGTGCTGGCAGGCCGTGGTCAGGTCCCGCTGGTAACGGTCCAGCGGCGTGAGGTCACGGTAGAGCGAGTCGCCGCCCACCAGCTCGTAGAGGATGCGGGTGATCTCCCGGCAGCTGCGGAAGCAGTGGAAACGGGCCAGCGCCGCGGTGGCGCGGACCTCGCGGCTCGGGTCCTGGCCGGCCGCCAGGCTGTTCCACATGGCCTCCACCGAGGAGTAGACCGCGCTGCGGGCCACCGCCAGCCGCATCTCGCACTCCCCCAGCGCGATCTTGATGCGCCGGGACTCCTTCCAGGGGGTCGCCGGGTAGTCCACCCGGGTCTCGGCCTGCTCCATGACGTAGTCGATGGCCGCGCGGGCCACGCCCAGCGGCACGCCGGACATCTTGCGGGAGATGGAGTCCGAGCGGCGGTGCAGCGGCGAGTCGCGCACCGGCCGGACCAGGCTGAACACCCGCTCCGACGGCACGAACAGGTCATCCGCGGAGTAGTCGTGGCTGCCGGTGCCGGCGAGGCCCGTGGTGTGCCAGGTGTCGTGGATCGTGTACTCGGACTGCTCGGCCATCACCAGCAGCCAGACCGGCGCGCCGTGCTCGCCGATCACCGGCGCGCCGTCGCGGAAGAGCAGGCAGCCGGCGATCATCCGGTCGGCGTGGGTGCAGCCGCTGCCGAAGCGCCAGCGGCCGGTCACCCGGACGCCGCCCTCGGTCTCGTGCGCCTGACCGACCGGCAGCACCAGGCCCGCGGTGATCATGTCCAGCCGCGGGTAGGTCGCGCGCGCCACCTCGGGCTGCAGGAACCCGGCGTAGATGCCGGAGTCCATGCCGATCATGGCGCACCAGCCGACCGAGCCGTCGAACCGGGAGAGCTCCTCGACGATCTCCAGCTGCTCCATGGAGGTGAGCTCGGGGCCGCCCCACTCGGCGGGCATGGCGGCGCGGAACACGCCGCAGTCCCGCAGGCCCTCCACCACGTCGGCGGGCAGCCGGCGCAGCTCCTCGATCTCCCGGACCCGGTCGCGCAGCGTCGGCGCGAACCGCCGGACCCGCCCCATGATGTCGTCGAACCCCAGCACGGTGGCGGCCTCGCCGGCCGCCGACGCAGTCGTGGTCATGTCCTCGCCCTCGCCACGCGGCTCCGCCCCGGCACCGTCACAGAAGGTGCCCAGGAGCCCCAACCAGGTGAGCGACCGTAGTGACCGCGCACAGGGGCGGCAAGACCCGTCACGCTCCGCAGCGGGACCGCTGGGGCGGCTCAGACGTCCACGGTGAGCCGGACGGAGACGGTGTCGCCCAGCTCCAGGCCCTCGGCGCGGCGCACCCAGGTCTTGATCGGCACGATGTAGCCGCCGTCCTTGGGCCACAGCGAGGTGGTCCACGACGTGCCGCCGATCCGGGCCGCGACCGGGATCATGCCCCAGCCGTAGGTGACCAGGCCGGACGCCGCCTCCAGCGCGCCGCACTGCCGGTCCGGCACGCTGACGAAGTGCCAGGGCGCAGGGCCCTTCCAGAACCACAGCTCGCCGCTGAACTCGAGCTCCACGGCCGCCAGGATAGGAACCGGGGCCGTCAGCGGCGGCGCGGGGCCAGGCGTTCGAGCTGGGTGACGTGCCGCGGCGCGAGCTCGCCGGGGTGCCGGACGCCGAGCAGCCGCATGGTGCGGCGGACCTGCTCGGCCAGGATGGTGACCGCGCGGTCGGCGCCCGCCTCGCCGCCGGCCATCAGGCCGTACAGGTAGGCGCGGCCGACCATGGTGAACCGGGCGCCGAGCGCCACCGCGGCCACCACGTCGGCGCCGTGCGTGATGCCGGTGTCCAGGTGGACCTCGACGTCGCCGCCGACCTCGCGGACCACGTCGGGCAGCAGGTGGAACGGCACCGGCGCGCGGTCGAGCTGGCGGCCCCCGTGGTTGGACAGGGTGATCGCGTCGACGCCCTGCGCGGCGCAGCGGCGGGCGTCGTCCAGCGACTGGATGCCCTTGACGACCAGCCGGCCCGGCCAGCGTGAGCGCAGCCAGGCCAGGTCGGCGAAGGTGACCGTGGGGTCGAACATGGTGTCCAGCAGCTCCGCCACGGTGCCGGACCAGCGGTCCAGCGAGGCGAACGCCAGCGGCTCCGTGGTCAGCAGGTCGAACCACCAGCGCGCCCGCGGCAGCGCGTCCAGCACGGTGCGCGGGGTGAGGGTCGGCGGGATCGTCATGCCGTTGCGGGTGTCCCGCAGCCGCGCCCCGGCGACCGGCACGTCCACCGTGACGACCAGCGTGTCGAAGCCGGCCCGCGCCGCCCGGTCCACCAGCGCGACCGACCGGTCCCGTTCCTTCCACAGGTAGAGCTGGAACCAGTTGCGCCCGGACGGGTTGGCGGCCGCCACGTCCTCGATGGAGGTGGTGCCCATGGTGGACAGCGCGAACGGGATGCCGTGCCGGCCGGCCACGGTGGCCCCGGCGCGCTCGCCGTCGGTGTGCATGAGCCGGGTGAAGCCGGTGGGCGCGATGCCGAACGGCAGCGCCGACGGCCCGCCCAGCACCTCGACCGAGGTGTCCACCACGGACACGTCGCGCAGCACGTCCGGGTGGAACTCGACGTCCCGGAAGGCCTGCCGGGCACGGGCCAGCGAGACCTCGGCGTCCGCGGCGCCGTCGGTGTAGTCGAACGCCGCCCGCGGGGTGCGGCGGCGGGCGATGACGCGCAGGTCCTCGATGGTCAGCGCGCGGGCCAGCCGCCGTGCGGTGGCGTCCCACACCGGCCGGCGGAACCGCAGCAGCGGCCGCAGGTCACGCGCCCTGGGGAACCGGCGAGTCGTCATGGTCCGTCCGTGTCCGGCGGCAGCGCCGCGCGGCCGCCCG
>DASWTI010000187.1:0-2160 GCA_036402215.1 Pseudonocardiaceae bacterium
TCGGGTCGCCGCCCGCGGACCCGACGGCGCCGGCCACGCCGGAGGACGAGCAGGCCGGGCGCCCGCGCGGCGTGTTCGAGCCGGTCCGCCCCGTCGAGTGGCAGCCGCCGCGCGCCGAGTCGCCCAAGCTCGCCCCGCCCCGCCTCACCCCCGGCGAACCACCCTCCGCCGTGCGCCCCTTCACGCCACCGGTGGGCCTTCCCGCGCAGCCCCCCGCCGCCGCCGCGCACGCCGTCCCCGCTCCACCGACCGCCGCCGTGACGCCATCGGTGCAGCCGCCCTCGTCGCCCACCGGCTTCCCCGCACAGCCGCCGTCGCCGCCCGCGGGCACCCCCGCGCAGCCGCAGCCGTCGGCCGGCTCGCCCGCACAGCCGCCATCGGCACCCTCGAGTGTTCCGGCACATCCGCCGTCGTCGCCCACAGGTTTCCCGGCGCAGCCGTCGTCGCCGGCAGGCTCGCCGCCTCCGCCGTCGTCCCCCCCCGGCTTCCCCGCCCAGCCGTCGTCGTCACCGGCGGGCTTCCCCGCGCAGTCGCCATCGGCACTCTCGGGTGTTCCGGCGCAGCCGCCGTCGTCGCCCTCGGGGTTCCCGGCGCAGCCGCCGGTGGCGAGTGTCTTGGCGCGCCCTGGTACGCCGCCCGGCGGTCAGCCCCCGGCTCCGCCCGGCACGCCCTCCGGCGGCCTCCCCGCCGCCGTTCCCGGCGCACCCGGCACCCCCACCGGCGGTACGCCGGCCCGGCCGGCACCGCCCGAGTCCGCGGCCGAGCGCACCACGAACCTCCCACCGGTCCCCGGGGGCGCGCAGCCGCACCCGGCCGAGGTCACCACGCCACTGCCTCCCGTCCGCCAGCCGCAACAGCCCGCCCAGCAGCCCCCGCAGCAGTCCCAGCCGGACCACCTGACCACCGCGCTGCCCGGCCCGCGCACCCCGGACGCGCTGCCACTGCTGGACCTGCTCGCGCCGCAGGAGCCGCCGCAGGCCGATCCGTACGCCGGCCAGCTGCTGTCCGGCCCGTACCAGGCGCAGTACGGCCAGGCACAGTACGGCCAGGGGCCGTACCCGGAGCAGGCGCAGTACACCCCGGCCCAGCAGGGACCGGCCGGCTACGGCCACGGCCCCTACGACCAGACCCCGCACGGAGCCGCCCAGTACCCGCGCCAGCTGCCCCGTCCGCGCCGCAACCCACTGGCCGCCGCAGCGGGCGGCACCAGCCGCGGCACCAGGGTCGTGCTGGGCGTCGGTGCCGGTGTCGTGCTGCTGCTCGTGCTCGGCCTGGTGGCGCTCAACCTCTCCGGCTCGGGCGGCGGCGGCCGCACCGCGGACGGTGACGGCACCAGCGGCGCCGGCCCGACCAGCACCACGACCAGCGCGGTGCGCGTCGCCGACGGCTACCAGTTCACCCAGAGCGCGGCCCGCACCGACGCGAACTGCGCAGCCAACGCCTACGGCAAGGTCGCCGAGTTCTTCACCGCCACGCCGTGCGGCAAGCTCGACCGCGCGCTCTACATCTCCGCCGTGGACGGCCGGCCCACCGTGGTCGCGGTGTCCGTGGTGACCATGCCGGACGAGAAGAGCGCCACCGACCTGCGCACGCTCGTCGACACCAGCGGCACGGGCAACATCAACGACCTGCTGCGGGCGGGCGTCACCGTGCCCGGCGGGCCGGCCCAGCTGAGCGACGCGGGCTACGCCTCCACGCGGGTCGGCAGCACCGTGGTGATCGCCGAGGCCGACTTCGCCGACCCGGCCACCAAGGACGCGGACGCCCTCGACGGCCTGAGCCGCGCCGCCCTCCAGCTCCGCAACTGAGGCAGCCACCCGGGCACCGCCGGTGAGGCGGCACCCGGGGCGGCCCCGGCCGAGAGCCGCGCCGGCGACCAGGCGTCAGGCTCCGGGGAAGGTCGCCGTCGCGGGCGTCACGCCACCCGCGGCCCGCCACCGCGTCGCCCGTACCGCCGCGTCCACCAGCGCGGTCGCCGCCGCGGTCCGCAGCTCCGGCTCGTCGGTGTGCTCCACGACGGAGCGCCAGGCGGCCGCGGCGTCCTCCTCGGCGGTGACGAGCAGCGCCACGGCGGTCTCCTGGCCGGTCACCGGCGCGGGCGTCGCGTACGCCGGCTCCGCGGCCACCGGCGTGGCCCCGCGGCCCCGCAGCAGCGCGTCC
>DASWTI010000188.1:0-1531 GCA_036402215.1 Pseudonocardiaceae bacterium
CGTGCTGGACCGGCGGCTCGCCCGGCTGATGCTCACCGTGGCGCCGGACTCACCGTGGGGCCTCGGCTGCACGGTCGTCCCGGTGCCCGGCGGCGACCTCGAGTTCGGCCACCAGGGGCGGCTGCCCGGCTACCGGGCGACGCTCGCCGCCCGGCTCGGCTCCGGCGCCGGCCTGGTCGCGCTGACCAACGGCGACGGTGGCGCCGACGTGCTGACCGCGCTCGCCGACCGGGTGCGGTCCGCCGCCCCCACGTCCCCCGACCGGGCGGAGGCCCCGTGAGCGAGACCCTGACCACCCCCGGCGCGCCGGCCGCCGGCCCGGCCCCCGTGCCGCTCGGCCGCAACCGGCACTTCCTGCTGCTCTGGGTCGGCGCCGCGGTGTCCGGCCTGGGCTCCCGGGCCACCGCGATCGGCTACACGCTGCTCGTCTACTGGTCCACCGGCTCGGCCACCCAGGCGGGCCTGGTGGCCTTCGCCGCGCTGCTGCCGACGCTGCTCGTGCAGATGCCGGCCGGTGCCCTGGTCGACCGCTGGGACCGGCGGCGCACGCTCGTCGTCTGCAACGTCGGCCGGGTGCTCGGCGTCGGCAGCGTCGCGGTCGCCGTGGCCGGCGGGCACGTGTGGCTCGCGCACCTGATGGTGGTGGCGTTCGTCGAGGCCACGCTCACCGTGTTCTACGTGCTCGCCGAGCGGGCCGCGGTGTGCACCGTGGTCGCCCGCGGGCAGCTCGGCGCCGCCATGTCCGCCAACGAGGCCCGCCAGTACGGCGCCGGCCTGCTCGGCCAGCCCGGTGGCACCCTGCTCTACACGCTCACCCGGTGGGCACCGTTCGGCGCCGCGGCCGTCGCGCACGCCGTGGCGTTCGTGGCGCTGCTGTTCGTCCGCCGCCCCCTGCAGGACGACCGGCCGCCCCCGGTGAACCGGCCGCGGATCACCGCGCAGATCGCCGAGGGCTTCCGCTTCGTCTGGGGCCAGCTCTACCTGCGGCGCGCGCTCGCCCTGCTGGCCGCCAGCAACGTCCTCTTCCAGGTGACCGCGCTCGGCCTGGTGGTGATCGTCCGGCAGGACGGCGGCCCGCCGGCGCACGTCGGCATCGTGCTGATGGCGAGCAGCCTGGCCGGCATGGCCGGGGCGATGACCGGCAACTTCCACATGGAGCGCTGGGGCATCCGCCGGATCATCATGACGGTCAACGTCTCCTGGGCGGTGCTCATGCCGCTCATCGGCCTCGCGCCGGGCGTGGTGACGCTCGCCGTGCTGTACGCGCTGATCAGCTACGGCGCGGGCGTCGGCAACGTCGCCGGCATCGTCTACCAGGTGCGCACCACGCCGGACCGGCTGCGCGGCCGGGCCGGCTCGGTGTCCACCCTGCTGGCCGCCGGCTCCAGCTCGCTCGGCGCGCTCGTCGCCGGGGTCGCCCTGGACGCCGTGGACACCCGCACCGCGCTCCTCGCGGTGGGCGCCGTGATGGCCGTGATCGCCGTGTTCGCGGTGCTCGCCTTCGCCGGGCCGACGGCGGCCGCCGCCGAGC
>DASWTI010000189.1:0-15021 GCA_036402215.1 Pseudonocardiaceae bacterium
CAGGCCCGCGTCCTGCTGCGGGCCGCGGCGACCGGCGAGGTCCCCGTGGTACGCGCCGTCTCCCTCACCGCCCACCCGGCGCCGCCGCGGGCGCGGACCCCGGCCGCCGAGGCCCGCACCCACCGCGTGTTCGCCACCCGCGTGGGCCTGGTCGGCGCCTCCACGGCCAACGGTCACGTGATCCGCGAGCGTGACCACTTCGTGGCGCTGCCCTCGCGCCGCGGCCTGTCCCCGCGCGGCACCGGCGACTACTCGGTGAAGGTGTGCGCCGGCAACGGCCGCTGCGCCTGGGCCGCGGTCCGCGACGTCGGCCCGTGGAACACCCGTGACGACTACTGGAACCCGTCCTCGGTGCGGCAGAACTGGGCCGACCTGCCGCGGGGCCGCCCGCAGGCGCAGGCCGCCTTCCAGGAAGGTCACAACGGCGGGCTCGACCAGTACGGACGCCGGGTGCGCAACCCGGCCGGCATCGACCTCGGCGACGGCACGTTCCGGGACGCGCTGCGGCTCACCGACAACTCCTGGGTGACGGTGACCTATCTGTGGACCGGCCACGGCCCGGCCGGCACCGTCGTCACGCCCGGCATTCCGCTCAACGTGCGCGCCACGCCGGACACCACGCTGCCGCCGGTCGGTCTGGCCGGTGACGACGCGATGCTCCGGCTCCAGTGCCAGGCGCACGGCCGGTCGGCCACCGGCAGCCAGGGCACCACGGACCTCTGGCTGCGGCTGTCGCCGGGGTACTGGGTGTCCCGGGCGCACGTCTCCGCGCCCGCCCTGCCGTTCTGCCCGCGCTGAGCGGCGAACTCCCAGGCACCGCACGGTTTTCCGCACGGCAGGACGCGCTAGCGTCCGTAGTCATGGCCACCATCGCGCAGTGGATCGAGGGTGCGCGGCCACGGACCCTGCCCAACGCGGTGGCACCGGTCCTGGTCGGCACCGGGGCCGCAGCCGCCGTCGACAGCTTCGTGTGGTGGCTGGCCGCGCTCGCGCTGCTGGTATCACTGGCGCTCATCGTCGGCGTGAACTACGCCAACGACTACTCCGACGGGGTGCGCGGCACCGACCGGGTACGGGTCGGCCCGCTGCGCCTGGTGGGCTCGGGTGTCGCGACGCCGGAGTCGGTGAAGAGCGCGGCGATGATCTCGCTCGTGGTGGCGGCCGTGGCCGGCGTGGCGCTCGTCGTCACCTCGCAACGCTGGCCGCTGCTCGGCATCGGGGCGTTCTGCCTGCTCGCCGCCTGGTTCTACACCGGTGGCCGCCGCCCCTACGGCTACCGCGCGCTCGGCGAGCTGGCCGTGTTCGTGTTCTTCGGGCCGGTGGCCGTGCTCGGCACGCTGTACGTGCAGAGCGGCCGGATCGACGGCATCGCGATCGGCTGCTCGGTGGCGGTCGGGGCGTTCTCCGCGGCGGTGCTGGTGGCCAACAACCTGCGTGACATCCCGACGGACACCGCCAGCGGCAAGAACACCCTGGCGGTACTGCTCGGCGACCGGGACACCCGGCGGTTGTACCTGGCGCTCGTCACGCTGCCGTTCCTGCTGACCGTGCTGCTGGGGCTGCGCACCACGCCGGCGCTCGCCGGGCTGCTGGCCGTACCGCTGCTGGTGCCGCCGGCCCGCCGCGTCCTGCGCGGCTACAACGGCCGGCGGCTCATCCCGGTGCTGCGCGACACCGGCCTCGGCATGCTCGTGTGGTCCGCCGCCACCGGCCTGGCACTGGCCCTGGGCTGACCACCCCGCAAACCCGCCCACCCGCGGCGCCCACCCCGCGGCGCCCACCCCATCCCAAACCCCCACCCGCCCAGGGGTCCCGGACTTTACGGGAGGGGGCTGACAGTTCTGGAGGTGCGCCTGTGGGTTGTCCACAGGAGGAGTGCGGGTTTCTCACGGGAGGAGGAGGGCACCGGCCGGTGGCGGGGCCGGGTCACCAGGAGCCGGAGGATCCGCCGCCCGGCGCGGTACCGGCACCTGACGGCATCGCGGTGGCCAGTTCCTCCCTGGCCGCGTCGATGCCGTCGTTGACGTCGTCCACGGCGTCGGCCGCGTCCCCCACCCCGCCCAGCAGTTCCTGGACCACCGCCGCGGCGTCGTTGGCGTTGCGCACGTCCGGGATGGCCTCGATGGCCGAGCGGATGCGGCCCACCGCGTCGAACAGCTCGCCGGCCGCCTCGATGACGGCCTTGACGGCGTCGATGATCCCCATGATCGACTGGTAGATCTGGTAGGCGTCCCACACCATCTTGACCGCGCGACCCCAGCCGTAGAACGGGATCCAGGCCTGGGCGATCGCGCTGACCAGCTTGTTCACCAGCGAGTCGAGAAGCTCCAGCGCCTCGCCGCACAGCCGCCGCGACTGGTCGGACACCACGTCGAAGCCCTCGCCGATGAGCCGGGCGATGCCGGCCTGCGCGTACAGCCCGCCGAACCAGACCACGCGGATGTGCTGGCCGAAGGCGTCGGACGCCGCGCCGTCCCAGTGCTGCTGCAGGAGGTCGACGTTGGCGGTGATGTTGTCGGACACCGCCTCCACGGCCTCGGCGGTGGACCGCCAGGCGTCGCCGTTGGCCGCGATGCGGGTCCAGTCACCGGTGATCGGCATGATCACGGCCTCGACCAGGCTCTCGCCGGTGATCTGCTCGAAGATCCAGTTCACCGCCTCGGCGGCGAGGCCCTGGTCGGCGATGAGCTCCTCGATGCCGCTCTCGTCGGCGGTGGGCGGCCGCAGCAGGGACGGCACGGACACCACGTCGGCGTAGGCGCTCATCAGCTCGCCGCCAGGGCCGGCAGGGAGGCGGCGTTCGCCTCGTCGGTGGTGGCGTAGTCCAGGGCGGTGCGCTCCAGCCCCTCGGCGGTGCCCTCCATGCGGTCCCGG
The DNA here is from genome assembly GCA_036402215.1 of Pseudonocardiaceae bacterium. Lineage (GTDB taxonomy): Bacteria > Actinomycetota > Actinomycetes > Mycobacteriales > Pseudonocardiaceae > DASXTS01. The sequence goes on from DASWTI010000189.1 coordinate 2,875, forward strand.
CCGAAGGCGAGCGTGGCGCCGTACAGGTCACCGACCACGCCGACCGCCGGCCGCAGCAGCGTCAGCAGGCCGGTGAAGCCCGCGGTGCTGCAGCCCTCGGCGTGCGCGTAGCCGGTGATGCTGTCGAAGTGGCCGGCCACCTGGGACAGGTAGTCGGCGTAGGCGGTGAGCTCGCCGGGCTCGACGTGGAACTGGCTCATCGGTGGGATCCCCGCATCCTGGTCGACGTGATCATGACCAGGGTGCGACGGGGCCGCCGGAGAGCGGGTTCCGGCCGCTACCAAGAACTGTGCTTGAGCACAGACCCCTGGTCGTCGTCGTCCTCACCGTCGCGGCCGGCGTCCGCACGGGCGGCCCGGCGGGCGGTGCGGCCGGTCTCGGCCTCCAGCACCTCGTCCAGGCCGAAGCCCTCCTCGAACTTGCGGTAGACCCCGCCGAGGCGGGCCAGGTTGACCTTCATGGCGGCCTGCACACCGGGGTCGTGCATTGCCTGGCCGTCCACGATCTGCCGCCAGGTGAGGTCGCCGCGTTCCACCCGCTGGGCGAGCGCACGCAGCTCCGGCGGCGCGTCCTTGCCGCGGGCCGCGCGGTCGATCTCCTCGATGTCCCGGTCGCTGAGCCGGGTGTTCGGGACGCGGGCGGACACCTGCTGCGCCTTGACGACGGCCTCCCGGCCGCGCTCCACGGCGGCGGCCAGCGCCGCCTCGGCGGCCCGCACCTCGCGGGACTTCCAGGCGCCGTTCCTCGGGTCGCTCATCTGCCGCTTCCGCCCTACCGCGTCGGCGGCGTCCCGCCCGCCGCCCCGGTGGCGGGGGCGGGACGCCGGAGATGGTGGTTCAGCCGCCGGTCGGTGCCGGGCGGCCGGTGGGGTTGGTCAGGTTGTCGAAGCCGCGTTCCACGGCGTCGATTCCCCGGCCGATATTGTCCACGGCTCTGCCCGCGCCCTCGACCCCGGCGTTGATCCGGTTGATGACGGCGAGCGCGTCCTCGGCACTGCGCACGTCCGGGATGGACTCGATCGCCGACTTGATCTGGCCGACGGCCTCGAACAGCGCCTGCGCGGCCTCGATGATGCCCTGGATCGCCTGGATGATCTCCATGATGGCCTGGAACAGCTGGAAGGCGTCCCAGACCATCTGGACGGCGCGGGCCCAGCCGGCGAACGGCACCCAGATCACCGCGATGGCCTCGATCAGCTTGTTCACCAGCTTCTCGAGCTCGGCCATGATCTGGTCGACGAGCTTCTTGCCCTCCTCGGCGATGGTGTCGAGGCCCTTGCCGATGAGCTCGGTCAGCTCCGCCTGCGCCCGCAGCGCCTGGTCCCACACGCTCGTGATGTGGTTGGCGAAGGAGTCGGAGGCGGCGCCGCTCCAGTTGTTCTGCAGCTGGGGCACGTTGCCGCTGAGGTTCTCGGCGATCGCCACGATGCCCTGGCTCGCCGAGCGCCAGGCCTCGCCGTTGGCCGCGATGCGGCTCCAGTCACCGGCGATGGGCTCGATGATGGTCTGCACCAGGCTCTTGCCGGTGACCATCTTGAAGATCCAGTCGACCACCTGCACCTGAGGGCTGGCGTTGGCCACCAGCGACTCGATGCCCCCGGAGTTGGCGGTCGGGGTGCGCAGCAGCGTGCTGACCGGGTTGGTGTCCGTGTACGCCATCAGTTGTCTCCGACCGACTCGGGGATGAACGGCATGATGGTGGCATCGGAGACGGCCGCGTTGGCCCGGTCGGTCTCCTCGTAGTCGTCCGCCGCGCGCTGCAGCCCGTCGGCCGAGCCCTGCAGCCGGTCCAGCCCGACGCCCAGCGCGCCGGAGACGATGCCGCCGATGGCGGTCAGCGGCGAGGTCAGGATCGACAGCAGGCCCAGCAGCCCGCTGGTGTCGCACCCCTGGCCTTGGATGAAGCGGGTGATGTCGCTGAAGGAGCTGGACAGCTCGCGCATGTACTGCGCGTACTCCCGCAGCTCCTCGGGCTTGACGTCGAACTGACTCATCGGCGGACTTCCCGTCGGGGTAAGGGCACGGATGTGCCGGTCGGACGCGGCGGCGGGCCCGCAGGTTCCCACGACCGGTCACGCCACGCACGGCACCGCGCCGGACGGCCGACGGGCTCAGAGCGCCCACTCGCCGGTGGCGTGGAACTTGGCGAGCGTGGCCTCCGGGCCGGCCAGGTCGAGCCCCTGCTCGGCGACCCAGCCGTCGTCGTAGTACGTGTGGGCGTAGCGCTCACCGCCGTCGCACAGCAGCGTCACGACGCTGCCGGACTCGGCGGCCCGCAGCATCTCGGCGATGATGCCGAAGGCGCCCCACAGGCTGGTGCCGGTGGAGCCGCCGACGCGACGGCCGAGCACGCCCTCGACGTACCGGATGGTGGCGACGGACGCCGCGTCCGGCACCTTCACCATGCGGTCGATCACCTGGCCGACGAACGACGGCTCGACGCGTGGCCGTCCGATGCCCTCGATGCGCGAGCCGCGGCGCCCGGTCAGCGACGGGTCGCCCGCCTTCCAGGCGTCGAAGAACACCGAGTGCTCGGGGTCGACGACGGCGAGCCGGGTGTCGTGCTGGCGGTAGCGGACGTAGCGGCCGATGGTCGCCGAGGTTCCGCCGGTGCCGGCCCCGGTCACGATCCAGTGCGGCACCGGGAACCGCTCCAGCTCCAGCTGCTGGAAGATCGATTCGGCGATGTTGTTGTTGCCGCGCCAGTCGGTGGCCCGCTCGGCGTGCGTGAACTGGTCGATGTAGTGGCCGCCGCACTCGTCGGCCAGCCGACGCGACTCCTCGTAGATGCGGCCAGGGTCGTCCACCAGGTGGCAGTGGCCGCCCTGCGCCTCGATCAGGGCGATCTTCTCCGCGCTGGTGGAGCGCGGCATGACGGCCACGAACGGCAGGTCGAGCAGCCGGGCGAAGTAGGCCTCGGAGACCGCGGTGGACCCGGAGGACGCCTCTATCACCGTGGTGCCGGCGCCCACCCAGCCGTTGCAGATCGCGTACAGGAACAGCGAGCGGGCGAGCCGGTGCTTGAGGCTGCCGGTGGGGTGCGTCGACTCGTCCTTGAGGTACAGGTCGACCCGCCAGCGCGCGGGCAGCGGGTAGCGCAGCAGGTGGGTGTCGGCGCTGCGGTTGGCGTCCGCCTCGATCACCCGGACCGCCTCGTCGACCCACCGGCGGTCGCGGCCGCACCACCGGTCGACGACGGTCACGACTCGGCGCCCCTGGCGTCGCCGTCACCCTCACCGCGCAGGGCGGTGCGGAGGCGGTCGCGCTCGGCGCGGCGGCGGGCCCTGGCGCCGGCCAGGTCGGCGTCCAGCCGTCCGCGCAGGTCGCGGAACAGCACGAGCGACAGCGCGAAGGTGACGACCAGGGCGATCAGCACGGCGACCAGGGCGGGCACCCCGGCCACCATCAGCACGGCGGCGACCACCACCAGCATGGCCAGACGCAGGGCCGTGTAGACGACAAGGTTGCGGCTCATGGGTCGGTCACCCCCGGGGTGTTGGGTCGGCCCTCGAATCGGGTGGACAGGACGACGGTCGTACGGGTGCGGGCGACGCCCTCGATGCGGCGCAGCCGGCCGAGGCAGCGTTCGAGGTCGTCCACCGTGGGTACCCGGACCTTGACGATGAATGCCTCGTCGCCGGCCACCGCGTAGCAGGACTCGACCTCGCTGAGCGCGGCCAGCTCGGCGGCGATCACGTCGTCGTCGCCGGTCTCGGTGGGCTGGATGCCGATGAGGGCGGTGACCCCCAGCCCGACCGTGCGGGGGTCCACGACCGCGTGATACCCGACGATCACGCCGGATGCCTCCAGCTTGCCCACGCGCTCGTGCACCGCCGACGCGGACAGGCCCACCTGCCTGCCGAGTTCCGCGTAGGTGGCCCGGCCGTGGCTGCGCAACGCGGCGATGATGCGCCGGTCGACCCCGTCCATGACCCGCAGCCTACGGCGACACCGGTACGCGCGGACGGCTACTGTGCATGGTGTAGCGATGAAAGCCCGAGGAGGTGGCTACGCGGTGCTGTACCTGCTGGCACTGATCGGTGCCGTCACGGTCGCCGCGGTGCTGTGGGCGGCTGTCGGCAACCGGCACAGGCCCGGCCACGCGCCACGGATCATCCCGCCGGACGACGACCCGGACTTCCTGCGCCGCCTCGGCGAACGCCGCGACGACGACTGATCCCGGCCCCGCTCAGTACTGCTGACCGCGGCGGCCGGCCTGCGGGAAGTCGTCGGCCACGGTGGCGGCGAGCTCCAGCAACGCCAGCCGGGTGGGCGCCTGCAGCTGGTCGAGCTCGACCTCGGCGCCCTCCTCCAGGTGCGGGTCGAACGGGATGCGGCACACCGCGCGGCAGCGCGCCGCGAAGTGCTCGGTCACCTTGTCCAGGTCCACCTTGCCGGAGCGCGGCCGCACCGAGTTGATCACGGCCACCGAGCGGGCCACGAGCAGCCGGTAGCCGTGGGCGTCCAGCCAGTCGAGCGTGGCGGACGCGGAGCGCGCGCCGTCGATGGAGCCCGAGGACACCACGACGAGCGAGTCGGCGAGGTCGAGCACGCCCTTCATCGCGGAGTGCATGAGCCCGGTGCCGCAGTCGGTGAGCACCACGTTGTAGAAGTGCTCCAGCAGGTTGACCGTGCGCCGGTAGTCCTCCTCGCTGAACGCCTCTGACACGGCGGGGTCCTGCTCGCTGGCCAGCACCTCCAGCCGCGACGGGCCCTGCGAGGTGTACGCGCGGACGTCGGCGTAGCGGCGGATGCGCTGGGCGTCGCGCAGCAGGTGCCGCACGGTGGCCGTGGTCTCCAGCGGGATCTTCTGCGACAGCGTGCCGCGGTCCGGGTTGGCGTCCACGGCGATCACCCGGTCGCCGCGCAGCGAGGCGAACGTGGAGCCCAGCGACGTGGTGGTCGTGGTCTTGCCGACGCCACCCTTGAGGCTCAGCATGGCGATCTTGTAGCAGCCCATGAGCGGCTGGTTGATCCGTCCGATGAGCTCGCGCCGCACCCGGTCGGCCGGGCTCTCGCCGAGGTTCAGCGCGTGGCCGGTGGCGACGTACACCGCGCGCCGCCAGCCGGACTGCGGCGCGCGCCGGGTCTGGCGCAGCAGCTGCGCCGAGGAGAGGTCGCCGCCCATGGCCTCGCGGGTGGGGTTCTGGGCGTACGGCTGCTGGTGGAACGGCTGCGCGGGGGGCGGTTGCTGGTGGTACGGACCGTGCTGCTCCACGCGGTACGGGCCCGACGGGTGCTGCTCGACGCGGTGCGGCCCGGACGGACCGCCGGGCGGCTGCTCGGCGTAGGCGCCGGGGTCCACCCGGTACGGGCCGGACTGCGGCCCCTGCTGGTGCGGTCCCTGGTGCTGCGGTCCCTGGTGCTGGGCGGCGCCGTGCGGGCCGGGGCGGGCGGGCGGCGGCGGCTGGACGTGCGGCTGGACGTGCTGCTGGTCCACGGGGTACGGGCCGGAGGAGCCGGGCTCGGGTCCGTAGTCGCCGTGCGGACGGCCGTAGTCCGGCGGCAGCTGCTGCGGCCCCGACGGACCGTCCTGGCCACCCTGCCACTGCTGCGGAGGCTGCGGCGCGGGCGGGGCCTGCTGCGCCGCCTGCTGCGCCGCCTGCTGCGCCGCGTGCTGTGCCGGCTCCTCGCCGGGCGGGTACCACTGGGCCTCGGGGCGCATGCCGGGCTCCTCGTGCCGTCCGGTCACCAGCGACTTCCTTTCCTGTGCACTCCGGCTCGACGGTATCCGCCGGCCCGAGGTTCCGCTCAGCCCACGCCCGCGTAGGAGTGGAGTCCGGTGACCACCAGGTTGACGAAGAACAGGTTGAAGATGACCCCGGCGAAGCCGAGCACGTTCACCCAGGCCGCGCCGCGCCGCCAGCCGGCCGTCGCCCGGGCGTGCAGGTAGCAGGCGTAGATCACCCAGCAGACCAGGGCGACCGTCTCCTTGGGGTCCCAGCCCCAGTAGCGGCCCCAGGCGGTCTCCGCCCACACCGCGCCGGTGATGATCGCGAACGTGAAGACCGGGAAGGCCGCGACGGTGACCCGGTAGGCCAGCCGGTCGAGCACGCCCTCCTCGGGCAGCCGGGCGGCGATGCCGGCGAAGCGCGCCGGGTTCGTCGCGTGGGCCGTGCGCAGCAGGTACCCGACGCTGGCCATGCCGGCCACCAGCAGCATGCCGCTGGCGATGAAGATCGTGCCGACGTGAATGACGATCCAGTAGGAGCGCAACGGCGGGGTGAGGGCCGCGGCCTGCGTGTAGAGCAGCGTGCCGGAGACGAACATCAGCAGCACGATCGGCAGCAGCACGAACACGCCCAGCCGGGCGACGTCGTGCCGGCGGACCATGACCAGCCAGGACACCACCGCGGCCAGGCAGATCGCCGAGCCGAACTCGTACATGTTGCCCCACGGCACGCGTTCGACCGCGAGACCGCGCAGCACCAGCGAGGCCAGGTGCACGAGGGCACCGAGCACGGTGAGCGCGACGGCCATCCGGCCCCAGCGCCCGGTGCGCCCGGTGGACGGCTCGATCGGGCCGGGCAGCGGGTGGACGTTCGCGTGCGGGCCGTCCGGGACGACGGTGACCCGCGGCCTCGCCGAACCCTCCACCGCGCCGGCCGGGACGAGCTCGCGACGGCGCGTGCCGCCCTGCCGGCCGACCGCGAACTGGGCGCCGTGCAACAGCAGCGCCAGCACGTAGACCACCACGGCGCCGGCGAAGCACCAGTCGCTGTAACCGGCCAGGGTGGCGTCGACGTTCATTCGCTGTCCCTTCCCTCGGGCGTCCCGCCGCCGTCCCCGGCCGCGACGGACGCGGGCGGTGGGTGGGCCGGGGCCTCGTCGGCCGCGACGGCCTCCACGGTCCGCAGTACCTCGGCGGCCAGCCGGGTGAACTCCTCGCCGTATCCAGCCTGGTCCGTGCGGGCGAGCCCGCCGACCTCGACAACCGTACGGCCGTCAGCGGCGGGGTCCGCACCCGGGGCGGCCCTCACCCAGAAGCGCCGCCGCTTGACCGAGAGCGACAACCCGAGCCCGGCCAGCACGAGCACCGCGGCCACGAGCACCCACTCCTGGGCGGGGTCGTGCGACACCTGGATGGCGATCCACTGCTCCACGCCGTCGAAGCGCACGGTGGTGCCGTCGTCCAGGGTCAGGTCCTCGCCGGGACGCAGGTTCTCCCTGGCCACGCGGGTGAGCCGCCCGGAGTCCACCATCGACCGGTCCACCGAGAAGATCGACTGACCTCGGCCGGAGTCGTTGCCGAGGTCGCCGCGCAGCACGTCGACCGCGACGGCCGGGTCGCGCGGCTCCGGGAAGATCGAGGTGAGCAGCGCGCCGTCGAAGAACGCGGTCGGCGCGAACAGGCCGGTGACGGCGAGCTGCCGGGTTCGGCGCTGCGCCGGGTCGGTGACGCCGGGCGGGTCGAACTTGGTGGCGCCCTCGGAGAGCAGCGTGGACTGGTCCACGGTGCGCCACTGGATGGCGTCGGTGCGCTGCTGGCCGTCCGGGAAGGTCACGGTGAACCGCGGCGCGTAGCCGTGGCCGAGCAGGTAGACGCGCTCCCCGTCGAGCCGCACCGGGTGGTTCACCCGCAGCGTGGTCCCGGTCCACTCGCCGGTGTCCAGCGCGGCGCCCTGCTGGTAGGCCACGTCGGCGCTGAACGAGCGGGCCTGCCGGTTCTGCTCGTACTCCGCCGTGAAGCCGTCGACCCGCAGGCAGAACGGGTCGAGCTCGGTGCCGTCCACCGCGCTGCCCGGCTTGAACGAGTCGTAGGCGAAGAGCCCGGAGTTGCAGAACTGGCCGCCGTTGGCCAGCACGATCACCTGGCCCTCGTAGCCGAAGAGCTTGCCGACGGCGAAGGCGACGAGCAGCAGCAGCAGCGCGAAGTGGAACACCAGGTTGCCGGCCTCGCGCAGGTAACCCTTCTCGGCGGAGACGGTGTGCGCCCCGGACGCCTCCACCCGCGTGGCGATCCGCCAGCCGCGCAGCCGCGCCCGGGCCGCGGTCACCCCCTCGCCGGGCGCGGTCGCCGTGGTCGCGCGCGCGTGGTGCGGCAGCCGGGCCAGGTTGCGCGGCGTGGCCACCGGCTCGGCGCGCAGGCCGCGCAGGTGGTCGGCGGTGCGCGGCACCAGGCAGCCCACCAGGGAGACGAACAGCAGCAGGTAGATCGCGGCGAACCACACCGAGGAGAACACGTCGAAGAAGCCCAGCCGGTCGAGCACCGGCGCGATCACCGGGTGCTCGGTCTTGTACCGGGCGACAGTCTCGGGGTTCAGGTCGTACTGCGGCAGCAGCGCGCCGGGCAGCGCGGCGAGCGCCAGCAGGAACAGCAGGATGAGCGCGGTGCGCATGCTGGTGAGGCCGCGCCAGGTGTTGCGCAGCGGCGCGAGGACGCTCACAGCGGGGTCTCGAATCCGCTGATCGGGCCGCGCATCAGCGTCACCAGCTCGCCCCAGAGGCCGGTCACCAGCAGCAGGCCCACCACGATCAGCATGGCGCCGCCGGCGAGTTGCACGCCGCGCACGTGCCGCCGCAGCCACTGCTGGGCCCGCACCGCGCGGCGGGCACCGACGGCCAGCAGCACGAACGGCAGGCCCAGGCCCAGGCAGTAGGCGAGCACGAGCAGCACGCCACGGCCGAGGGTGCCGCCGACCTCGGTGCCGGTGGCCACCGCGACCACGCCGGTCAGCGTGGGGCCGAGGCACGGCGTCCAGCCCAGGCCGAACACCGCGCCGAGCAGCGGGGCGCCGAGCAGGCCGGCGTCCGGCACCCGGTGCGGCCGCAGGTCCCGTTGCAGCGCCGGGACGAGCCCGACGAACACCAGGCCCATGCCGATGGTCACCACGCCGCCCACCCGTTGCAGCAGTTCCTCGTTGCGCAGCAGCGCGTCGGAGATGCCCAGCACCACGAGCACGCCGGCGGCGAACACCGCGGTGAAGCCGAGGACGAACAGCAGCGTCGCCCCGACCACGCGGCGGCGACGCTCCTCGCCGCCCACCAGGCCCGCGAGGTAGCCGAGGTACCCCGGCACCAGCGGCAGCACGCAGGGGGACGCGAAACTCACCGCGCCGGCCGCCACCGCGACCAGCACTGCCAGCAGCAGCGGGCCGGAGATCGCCAGATCGGACAAGCCCACGCCGACCAGGGTATGGCCCGGCCGCTCACGCCTCGGCCGCCACCCGCTCCACGACGGGCAGCAGGTCGGCGTCGAGCAGCTCGGTGAGGAAGATGGCGGCCACCCGGTGCTGCCGGTCGAGCACGATCGTGGAGGGCACCGTGTTGCGCGGGTAGCCCTTGAGCGCCAGCAGCGAACGGCCGGGGAAGTCGTGGATGGACGGCCAGGTGAGGCTTCGGTCGTTCATGAAGTCGAGCGCGGCCTGCCGCCCGTCCTTGACGTTGACCCCGAGCACCGTGACGCCCTGGTCCTTCATGGCGTCCGCGACCCGTTGCAGGTCGTCGGCCTCGGAGCGGCACGGGCCGCACCAGGAGCCCCAGAGGTTGAGCACCACGACCTGACCCCGGTAGTCGTCGAGCCCGATCGTGGTCCCCTCGGCCCGCAGGTCGTCGCCCTTCAGGCCGGTGACGGTGCCGCGGTCCTGCGGCGGGTCGTAGAAGATCCGGGTCTGCCCGCCCGGCGAGACGAACTCGAACGTACCGCCGACGGCGACCGCGTCGTTCCCGGTCGCGCAGCCCGCCGTCGTCAGCAGCAGCGCCGCGACCAGCAGCAGCGCCCTCATGCCCCGGTCACCCTCGGATCGGTCTGGCCCACCGGCTCGGTGTAGACGATGTGGTCGAGCTGCTCGTCGTGGAAGACCAGGCTGGTGAGGCTGGCCAGCGAGCACTGGCGGCGCCGGGGGTCGTGCCAGAGCCGGCGGCCCTCCAGGTAGCGGCGCAGCGTCCAGATGGGGAGCTGGTGCGAGACGCACACGGCCTCGTGGCCGGCGGCCAGCCCGCGCGCGCGGTGCACCGCGGCCAGCATGCGGTGCGCGATCTGCAGGTAGGCCTCGCCCCAGGACGGGCGGAACGGGTTGTAGAGCTTGGGCCAGTGCTGCGGCGCCCGCAGCGCGCCGTCGCCCACGGCGACCTTGAGACCCTGGAAGCGGTTGCCCGCCTCGATCAGCCGGTCGTCGGTGAGGATCTGCAGGCCGTGGTCGTCGGCCAGCGGGGCCGCGGTCTCCTGGGCTCGCTGCAGCGGCGAGGAGATCACCTGCGTCACGTCGTGGTCGGCGAGGTGCCCCGCGACGATCTTCGCCTGGTGCCGGCCGGCGTCGGACAGCCGGTATCCGGGCAGGCGGCCGTACAACAGGCCCTCGGGGTTGTGCACCTCCCCGTGGCGAAGCAGGTGCACGACGGTCCTGGTCACGACGCCCCCACGCTTGCTCTCACGTCGTCCGAGCGTAGGTCAGCCCGGCCCCGGACCTCGCCCCTGGCCGCCCGGTGTGCCCCAGGTCACGCCGGTGCGACCACCGGAATCCCCCGCCCGGCCGCAGCCTCCGCCAGCCGCTTGCCGTACGTCAGCAACCCGTCGAGTTCGTCCTTGAGCATCACGGCCGTCGCCAGATGGATGGCGTCCAGGGTGCGCAGCCCGGGCTCCGGGATCCGGCTTGCCGATTCGGCGATCGGAGCCTCGATGTCCACCTGCATCACGCGGCCGAGCACATGGGTGCTACGTCGGCGGGATCGCTTCGGCGGCGGCGCGGGCGGCGGGGAGGAGGGCGGCCTCCAGGGTGGCGAGATCGGCGTCGGTGAGGGCGGCGGAGACGAACCAGGCCTCGTAGGCGCTGGGCGGCGGGTAGACGCCGTGGTCGAGCAGGGCGTGGAAGAACGCGGGGAAGCGCCAGGTGGCGCTCGCCTGGGCAGCCGCGTAGTCGGTGACAGGCGCCTCGGTGAAGAACACCGACAGCAGGTTGCCGGCGTACTGCACGCGGTGCGCTACGCCCTCACGGGTGAGGGCCGCGGTGATCAGGTCGCCGACCCGGCGGGCGTTGGCGTCGAGGGCGGCGTACACCTCGGGGCCGGCGGCCCGCAGCGTGGCCAGGCCGGCGGCCACGGCGACCGGGTTCCCGGACAGGGTGCCCGCCTGGTAGACCGGGCCGGCCGGGGCGAGCAGGGCCATCACGTCCGCGCGGCCGCCGAACGCGGCGGCCGGCAGGCCCCCGGACATGACCTTGCCGAACGTGTAGAGGTCGCCGTCCACGCCCTCCAGGCCGTGCCAGCCGGACGGGCTCACCCGGAACCCGGTCATCACCTCGTCCATGATCAGCAGCGCGCCGTGCTCGTGGCACAGCGCGCGCAGCCCGGCGTTGAACCCGGGCAGCGGCGGCACGGCGCCCATGTTGCCGGCGGCGGCCTCGGTGATGACGCAGGCGATCTCGTGGCCGTGCACGGTGAACGCGGCGCCCACCGCCTCCAGGTCGTTGTACGGCAGCACGATCGTGTCGGTGGCGCCCACCACGCCGGGCGAGCTGGGCAGGCCGAACGTGGCCACACCGGAGCCGGCCGCGGCGAGCAGGGCGTCCACGTGGCCGTGGTAGTGGCCGGCGAACTTGACGACCTTGGTGCGGCCGGTGAAGCCACGGGCCAGGCGGACCGCCGACATGGTCGCCTCGGTGCCGGAGCTGACCAGGCGAACCTGCCGCACGGGCTCCACGCGCCGCACAAGGAGCTCGGCGAGTTCCACCTCGCGCTCGGTCGGCGCGCCGAAGGACAGGCCGTGCCCGGCGGCCGCGCGCACCGCCTCCACCACGGCCGGGTGGGCGTGCCCCAGGATCATCGGCCCCCACGAGCACACCAGGTCGACGTAGCGGTTGCCGTCGGCGTCCACCAGGTGCGCGCCCTCGCCGCGCACCATGAAGCGGGGCGTGCCGCCGACGGCCGCGAAGGCGCGGACCGGGGAGTTCACGCCGCCGGGGATCAGCTCGGCGGCGCGCTGGAACAGGGCTGCGGACGCGGTGGTGGGCACCCGGCGCAGTCTGCCAGGGGCGGCGTTCAGCCGGTCTGGGCGCTCGACGGCCGCTCCGCCGCGGACTCGCCGCCGGCTGGTTCTCGCGGCGCGCGGGGGTCCGACGCGGGGGCGGACCCCGGGGCGGCCGGTTCCCGGGTTGCCAACGCCGGGGCGGGTTCCGAGGCGGTGGGCTCCCGGGTCGCCGGCTCCGAGGTG